>JANSXG010000028.1 GCA_024743075.1 bacterium | reverse complement strand
TGCGCCATGCCACGATTCAAGAACACTGTTTCCAGCCTCTCCAGGCCGGTTCTTACCCTCACCATCGGTGTCGCCGTGGTGTGTGCACCGCAACCCGCGGAGGCCACCGACATCCCGGTCGAGAGCGAAGCCGACTACCAGCTGATGCTCGATGCGATCCGCGCTGCCGAGTACACCCGCCAGAACTATCTCGAGGACCAGCCCAACCCGCGGGCCATCGCCAGCATCGCCGGCCTCTGGGCCTTCTCCGAGGCCAACCCGCTGGCAACGCCCGAACAGTTTGGGGCCTTCGTTGTGTCTTACGACGCCGCCCTCGCCGCGGCGGTTCCGGGCGATGACCGCCTCGCGAAGACTGGTTCGGTCCTCACCGCGCTCGTCTCCACCCGGATCGATTCGGTCGGCACCCTCGCTGGCACCGACACCCGTGTCGGGCGTCGCGCGATCGAACTGCTCGGCATCGACCTGCCCGGACTCGACGGCTACAACGAGTCGCGACTCCGCATGGCCCGGTACGACCTCGCCTCGGTCCAGCGATTCATCAACCGTACCGAGACCGCCGATGCGCTCACCAGCGTCCTTGCAGGTGTCGATCCGGCCGGCAACCGCATCGACGGGCTCTCTCAGGCTGGCATCGACTACCTGACCAACCTCGGGCTCTCGCCGATGTTCGGCTCTGTCGATCCGACGCAGGTCGAGGTCAACGCCGGGCTCGAGGGCTTGCCCGACTATCAGGGGTTCCTCGAGATCCGCGATGTCGAGGGCGCCCACCTCGGCCTCGAGGGCGAGGTGTTCATGTGCCTCGATGCCATCGAGGCGGAGTCCGCGCTCGTGCTCGATGCCATCGGCGTCGCCGAGATTCAGTCGAATCTCGCGCTCAACTCTGTTCAGTTGTTTGCGGCGGCGAATGACCCCGATGATCCGAACCACGACGCCGCCCTTGCCCAGCTCGAAGCGCGGCGTCAGGCGGTGATCAACGGCATCCGCGCGACCTCCGACGACCGCGCCGCCATCTTCGCGCGCACGCTCATCCTCCAGCAGTCCAGCTACCCCGGCGTGGAAGCCGTGGCCGATGTCACCCGCTCGTTCGCGGGCCTGCAGATCCAGGCGAACAACGGCCTGGTGGTCGCTCAGCACTCGCTCGAAATCGTCGGATCGCTCGCCGGGCTCGGAGCCGCGTACGCCACCGGCAACGTCTTCGCCGGAGTGTCGTCCACCGCGTCGCTCGTCAGCGGTGTCATCAACCTCGCCGGCGCGCTCGACTCGGACGGGGAGAGCGGCGAGGAGCAGGTGTATGACGATATGGTCGCGCTGCGCATGCAGGTCGAGGACCTGCGCGTGCAGATGAACGCGCGGTTCGACCTCGTGGATCAGAAGCTCGACACGATCTTCGAGACGATGATCGGCGGCTTCGGCGCGCTCGGCGACCAGATCGGAGACCTGCAGGACGATGTAGACGACATCGCGGCGAACATCGCCGAAGCACGCACCACGCTCGACCGAATCGAAGCCGCACTCTTCGGCTTCGCCGAGGATGCGCTGCTGCTCCCGCTCTCGCTCCAGGCCGACCTCGTGCTCGACTATCGCAACGACGCCGGCGTGGATCTCTTCTACCAGAACGAAACGCCGAACTTCGTGGACAGCGCGAGTTTCTTCTACACCTACGCGACGACCACTTCGAAATCGACCGTGTTCGCAGGGCCGACGACGCAGCAGCTTACGCTCCACAACGCCGAGTCGACGCTCAACGCGCAGCCGATCGCCCGCTCGCTGAACGATCTGCGACGCATCCCTGTCGGATTGTTCACGACAGACGGTTCTCCGGTGGTCGGTCCGATCACGACCGCGCGCGTGGGAGCCCCCGCGCCGTGGTCCCAGGCCGCGGCCTCGTACATGCAGCTCGCGCACGAGAGCCCGTGGTACTTCGCGTTCATGCTGCAGTCGCAGCTCACCGAGCGCGGCGGCGACGCCGAGATCGACGACATCATCGCCGACGGCCAGCGCATCCTGACGCTCGCCAACGCGACACGCGATCGCGCCGACCTATTCAACGCCCTGCTCCAACGGGCGCTCGACCGGATGCCGGTGATCCAGAACCGGATGACCGAGATCACCGACTCCGTTCTTCTGAGCGAGGGCTTCCTTGCGGGGGCGGTCCGCATCGACCCCTGGGGCCCGCTCGGTCAGACGGCGTCGCCGCTCGTCGATCGCACTCCGTCGGTGCTGTTCCCCGGGGGCGAGTGGTCGTTGTTCACCGCGAACTGGGCGCACCGAGGCTACGAGATCACGATCAGCGACAACCGGCTCGACGAATCCGCCACGGTCTCACGCGCGGCACTCGCCGAACGGAACGCGCTCGCGTGGCTGCTCGATCGGCCGAGCAACCTGGAGCGGGCGAACGGGTGGTTTGATCAGTTCGGCCAGATCTCGGAGGACGACGAGTTCGACGTGGAGATCTACAAGAGCTATCAGAACACCATCTATCGGAGCACCCGCACGTTTCGATTCGTCGCGGAAGTCCTCGACCCTTTCAGCGGCGAATGGGGAGCGCCCCCGTTCGAATCGCCGAGTGGAGTCCCGCTTGAAATCGTCTCGGGCGGAGGGTACTCGGAGCTCATGGGAGAAGCCTGGGGACAGTTCGGGAACGCCCTCCAGAACGGTGACCTGACCGATGACATCTACGACGCCGGATTCGTCACGCTGCGAGAGCAGTTCGGATTCCCGGTTCCACAGGAGTACGACGCCGAAGCCCGCCTTCGTGTCCTTTCGGATACCTCGAGCTTTACCGACTCGCAGGGCGACGACTACTTCGCCTTCCAGACCCAGTACCTGACCGAGCAATACGAACTCGTTCGCGACGAAGTCCGCGCGATGCTTGCCAGCGAACTCGCCGCGCCGGGCACCGTGCTCGCCGCGGAGGGGGATATCCTCAACAACACCAACGCCCTGCTCGACGCATACCTCACCCTCGGCATGGCCGACGCCATGACACAGAGCGAACTGCTCCGCTCCGCGACCCGCGGCATCCCGAGCGAGGACGGTCTGGGCTTCCGCTTCGAGGACCTGGTGGCCGTGACCCTCGCCGCCGCACAGCGCGACACCGGCGAGCTCGGCGGCACCCCGATCGTGGACCTGCCGACGCTCGAGCCGTACATGACGCAGCGCATCCTCGGACTGAGCAGCGAGATCGATGAAGCGCTCGGCACCGACGCACCGTCGTTCCCCTACGTCGAGTTCGTGCTCGCCGAGCTGAACGACCTGCGCGACAACGCCTTCCGCCTCGCCATCGACGACACCTACCTCACCGCCGGCGCGCTCTCCGTGGACGCTGCCGAGGGCCTCATGACCAACGACGTCGGCCAGCCCGGCCGGATCAACAACCAAGAACTCACCGTCGATCAGGACTTCTTTGCCCTGCCCGAACACATCGCGCCCGCCAACGGCTCGCTCACCGTCTTCGACGACGGCTCGCTCAACTACACGCCCGATCCCGGCTTCACCGGCACCGACTCGTTCACCTACCGCCTCATCGCGCGCGTGGACGACTCGCCGAACCCCATCGGCGACCCGAACGTGCGCAGCGAGCCCGCGACCGTCGTGATCTACGTCGGCGAAGGCAACTGCCCGCCCGATGTCTCGAGCGACGGCACCGTCGACCTCGCGGACCTGAACATGGTCCTTGGCAACTTCGGCCAGACCACCGATGCCGGCGACACCAACGGCGACGGCGAAGTTGATCTCGCGGATCTGAACGCGGTGCTCGGCGCGTTCGGCACTGCGTGTCCGTGAATCACCGGACCCGAACGATCCCCAACACGACAACCGCCCGGCACGAGTCCGGGCGGTTTTTCTTTGTTCGGTGATGTCGGAGTCGATCAGGCGTCTTCGGCCTTGGCGATCTGCCACTCTTCGAGTTCGATCGGGGCCTGGCGCCCGAAGATGGTGACGAGGACGCGGACCAGTCCCTTTTCGGGGATGAGCTCGTCCACGGTGCCCTCGTAGTTCTCGAACGGGCCTTCCTTGATCGTGACGGCCTCCCCCTTTTGGAAGACCATCTTGATCTCGGGCATCTCCTCGGGCTTGCGCGAGTCGAGGAGCATCTTCTCGACCTCGTGGGGCGCGAGCGCGGTCGGGCGGCCGGTGGTGCCGACGAAGTCGCCGACGCCGGTGGTTTCCTTGATCAGGAAGAACACGTCCTGCGGGATGCGCCCGTCGTCCTCGAGACGCATCTCGACGAAGACATACCCGGGGTAGAGCTTGGTTTCCTGGATGCGCTGCTTGCCTCCCTTGACCGTCTTGGTCTTCTCGGTCGGGACGAGGATGCGGTTGACGAGGTGCTTGAGGCCCTCGATCTCGATCTTGCGCAGCAGCGTGTCGCGGACGTAGTTTTCCTTGTTCGACGCGACCCGGAGCGTGAACCAGTTCATGCCGGGATAGGAGATCGGCTCGCCGTCGATCATCTTGCCCTCGTAGCCGGCCATCTGGGCGGCGGACGGGAGCGTGGTCGCGGTGAGGTCGCCCTCGATCTGCATGGACTTCTTCTTGGGCTTGACCTCGGCGGGAGCGGGCTGCTCGGTCGACTGCTCTGCGGCTTCGGGCGCGGTGTCAGGACGGTCCTCGGACTGCGCGGGCGTGTCCTGCGGCGTCGCGTCGATCTCGGCGGGCTTGGCTTGGTCGTGCTCGGTCATGGTCGGTGGTGTTTCCTGCGATGGGGTCGCGGGTAGAGGCGCTGGGCCGATATCGCTCGGACGGGTTCAGAAACCGGTTTCGATCAGGTGGTCTGGATGAGATCGATGCTCGTCGCGATCCAGCGGAAGAAGATATCGGAGACGAAGAGAAGGACCGCGATGATGACGCTGATGCCGATGACGACCCAAGTGGAGCCGAGGACCTCGCGCCGGCTGGACCAGTTGACCTTCTTCATCTCACCCTCGGTGGCGATGAGGAATTCGCTGGACTTCTTGTTGGCGTAGCAGAACCAGAAGATGATGATCGCGCCGATGAGCAGCGTGCCCGCCGCGACGCCACCCTGCAGGTACGTCCGCTCGAACTTGGGGACGATCTGCAGCGCGGTCCTCTCGACGGGGGCGTTCCCCTCGACCACAAGAGCGTCGACCGCGCTCGCGGGTTCGCCCGAGTTCAGCAGGACATTGTCCAGTTCGACGACATCGCCATCGACTCTCTGCACGAACCCCGAACCGATCTGAACGCCGCTGCGACGCAGTTCGACCTCGGTGCCGCTGGTGAACGCGTCGGTGGAGGAGACGGTGTATCGCCACGAGGCCGGGGCGATGTTCATCGCGCCGATCTGGGACGAGAGCCAGAGTGCGCCGCCGGCGACGAGGACGCCGAAGAAGATGGCGCTCATCATGCGGGTCCAGTAGCCCTGTCCGGGTTTGTACATGCTCAGCATCGGCTGCGATCTCCGTTCCGGGAGGCGGAAGGGGTTCGCCGGGTTCGGACCGTTGCCGATCGCGTCCGGACGCGCCCCGCCGCGGGACAAACAGGCCAGGAGTGACTCGAACACTCAACCTGCGGATTTGGAATCCGCTGCTCTGCCAATTGAGCTACTGGCCTAGCCGGTCGAGGGAGCCATGGGGTTTGACGGGGGCCCGGCTCATCTCGACCTTGGACGATATGCGGGGCGATTACTTCCGCTTGATCTTGTGCACCGTGTGCTTGCGCAGACGGGGGCAGTACTTGTTGAGGCCTTCCTTGAGGCCTTCGGGCAGACCGCCCTTGACGTTGACCTGTGTCCGGTAGTTCAGGTCACCGGTCTCGGTGCACTGGAGCCAGACGTACTCGCGGGCGTCGCCCTTCTTCTTGGCCATTGCAAAGCTTCCGTTTCAGTAAACGCCCCGCCGGAGGGCGGGAGCGCGTGTTCGGATTCCAGTTGTGAAAGCCGCGTGGCCCGGGGTTCCGGGCCATGCGGTGAGAGTTCGATCAACCGGCTCTCGCCGGGGCGATCATCGCGTGATTACGCGACGATCTCGGAGATGACGCCCGAACCCACGGTGCGGCCGCCTTCGCGGATGGCGAAGCGGAGACCGGCTTCCATGGCGATCGGCTTGTCGCCGAGGTCCACCTCGATGGCGACGTTGTCGCCGGGCATGCACATCTCGGCGCCGCCGAGGAGGTTCACGCTGCCGGTGACGTCGGTCGTGCGGAAGTAGAACTGGGGCTTGTAGCCGGAGAAGAACGGGGTGTGACGACCGCCCTCTTCCTTGGTGAGGATGTAAACCTCGCCCTTGAACTTGGTGTGGGGCTGGATCGAGCCGGGCTTGCAGATGACCTGGCCACGCTCGATCTGGTCCTTTTCGATACCGCGGAGGAGGACGCCGCAGTTGTCACCGGCGACGGCCTGATCCAGGGTCTTGTTGAACATCTCGACACCGGTGACGGTGGTCGGCTTCTTCTCGGTGGTGAGGCCGACGATTTCGACGGCGTCGCCGACCTTGACGGTGCCACGCTCGACGCGACCGGTCGCGACGGTACCGCGCCCCTTGATCGAGAACACGTCTTCGACGGCGATCAGGACCGGCTTGTCGGTTTCGCGCTCGGGCTCGGGGATGTAGCTGTCGAGGGCCTCGAACAGCTCGTCGATGCCCTTGCAGGCCTCGTCGCTGTGCGGGTCTTCCATCGCTGCCTTGGCCTGGCCCTTGACGACCGGGGTGTCGTCGCCGGGGAAGTCGTACTTGTCGAGGAGTTCACGGACTTCCATCTCGACGAGGTCGAGCAGTTCCGGGTCATCGACGAGATCGACCTTGTTCATGAAGACGACGATGTAGGGCACGCCGACCTGACGGGCGAGCAGGACGTGCTCGCGGGTCTGGGGCATGGGGCCGTCGGCGGCGGACACGACGAGGATGGCGCCGTCCATCTGGGCGGCACCGGTGATCATGTTTTTGACGTAGTCGGCGTGGCCGGGGCAGTCAACGTGGGCGTAGTGACGGTTGGGGGTCTCGTACTCGACGTGCGACGAGTGGATCGTCACGGTCTTGGACGAGTCGCGGACGGTGCCGCCCTTGGTGATTTCGGCGTAGCTCTTGACCTCGCCGCCGTTCTTGGCGGCCGAGCGAGCGACCATCGCCGCGGTCAGGGTGGACTTACCGTGGTCAATGTGGCCGATGGTGCCGACGTTGACGTGCGGTTTTGTTCTCTCGAAGGTGCCTTTGGCCATTTCGAACTTCCTCTCGCCGGTCTGGTCTGATCGCCCGGGTTCAGGCGGTCAGTTGTTGATTCCGGCTCTCCTAGCGGTACAAGAAAACCTGATAAAAAGCGACGCCACGGGGAGCGGTCGCACCGGCTGACCGAACCGCTCGGCCTCGCCCATAAACCCTCTTCAACGCTACACAAGCCCTGAAGAAGCACACTGCACACTGTCATCGGATGCACCGACCGCCGAGCGACCGACGCATCCGCATGAACAGGCTTGCCCGGTCGCCAACCCACCGGCTCACGGGCAAGGGCCTCATAGTATGCGCGATTCGACGCGACTCTGCCCGAAACACGGACCAATCGCGACACGCACACACCGACCCAGAGCCACCGATGGGACTTGAACCCATGACCTCACCCTTACCAAGGGTGTGCTCTACCACTGAGCTACGGTGGCCAACGTCGTCGGGCAAATCACGCCGACGCCGACCGCGCACCGCCGAAAACGGCGCGGGTCGCGGAATGTACCCGCAGTCGAAGGCAGCGACAAGCCGCCGAGGACCATTTCACGCGGTCGATTTCACCCCTTGCGGCCCCCTGCTACCCTCGACGCCATGACCAGCCCTCTCCGCCCGGCGGTATTTCTCGACCGGGACGACACCATCATCGCCTGCAACGAAATTATTCCCGATGGCGATATGGGCTATCCGGACCTCGTCCAGTTGCTCCCCGGTGCGGGCGAAGCCGTCCAAACTCTTGCTGACGCTGGCTTTGCGATCGTCGTCGTCACCAATCAGGGTGGTGTGGCGCGGGGACGCTACGGCGAAGACGCGGTCCGGGCGGTCCACGAGCGACTGAACGACCTCCTCGGGGGCAGGGTCGAGGCGTTCCGGTACTGCCCGTTCCATCCGAAGGGAACGGTGGCGGAGTACACGCGCGAGCACCCATGGCGCAAGCCCCAGCCAGGCATGCTTCTGGACGCCGCGACGCAGCTCGGGCTGGATCTCATGAATTCCTGGATGGTCGGAGACAAACTCCGCGACTGCGAGGCCGGGCGGGCGGCGGGCTGCCGGACCATCCTGATCGGTCCGCAGGCCGGCGCGCACGATGGCGATGACGCTGTGGATTTCGTCGCGCCGGATCTTGGCCGCGCTGCGACAATCATCCTGCACCGGTCCAGCGGCGACTGAGCGGTTGTCGCGGCGCGGTGCCCCCGCCACGAGGACCCGGCCGATGTCCGCACCCCAGCGATCCAGCATCACCCTCCGCGCGCTCGACGGTACGCCGCTGGAAGACGGTCGCGTGCGCTCGATCGTGGTCTCTACAGCGCACGCCATCGGCGAGCGCACCGGCGTGACGGTGGTTTCGGTGAACGCCGGGAACGATCGCGTCGAGGTCGTGCTCGAGTGCTCGCGTCTGGAGGCGATCGGCTTCGTCGCGGAACTGCGCCGGCTGACCGAGCAGTGGTACGCCCGCAAGTTCCCGGATGCCGGCCACCTGTGGGGGCCACCACCGGGGGACCGCTTGCGCGATGACGACACCTGGCGCAGCGAGCACGAGGACGACGATGAGTGGTGGCGCGGCGGCGAGCGCGACCTCGGACCGCCCGGCTGAACGGGCATCGGCTCCCGCCACGGGCTACCCTGCACGCCCGTGACCGAACCGCGCACCTTCCAGAACGCCCCGAAAAGCCGCCCGACGCTCCCGATCCGGCGCCTGCTGGTGGTCATGCCGAGCTGGGTCGGCGATGCGGTCATGGCCACGCCGTCGCTGCGCGTGCTGCGCGAACTGCTGCCGGGCGCGTTCATCGCTGCCCTGATGCGACCGGGCATCGACGACCTGATGCGCGGCACGAGCTACTTCGACGAGGTGCACGTCGGGCGGGCCTCAGGCGTGATGGGCCCGAAGCGGGTAGCTTCCCGACTGCGTCCCCGCCAGTACGACACCGCGCTGCTGTTCACCGGCTCGTTCTCGACGGCCCTGATCACGCGGATCGCCGGTATTCCCCGACGCGTCGGCTACGAGCGCGACGGGCGATCGCTGCTGCTGACCGACGGGCTGGTGCCTTTCCGGCGGCGCGATGTCGAACCGTACAGCAACTCGAAGACCGACCCGTCGGCGTGGGCACCGGTGCCGGCCTGCGACTACTACTACGCGCTGACGCGCTACCTGCTGATGACGCACGACCTGCGCGCCTACTCGATGGGCCCGCTCGAACTCGCCACCATCGAGTCCGAGGAGCGCGGCGCGACCGACCTGCTCGACCGGGCGAGCCTCTCGCCCGCGCAGCGCAAGCGCCTGATCCTGCTCAACCCCGGCGGCAACAAGGACGAGAAGCGCTGGCCCGCCGAACGCTTCGCAGCGCTCGCCGACCACTTCATCGAGCACCACGACGCGACGGTGCTGCTCAACGGCTCGCCGAAGGAAGCCGAACTCGTCCGCAGCATCATCGATCGCATCGGCCAGCCGGACCGGGCGATCGCGCTGCCGGAACTCGGCATGAACCTGTCGATCCTCAAGGCGCTGGTGAAGCGCTGCCGGCTGATGATCACCAACGACACCGGCCCGCGCCACATCGCCGCGGCGTTCGGTGTGCCGGTCGTTACGCTGTTCGGCCCGACCGACCACCGCTGGACGACCATCCCGTTCGAGGACGAGATCGAGATCGTCGCCGACCCGACGCTGCCTCACGAAGAGGTCAGCAACGACCACCCAGACCGCTGCCGCATCGACCGGATCGCACTCGACGAGGTGATCAAAGCCTCGGAGAAACTGCTTCGGGGCGTCAGCGCCCGGTAGGCACAGCACCGCGGCTACAGTACGCCTGATCCCCGATTGCACCCGCTCCCGCGATTGAAGAGGCCTTTACCGATGACCAGCCCGACCACCACCTCCGGCGTGCACTTTCGTTCGCACACGCTGCCCAACGGGCTGACGATCATCGGCGAGATCGTACCCGATGCCCACAGCGCCTCCGCAGGCTTCTTCGTGAAGACCGGCGCCCGTGACGAGCGTCCGGTGGAGATGGGCGTCTCGCACTACCTCGAGCACATGATGTTCAAGGGCACCGAACGGCGCAGCGCCGACGATGTCAACCGAGAGTTCGACGAGATGGGCGCCGAGTACAACGCCTTCACCAGCTCGGAGATGACCGCGTTCTTCGCGACCACCCTCCCGGAGATGACCGAGCGCTCGGTGGACCTGCTCGCCGACATCCTGCGTCCGTCGCTGCGCCAGGCCGACTTCGACATGGAGAAGGGTGTGATCCTCGAAGAGATCGCCATGTACAAGGATGTGCCCTTCTGGGTGCTCTACGAGCGCGCGATGGAGGAGTACTACGGCGACCACACGCTGAGCTTCCGCGTGCTCGGCACCAACGACACCATCACGAACCTCGAGCGCGACACGATGCAGCGCTACTTCGACGCCCGCTACAGCGCCGACAACACCGCGCTGTGTCTCGCCGGCGCGATCGACTTCGACAAGGTCTGCGCGCAGGCCGAGAAGGTCTGCGGGCACTGGCAGCGCACCGGCGCAAGCCGCGACAACGCTACGCCGACCGTCAACCCGAAAGAGTTCGAGATCCGCGACCCGAACGTGAACCGGGCCTACCTGCTCATGCTCTCGCCCGGCCCGTCCGTACAGGACGAGGACAAGTACGCCGCGGCGATGCTCGCCCAGGTGCTCGGCGCGCCGGGCAACAGCCGCCTGCACTGGGCGCTGGTCGAGAACGGCCTCGCCGAAGAGGCCCAAGCCGCCTACGACCCACGCGACGGCTGCGGCGACTTCTTCGTCTACGGCTCCTGCGACCCCGACAAGGTCGACGCCGTCTGGAAGGCGATGAACAGCGAGATCGAGTCGCTCGTCGGCTCGCTCACCGAGGACGACCTCGAGAAACTGCGCAACAAGGCCATGACCAGCGCGACCCTCGCCGGCGAGCGCCCGTCCGGGCGCATGCAGCGCCTCGGTCGCGTGTGGACCTACCTCGGCGAGTACGTGTCGCTGGAAGACGAACTGGCGAAGATGAACGCGGTGACGCTGGACGACATGCGCCGAGTGTTTGATCGGTTCCCGTTTGAGCCGCGGACGGTTGGGCGGATGCTACCGGCCTAAACGCCAGGTGTGTCGTCCGAAAGACCCACGACCTCCCCATCCCCCACCCGCGCGATCTTCTCGATCGCCTTGTGGGCATCGTCCCAGCTCTCGCGCTCGCTCTTTTTGAACTGCGCCCAGAACGCCGGGACCGCCAGCAGCGTCAGCGGGATGTACCACGCGCTGGTCCACCAGATGCCCAAGCGGTACCAGTTGAACCAGGTGCTCAGGATCGAGTCGGTCAGCCACACGCCGGGCCAGAGCGTGAACACCAGCACCGCGATGACGACGATCGGGATCGTCCTCTTGAGCTTGCCCTCGAACCAGATCTCGGTGTGCTCGTCATTGTCGGCGGTGTCGCTGATGATCGTGGCGATGAGCGTGCGCTCGTAGAGCCCGCCCGCGGCGTCGAGCGTGAAACTCCGCTCGGTCTGCTTCTGGTAGCCCGCGAGCTTGCCCTGCTTGGCGCGCAGGGAGAGCGCGTTCTGTAGTTGGCCCGCGCCCATGTTCGAGATCACGCGCGGGAGCGTCGCGTCCTTCGACCACGGCCTCGGCGGCTCGGGAGGTCCGGATAACACCAACTCGCTCGACTCCGGCTCCGGCGGCAGGGGCTGATCGCCCTCAAACAGATTTTGCCCTTCGCTCGGAGTCGGTTCTGGCATATAGTCACCCAGTGTGTGCGTCGGCGGAGACCGGCGAAGTCTAACCCCATCGGCATCGGCACGATGCCGTCGCAGAGGATTCTGCGACACCGGACGAGCCTAGCGCTCCCCGGACCGATGGGCGTCCCTGACGGGTCATCGACCCCTCCGGGCCGAAACACAAGAGCAGCCAGCACTTGCCGCGCGGAACGGACTCCGGGGCAGGCCGGGTTTATCACGGTCTCCAACGTCCTATGTCCCGCAAAGCCGACACCACCAAGACGCCCCACGTCATCCACTCGATCGAGCGCGATCCCTTCGCCTCGCTCAATCTCAAGCGCCCGCGGATCATCGCGACAACGGTCACCGCGCGCCGCCCGCTGAGCGCCACGACACCGACCGGTCGCACGCTCAAACTGGTGCAACCCGAGTCCGAGCCCCAGCAGCACGCGCCGTCGCGCACGCCCGTCCACCGCGCGCCCAGGCCCGCCCGGCGCGTCCCGCGCGACGAGAGGAAGCGCCGCGAAGAGCTCATCGCGATCGCGCGGAAGCGCATCGAGCAGGAAAACCGCTCGAGCGCCAAGCTCGACGTCAACGACGCGCGCAACATCGTCGCCACCCGCATCGCCCGCGCGCTCGACGGCGGGCGGGCCGCGATCCTGACGCCCGATGTCCGGCGCGACATCGTCACCCGCGCCAAGCGGATGGGCCTGCGCCCGTTCGACGCGAACCTCATCATCGCCATCGTGCAGGACCGAGCCCGCTGCGGCGAACCGCTCGACGACATGACCGGCGACGCACGCATCCGCCTCGTCCGCGCCCCCGGCGCGAAGCGCGGCGGTCTCACCGAGACCGGCAACGCGCACACCGACCGCGTCGGCACGCCCTCGGAAATGGTCGCGGCGTGCATCGCCTTCGGCACCGCCGTCGCCGCCGTGACCCTGCTGATCACCTGGACGCTCGGCGTCTGGCCCGGTTGACTCTGTTGTGAGTGAAGAACCGGTTACGCCGCGGCGTGGTAGTCCGTCGGCGACGCCTTGGCGGCGCGACGCGCCACGCGGACGCCGCCGGTCGTCTTGACCAGTTCGCACGGGTTCGGGTCGATCGCCGGCACCTCGACGCCCACCGACCGGCACGACGCCGCGATCCGGGCCCGCGCATCCTCGATCGACTCGAACGGCGTCGGGTAGACCCGCGGCAGGCCGTCGAAGCCGTCGTGGATGATGAAGTACTGCTCGGCCTCGCCGTCGCGCGACGGGAGCGGCTGGCCGGGGCGGTGGGTCAGCATGTCCGCGGCGTCGCGGAGCACGCCGATGCGGTACGACGGTTGGGTGCGGCTCTTGCTCATGCCATCGCTATCGGCCCAACCGATCAGGGACTTTCGCGAGGTCCGAGAAGATTCACAACTTCGAAGGGCGGGCCTAGCGTTGGACCTGATCCTCTGATTTCGCCATACCAACGGAGCCCCACCATGCCCGCCACCGAGACCGCCAAGGCCCAGCCCGGCAAGAAAGCCCCCGCCTTCTCCCTCAAGGACCAGTCCGGCGCGACCCACGCGCTCAAGGACTACGCCGGGCACAAGCTCGTGCTGTTCTTCTACCCCAAGGACAACACCTCCGGCTGCACCAAGGAGGCCTGCGGCTTCAACGACGACCTCAAGAAATTCGAGAAGGCCGGCGCGAAGGTGCTGGGCATCTCGATCCTCGACGAGAAGAGCAAAGCCAAGTTCGCGGGCAAGCACGGCCTGACCTACCCGCTGCTCGCCGACAGCCGCACCGACGCTGACGGCAAGCCCGACCCCGTCGTCGCCGCCAAGTACGGCGTGTGGGTCGAGAAGTCGATGTACGGCAAGACCTACAAGGGCATCGAGCGCACCACGTTCCTCATCGGCGAGGACGGGAAGATCCTGCGCCGCTGGGACAAGGTGAAGGTGCCGGGGCACGTCGAGGAAGTGCTGGAGGCGGTGAAGGGGGCCTGATCACTCAAACGGCTGAAGTTCGAGTTCGCCGATCACGGTGATCCCGGCATCGCTCAGGTGCCTGACCTCGCCGACCCAACCTTGAGCGGACTGTCTCAAGAGCATATCGACGCCGTCATCAGCCGTGCCGTCGATGACGAATCGAAGCAGCAGGCCGTCTGCGTCGGCGATGGGCACTCCGAAAAGATCGCCGTGAGGCAAAGGCCATTGCCGGCCTTCCGTCGTAACGGGTAAAGGCTCGTCGATCGTAAACATCGCGCCCGTCAGGATGTCTTCCAGCGAGATGATCTTTCTCAAGGCGATCGCACACTCGGCGCCGGAATCGGCACGCAGAGTTCCAATACTGCTTGGCGACATTTCGATCTCGACGATAGAGTCTGCGGATCGAAGCATCTCTTCGACGGATCGTGCTTGATACAGACTGAAGACATCGCCAGTCTCGAATGAGAGTGTTCTACTCTGCGATTCGAGTAGATCAGACATCGCTCGCAACACATTCCGCGCGCAGCGCGGTTCGACGTTGTCGAACACGGTCGTTTGCAACAGCACCTCACCTTCCCAAGTCTCGAAGTGCCACTGGAACCCATCCACAATCCCTTGCGGGTTGACATACTCTGGCCATTCGTGGAGACCTTCGGCGGTCAGCAGCTCTTGCAAACCCCGGGCTTCGACTGGCGTCAATTGGCGCTGCTCCAGCACGAACTCAAAGACAGAATCGCCTTCAGTTTCGGACTCCAAGGCGACTCGCGCCACAACTTGGGCGTTCATGTTGAAGACATAGATCGGGGCGAGGTAGGGGCGGTCCCAAGCAAATTCTCGGTGCACGAGCACCAAGTCGCCCGTCTCGAGCTTCTCCTCGGTGAGCGTGCCCGAATTCTCTCCAGCGCACACCGGCTCGCCCGGCCAGAGGATGACCACCGCGGCGACCGCAACGCTGAGCATGAGTCCAATCAGAATGACTCGGCAGCGGAACGTGGCAGGTCTCATGACCATGGAGGTCCTGAGCCTGCCTCGAAGTTCATCGGATTTCGGAAATTGTGCAATCTCCCCTTTCGACCTCGTCGCATCCCCGCCATCATCCCCCGGTACCCTCTCCCCGGAACCGCGCCCGCCATCCCTGCGTCGGACGCATCCGAGGAGGCCCTTCATGACCCGCCCTGCCCTTTTCGCCGCCGTCGCGACGAGCGTTCTTTGTGCAACCGGCTTCGCGCAGACCGGTGATCAGCCCGCGACACCCAGCGACCCAGCCGAGGCCTTCCACGAAGCCATCGGCCCATTCATCGGTTCCTGGGAGATCGAAGCGACCTGGGCGTGGGGCGAGGCGCTCGAAGCGCGCAACGTCTACTCGTGGGACCTCTCCGAGGGGCTCGTGCTCGCCCACACGCAGGCGAAGGACGGCGACGGCCCGTGGTACAACCGCTACCTGACCGTCTTCGCGCCGGGCGATACGCCCGACAGCATCGCGATCCACACGTTCACCTACGACGGCACCACCCGCGTCGGCACCATGACCGTCGGCGAGTCTGACGACGGCAACCTGCTGCTCTCAACCAGCTGGGACATGGGCGGCTCGCAGATCCGTCAGGAAAACGAACTCGTCGATGAGGACACCATGGCCTGGCGCGTCTGGATGCGTCAGAACAACGAGTCGCCGTGGGCGCAGGTGATGAACGACGACTGGGAGCGCGTCATGGAAGTCGAAACGACAATGGCCGCGCCGGATGCCGCGTCCGAGAGCGAGAAGACCATCGTCCGCACCGCGACCGTAAGCGCGACGCCCGCCGAGGTCTGGCGCGCCTGGACCACCAGCGAGGGCATGACCGAGTGGTGGGTCGAAGAAGCCGACATCGAACTGAAGATCGGCGGCAAGTTCGAGCTCTACATGCTCCCCGACCAGCCCGACTTCAAGGGCAACCGCGGCAGCGAGAAGTGCACCATCCTCGCTTACGCGCCCGAACGCATGCTCAGCGCGACCTGGAACGCCCCTCCGACCTTCCCCGAGCAGCGCTTCGAACACACGCGCATCACGCTCCTGATCGATCCCGTCGACGAAGACACCACAACCGTCACGCTCATCCACAGCGGCTGGCCGGCCGCCGGCATGGACGACAAGGCGAGCAAGTGGCCCCAGGTCTTCGAGTACTTCGAGCGGGCGTGGACCTTCGTCTTCGATCGCATGACCGTGCACTTCGAGAACTGAGCCGGGCGGCACGGATCGCGGGGTTTCCCGCGACTCGGCGCGTCCGGAAACGACGCTGGCCATGATTTGGTGCGATCAACGCCGCGATTTGTCCGTCGAATCGCGCTGCGCCCCCGCTACCGTTGGGTCATGAACCGCGCCGCACCCATCGCCATCGTCTGCCTCTTCGCGCCGGCTTCGATGGCCGGCATCGCGAACCCCGGCTTCGAAACCGGCGACCTATCCGGCTGGAGCACCTTCGAGGCCAACACCGTCGGCGACGGCGTCTTCCGCGCCGCGCAGGGCGGCAGCCTCCTGCCGCTCTCGGGCGCGACCGCGCCACTTGCGAGCGATGGCGACACGCTGGCGATCAGCGACATGGCCGCCGCCGGCCTGCGTGTGCTCTATCAGGACATCACGATCCCGGAGAACGCGACGCTGTCTTTCGATCTGTGGTGGAACAACGCCGCGGGCTTCTGGGTCAACCCTGACAACATGTTCCCGAACCCGTTCCCGAACCAGCACGCACGCATCGACCTGATCGCGCTCGACGCCCCGCTGAACACGACCAGTCCCGATGACATCGCGCTATCGCTCGTCACCCTCGACGAAGACGATCCCACGCAGTCCGGGGGCTGGCGGGGTCAACAGTTCGATCTCGCGGCCCTCGCCGGACAGACACTGCGCCTGCGCATCGCCGAAGTCGACAATCAGGGCCCGCTGTACGTCGCGGTGGACAATTTCGCGTTGATCCCGACTCCGGCATCGATGGCGCTCGTGCTCCTCGCGATGGGCAGCGCATCCCGCCGGCGCCGCTGCTAACACTCCGCTAATGCTACCTGTGGGTCAATTTCGATTAATACCGTTCAGTCGAGCGGAGGAAAAAGCACGTCGGCACGGCTGGACTCTTGATCCGAGAGTTCCTTGACGCAAATCGCCTCTACAAATCGTGGAGCTTCGGGTAATTGTTCGAAACTTGACATGATCGGTCGAATTGCGTCCGAAACAGCATTTATGCAAAATAGAGCAATCTCCGGTGTCGATACGGCGACCAAAAAGCTATCGACTGTTCTTCCACCGAAGAGTGACCGCTGATTTAGCTCCCGGATGACGTTTTCCTGGCGATCATCGTGATTCACAAGGACCCCACTCGGCTTCAGATGTACAAGGGAGTCTCTCAGCTTTACACAGAGCCTTATACGCTGATAGCAGTCTGATCCTTTTGGCAGTTCCGTACCGCAAAGAACCTCATGGGTGCGACGCAACTTACCGAGCAGCGATTCGCGAGACTCCTCGAGATTGAGCAGCGTTGCAGCGGTCGAAACTAAAGTTGGATCTTGACCGTTCTGGGCAATGGCATTAGTACGCATAGCAGTCTCGTTGAGAAATGCTTCAAGAGCCAGTACCGCGAACACGACGGCGATCAGCGTCTGCTCGCGGTCGTCCGTTCTTTGGCTAGCTTGCGCTGCGTTTCGAGCAATGGCGAAGAGTGACCCCGCATGTAGACGGAGCACGCCTGTCTCCGGCGGACCGAAGAAGGCACATATCACCTCGCCGGGGAACGTCCTATCCACGACTACTCATACTCCACTTGGATCTCAACCACCGCTCAGTCCTCCGCCCGGCTCATCCACTCAAACTCCAGCGGCTCGAGCTCCGAAGCGAGCTTCGCCCGCTCGTCGCCGAGTTTGGTCAACTTGCGATGGTCCGACCAGACATCCGGCTCGGCCATCTCCTGGTCGATCTGCTTCAGTCGCGTCTCGATCCGCTCGATCTCCGACTCCAGCTTGCCCTGGCTCATGAGCGACATCGCGTTCTGCGAGCGCTGTTTCGGCTGCTGCTTCCTCTGCTCGGCCTGCTTCTTCTCGGCCTGCGCCCGCTGGCGCTTCTCCTCGGCCTCGCGCTGACGCTTGGCCTCAGCATCGCGTTCGGCCTTGCGCGACTCGCGCTCGGCAACCGTCTGCGCCCAGGCGCTGTAGTTGCCGTCGAAGATCTCGTGGTGGCCCTCGCCGTCGAGGATGAGCAGCTTGTTGCAGCACGCGTCGATGATCGCGCGGTCGTGGCTGATGAGCAGCATCGTGCCCTCCCACTCGCCGCCGGGGCGACCGGGCTGATGGCTCGTCGCTTCGATCGGCAGCGCGAGCGCCGCTTCGAGGCGCTCGGCCGATTCAATATCGAGGTGGTTCGTCGGCTCGTCGAGCACGAGCACGTTCTTCGCGCTCGCCAGCAGACCCGCGAGGCGGGCCCGCCCCTTCTCGCCGCCGGACAGCCGGTGGATCTCTACTTCCTGCTCCTCCCCGGAGAACAGGAACGCGCCGGCGAGATCGCGCGCCTGCTGCTCGGACAGCGCGCCGTCGGGGTTCTCTTTCAGGATCACGCCCTGCAGGTAGCGGTAGACCTTCGTGTTCGGGTCCATGCCCTTCGCCGACTGGCTGAAGTAGCCGATCGACAGGTTCGAACCGAGTCGCACGGTGCCGGCGGTCGGCTCGATCTCGCCGAGCAGGCATTTGATCAGCGTGGACTTGCCCGCGCCGTTCGGCCCGAGGATGCCCCAGCGCTCGCCGCGCGAGATCGTCAGGTCGAGGTCGCGGAACAGCACCTTCTGCCCGGCGTCGTCGCCGTCCTCATCGGTCAGGTCGTACACCATCGACAGGTGCTGCGCCTTCGCGACGATGTCGCTGGCCCGAGCCGACTTGGGCAGGTTGAACTTGAACGTGCCCATCTCCATCGGGCGCTCGGTCGTGCTCGACGCCTTCTCGCGCTCCAGGCGCGACTCGCGCCCCTTCGCCTGCTTGGCCCGCTGCCCCGCCTTGTAGCGCTGGATGAACCGCTCCTCGGCCTTGAACTTGGTCTGCTCGGCCTCCCACGCGCGCATCTGCACCAGTTTGCGCTCCGCGCGAAGCTTGCGGAACGTCTGGTACGCGTCGCCCTTCGGGGCCGGGTAATCGATCAGACGCCCCTGCTCGACCTCCACGATCCGCGTCACCACGTGATCGAGCAGGTACCGATCGTGCGCGATCATCACCACCGCGCCCTGGAAATCGTTCTTCAGGAACGACTCCAGCCACAGCCGCCCGTCGAGGTCGAGGTGGTTCGTCGGCTCGTCGAGCAGGATGACGTCCGGGTTCTCCAGCAGCAGGCGTCCCAGAGCGAGCCGCGCCTTCTGCCCGCCCGACAGCGAGCCCACCGGCACCGTGAACTGGCCGTCGCTGAACCCGAGCCCGTGGAGAACCGCGTCGATCTTGTGGTCGATCGCGTAGCCGCCCGCAGCCTCCATCTGCGCCTCAAGCCGCTCCTGCTTCTTCATGAGCTTCTCGAGTTCGTCCGGATCGGTGCCCGCCGGGCCGGCCATCTCCTCGAACACATGGTTCAGCTGCTGGTGCAGGTGGTGCAATTCCGCAAACGCCCCCTCCGCCGCATCGCGCAGCGTCTCCTCCGGGTCCAGATCGGGGTCCTGCTTCAGGTAGCCCACCCGCGCGTTCTTCGCGACCGCGATGTCGCCCGAGTCCGGCTTCATGACGCCCGCCATCGCCTTCATCAGCGTGGACTTGCCCTGGCCGTTGCGCCCGACGATCCCCACACGCTCCCCCGCCTCGATCGACAGCGTCGCCCCATCGAGAATGATGCGCGTTCCGAAAGCGTGAGCGATGTTGGTGGCGGCGAGCAGCGGCATGGGGCGGCGATTGTAGTCGGAAGCGAACCGGCGTCGCAGAGACTCAGTCCCTCTCGTCCCCGCTCGCGTCTTCGCGACCTTCCTCCACGATCTCCCGGCCGTTCTCGCGATCGTCTCCCTCCGGCTCCGGCGACACACCTTCCCGCTCGACAACCGCGAAGTCGCCGGACATCGCCAAGTGATCCGACCCGGGGGCCCGCTCCCGCTCCAATCCGACCACGCGGAAACCATCGCTCACGAACACGTGGTCGATCGGGTAGCGGAGCAGCGGCGTCGAAGCCGGATAGGTGGAGTACAGCCCACGACCACGCCGGGGATCCAGCATGCCGCTGAGTCGCAGGAACAGCCGGGTCGTGTGCGACCACGCGGCGTCGTTCAGGTCACCGACCACGATCCGGTCCGTTCGTGGTTCGGACGCGATCCGCTTGGCAAGCAGCACCAGTTCCGCATCGCGCACGCGGCTGTCGTGGCGGTCGCCATCGTCGTCCTCCAGCCCCGGCGGCGTCGGGTGAAGGGCGTGGACCGCGACCGTTCGTCCATCGCGTAAGCGCGCCCGGCCGTGCAGGGAGGGGCGGTCATCGGACACGAGATGCTCCACCGTCGTCTCGCTGAGTTCCAGCTTTGACCACAGCACAAGGCCTAACCCTTCCGGTCGCACGGCCTCGATCCGGTGCTCGAACCGCTCGCGAACGCCGCGGAGCTCTTCCATCCAATTCTCATCGACTTCGACCAGAACGAGCATGTCGAGGTCGTCCCGGTCCAGCCAGCTCGCGACCGTGTCGTGTTGCGTGTTCTCGTAGTCGAGATTGGCGACGAGGATCCGAAGCTCCGCTCCGCGCTCGTGCTGGCCGAGACCGGCCACCGCCTTCGGCCAGACCGGCAGGAACTGAAGCACGTAACCGCCCTGCACGGCCGCACAGATGGCAAACAGCGCGCCGGCGCACCACATCGCGACGTTCCGGTGTCCCAGCATCAACAGCACACCCGCGACGATCACGCCCAAAACGCAAGCGGCGCCGAGCTGCGCGCGAGGAAAGTCACAGACGCGCACGACCCACCAGCCACTGCGCACCCACGGGAGCGCGGTGAACACGGCGAGCACAACCGACAAGACGAGCGCAAGCCAAGACAACGCTTTCACGGCGTCAGCCCCTCGGACGACGCGAACCAACGCCGAGATCCGGAGTCCGGAACTCCGCGTTCAGCGCGGACCACATGTCCAGGAGACGCGATGTCTCCTGACGCAGCACCTGCGCCCGCTGCTCGGCCGACTGGTAGAAGTCGGTCGTCACCTGCGGGTCGCGGCCGCTCCAGCGTTCCGTCGACATCCCCTCGAGCCGCGCCTGCAGATCCGACGCCCGGTCCCGCACGCGCCCCCACTGCACCAGCAAGGCGTCTCGCGCCGCAACGGCGTCCGGCGACGATGGCTCATACCCGTCCAGGTCGAGCGCCACCCACTGCACCGCTTTGCGCGCCTCGGAGATCGTCTGGACCGTGTCCACCTCCTGATAGCCGGGCCGATCGCCGAGCGCGGTCTTGTTCGCGCACCCGGAACAGAAAAGTACGCCCACGAGCAGAATCGCCACGCTGGTCCGATTTGCGAGTCCGAATTTCATCCCCGTCCCTTTCGATCCGAGCGTTGCCCGAGGTATCGTGTCGCCCCGGACTATACCACCCAGACCCGCAGGACCGCCCTCATGAGCGAACAGCCGCCCCCTCCGACCAGTGAAGACGCGCCGCCCCCCATGATGGCCTCGCGCACCGCCGAGGAAGCCAACGCCGCGCAGCGAGCCGCGTACGACCGGGCCCGCTCGGCCGCCCACGCCCCACGCGATGTTGCCTCGAAGAAGGGGCTGCTCTACGCCTACATCGGCATGGCGGCCGCGGTCGTCGTGCTCACCGTCGCCGGCGGCATCATCTCCGGTGCTTCGGGCGCGTTGATCGGCTTCATCGCGGGCATCGTCATCGTCCTCATCGGGAGCGTCCCGATCTGGATGGCCTCGCGCTCCTACGCCAACGAGCGAAAAACAGGCCGGCGCCTGTAGAGGCAACCGGCCTGTGGGGGGAAGAGACTCGGTCCGGTCTCGCGCGAAGCGACGACGGTGTCAGAACAGGAACCGCACGCCGACGCCGACGCTGTACTCCGGCTCTGGTCGGTGATCAAGACCCTGGTGAACCGGGATCGACACCGACAGTTCCAGGGCGAAACGCGGCGCCTCGTAGAGCAGCCCCGGCGACAGGAACAGTTCCGTATCGCCGTTGGTCTCGTAGGTGCCGTTGAGTTCCAGCACCGCGTAAGTGGACGCCACGAAGTCCGAGCCCCACTCCTGCGGCGACAGCCGGTACAAGTACGCCGTATCGAAGCGCAGCAGGTCGGCCTTCGCATCGCCGGCGCGCCAGACCTCGTCCGCGCTGTCGGTGTTGAACTTCCAGCTCAGCGCCTGGTTCAAACCGTGACGACCGTTGATGTACGTCACGACCGCACCGACGTGCGGATCGACCGAGTCCGAGCCGAGGCTCGTGTTCCCGGTCGGCAGTTCCGCGCCGGCGAACACGCTCGCGCGAACCGTGTCGACCGGCCCGAAGTCATCCTGCCAGAACCGGTACTTGAACTGCAGGGTCATATCGCCCACGCCGGTCTCGCTGCTGATCGTCGGCTCGCCCGACACCGTGCGCGAGGTCAGCGGGGCCTGGATCGACATCGACAGGTCCCCGGTCAGCCCGTACGCCAGCAGACCCTCGAGCCGGACCTCGTTCGCCGAGCCGTCGCTCCCGGCCGGCGTGCCACCGTAGTGCGTCAAACGCAGCTTGTAGGTGTTCACGAAGTTGTCCTCGCCCGGCTGCGTCGCCGCAGGCGTGTTGATGGCCTCCTGCGCGACCGACGCCGGAGCCGCCGCGAGCAGCAGCAGGGCACCGATCAGCGCAGCACAGCCACCGATGGATCGATGAACGCGCATCGCGTCCTCCTTTCGAATCAGAGATCACGACCGGTTCAGCGGACGGTGATGGACTCCAGCGTGAAGCCCGCGCTGTCGATCGCGCTGGCCAGCTGGTCACGGCTGGGGTGGGTCCCCTCGCCGAACGCAACGATCACCTCGCCGATGCCCATGTTGATGAGCACCTCGTTCACGCTCGGCAACTCCTTGAGCTTCAGCGTGATGTTGTTCGCGCACTTCGGGCAACTCATGCCGTTCACGCGCATCACCGCCGTGGACGCCTCGATCGGGTCACTCGAATTGTACGAAGCCGCGGTCGTCGCGCCGGACGGCTGCGCGGCTTCCGCGGGAGCCGGGGCCATCGCCCGCTCGGCATCGCCGGAATCGGACGAAGCACAGCCGGTCAGGCCGGCGCTCAGAGCAATAAGGGAAGCGGAAGCAATAACAGTACGCGTTGAAAGACGCATGGATATCTCCTGTGAATGGTCAATAGCGGTCAGAATCTCGGTTCGATGAGTCGTTCCGCGCGCACCCGGCGCGCAGCACAGCCCTGAGACCTAGATCCGCCACACACAGAAGACCGCTTCGAGCCGGACCGAGCCGCCCCGGAGGACCGGTCGGTCAAGTTCGGTGCCGACGCAACGCGACACCCGCTCGTCCGGTTCGACAAGTTCAATAAAGCCGAAACTCGGCTCCGCGCTCCGCTGCTGCTCGCGTTGAGGCAGCGTCGGCACCGCCGGATCCTGGTCCGGCGCCGGAGCATCCGAACCATCGACCGCGCACGTGCAGCCGGGACACTCGCACCCGCCCACGCAGCACGACATCACGCAGCCTGCACCCGCATCGGGTGCGACCCGCTGCGCGGCGTGAATCGGCGGCAGGAAACTGCCGAGCACGAAGATCAGGATGAGCCAGAATCGATCAAGCATGAGAAAGCCGCCGGGCAGAACCCGACCTACACACTCTACAACACGCAACTACCGCCGAGGATTCCGAGAATCCCGCTGCGACTCCAGATACCGACCGTGCACACCGTCCTCGGCCCGCTCAACGAACCGGCAGAGTTCTGCGACCGACGAGAATTCCCGCTTCGCATCGGAAAATTCTTCGATCGCGTCCCGGAACGGGACCTCCGGAGACCGCAACAACTTGCGGAACGCCCGACGCAGCACCTCGATCTCCTCGTTCGACCAGCCCCGACGAATCAGCCCCGTCGTGTTGATCTTCCGAGGCTCCGCCGGCGAACCCTCAACGATCGTGAACGGCGGCACGTCGCGTGTCACCCGGGCCATCCCCGCCACGAAACTCAGGCGAGAGACCGTGGTGAAATGGTGAATGCCGACCCCGCCGGCGATCGTCGCGCCCTCCTCGATCAGGCAGTGCCCGCCGAGCATCGAATTGTTCGCGATGACCACCTCATCCTCGATCTGGCAGTCGTGGGCGATGTGCACACCCACCATGATCAGGCAGTCCGAGCCGATCCGCGTCTGCCCACCGCCGAACTCCGTGCCGCGATGGATGGTCACGTGCTCGCGGATCTTGTTCCGATCACCGATCCGCAGCGATGTGTCGTGCCCCGCGTACTTCAGGTCCTGCGGCTCCGCGCCCAGCACCGCGTACGGGTACACCACGTTCTCCTCGCCGATGACCGCCGGGCCAAGCACGGTCACGTGATTGTGCAGCACCGTGCCCTTACCAAGACGCACGTCCGCGCCGATCACGCAGTACGGACCGATCTCCACGCCCTCGCCGATCTCGACCGACGGGTGAATCACCGCGGTCGGGTGGATCGTTGCGTGGGCGTGGACTCCGTCGGGCATCGGCTGGCGTCTCCATGGGTCGCAACGGCGGGGCCGGCGAATCCGCGTTCCTACTCAACATCGGCCCAACGCCGATCATCCCGTCAGGACGGGCGCGACCGCAGGCCGTCCCGTTCGACGCACCGGCCGCAGCCGAGGTTTCGATTCGATGAAGATTGTACCCCTGACCGACCGACCCGTTCCCGAACGGGCTCAGCGCTCCGCGTCGATCATCATGAACTTGACCCGCGCCTCGGCCGCGAGATCACCCCCAACAAAACCC
>JANSXG010000056.1 GCA_024743075.1 bacterium | reverse complement strand
TCGGGGTCCGGATCGACCAGGTATGTCAGCATCAGCGGTCCGACCGTGACTTGCCCATCGACCAGCGGCTCGACGATCACTTCGTACCGACCGTACCAATCGCCGAGCTCTCGGCGCTCCAATGGATTCGCATCGAGCACGGTGACCAGCATCGAATCGCCCATCGCGTCATCGATAGACCAGTTGTCGATACGCACGCCTGCATCGGCTCGCAGTTCGACGACGCCTTCGAAACGACCGAGCAGTTCCAGCCGTCCGTCGGGGAGTTCGAACCACGCGCTCGCGCTCGCGCGGGCATCGGACGCAAAGAGCGTCGGCTCGCTCTCCGGATGCATCGAGCCGGGCTGACCCGACACGGGGAGAACCGCCCACAGCACCAGCGCACCGGCCATCCTCACGAGGGACCGCCTCATCGCCGACGCTCCCTCGCACGGAACAGCTCGACCATCGCCTCCGCCCACGCCCGGTCGGTGTACACCGGCAGGAACTGCGCACCCGCACCGGTGGTCAAGTCAGAGACCGCGCGCTCCAAGTCGGACGATTCACGCTCGAAGGCGTCACGTACCCGTTGGCTGGACGTATCCACCAGTCGGTGTCGACGTGTCTCAAGATCGATCACTTCGATCAGGCCGCTCCGGAGCAGGCGCTGCTCGCGCTGGTCCTGCAGATGGGCGACGATCAAGTCGTTTCGCCGGGCGATCTGCTGAACAGCTCGTTCGAGCGTGGAGCCAGGCAAGTGCTCGGGCGCGAGCCCTGTCAGAAAGTCCGAGACGATGACGACGAGCGCCCGCCGGCGCAGCACCTGGGAAAGCCGTTCAAGGGCGCCGGCGAGGTCCGTATGGCGCGGATCGGTTCGAGGCACTCGACGTGAGGACCGCTCAAGGATGTGTCGCACACAACGCAACGTATGGCGTCTGCCCTTCCGAGCCGGGACTACGGTCTCTATGCCGCGATCCAGCGCGATCAGCCCGACGCGATCGTTGCTCCTGACCGCCGCGAGACCGAGCACGCCGGCGATGTGCGACGCGACCTCCAGTTTGGTCTGTCGCCCAGAACCAAACCGTGTCGATGGCGAGACATCGACCACGAGCATAAGCGTCAGCTCGCGCTCTTCCACGAACTGCTTTACGAACGGCATGCCGGTTCGAGCGGTCACGTTCCAGTCGATCGTGCGCACGTCATCGCCGGGCTGGTACGCGCGAACGTCGGCGAACTCCACCCCGCGGCCCTTGAACGCCGAGCTGTACGCACCGCTGAACACTGAATCCGCGACCTTGCGGCTTTGGAGTTCGATCCGGTTCACGTACTGGATGAGATCATCGGGCAGCATCACCATCGGTGCGGTGTCCCCTCCTCGCGTCACGCTCACGTTGATCAAGGCACGGCGATTCGCCCGAGCAGCATCGAGACGAGACCGTCGGAGCTCAGGCCGCGAGCCTCGGCCTCGTAGGACAGGACAATTCGGTGACGCAGCACGGGCAACGCGACGGCTTTCACATCGTCTGGCGTCACGTACCCTCGACCGTCAAGAAAGGCGTGGGCCTTGGCGGCTCTGAGCAGGGCGATCGTCGCTCGCGGCGACGCGCCGAACTCGATCAGGCGATCCAGCTTCGTGCCGTCGGGCAACGGCTCCAGTTCCCGCGTTTCGCGCGAGGCGTGGATCAGGTCTACGATGTAGTCCTTCACCGGCTCTTCAACGTGCACTCGGTCCACCACCGATCGCGCCTCGACGATCTGGTCCGGCGTGACGACCGTGCTGACCGTCGTCGACGGGTCCTTCGCGGCGATCGCCGCCATCCGGTCCAGCACCAGTCGTTCTTCTTCACGGCTTGGATACCCCACCCGCAGTTTCAACATGAACCGGTCGACCTGAGCTTCCGGAAGCGGGTACGTCCCCTCCTGCTCAATCGGGTTCTGCGTCGCCAGCACCAGGAACGGGCTGGGCAGCGGGTACGTCGTGTCACCGATCGTGACCTGGCGTTCCTGCATCGATTCGAGCAGGGCCGACTGCACCTTGGCCGGCGCGCGGTTGATCTCGTCCGCCAGCACGATGTTGGTGAAGATCGGGCCCCGCCGGGGCGTGAACGTGCCGTCCTTCGGGCTGTAGATCAGGGTGCCGAGCAGGTCGGCCGGGAGCAGGTCGGGCGTGAACTGGATGCGCTTGAAGTCGGCGTGGATCGCCGAGGCCAGCGTCGAGACCGTCAAAGTCTTCGCCAGACCGGGGACGCCCTCCAGCAGCACATGCCCGTCGCAGAGCATGCCGATGATCAGCCCCTCGACCATCTCGCGCTGTCCGACGACCACCTTGCCGACCGCGTCGATGAGCGAGGCAATCGGCTGGGACACCCGCGCAACCTCTCGCGTCACGCTGTCCACGCGCTCCGCGACGCTCGTTGAGCCGTTTTCCACTGATGACATTGGCGTTGCATCCTCCCTGCAAACAAATACCGATCACCCGACCCGGTTCTCGGCCCACACTCTACCGCTTCCGGCCTCAGCGGCTGCGTCCGGGCGTCATAAGCTCTCTGTGCCTACCGTCTCATCGCGTGCCCACGCGCACGCCCATGAAAGCAAGGAAAGAAAGGACCGACCATGACCCTCGACGCTTTTAACCAGACTTCCACCGATCCCACCCTCACCCGTCGCGCAGCGATGGGCACGCTCGGAGCCCTCGGCCTCGGCGCGGTCGCATCCGCCGCTGGCCAACCGGCCGATCGCCCCGGGACCGGCAGCCGTCGGGGCCAGCGGCCCGTGCCGGCCCTTCTGACGCACGAAGAGCTCGGCTTCGACCCAGAGACCGGACGCTACGCCCTACCGAAACTCCCGTACAGCTACGACGCGCTCGAGCCCTCGATCGACGCCCAAACCATGGAAATCCACCACAGCAAGCACCATCAGGGCTATGTGAACGGCCTCAACCGCGCACTCGACAAACTGGCGGACATCCGCTCGGGGACCGGTGACGCGGGACTGATCAAGCACTGGTCGCGCGAGCTTTCCTTCCACGGCTCCGGCCACGTCAACCACGCGATCTTCTGGCAGACCATGGCCCCCGCCGGCAAGGGCGGCGGCGGCGAGCCCGGCGGCCCCATCGCACGCATGATCAACCGCGATTTCGGCGGCTTCGACGGCTTCAAGACCCACTTCGGCGCGGCATCCAAGGCGGTCGAGGCCTCCGGCTGGGGCTGGCTTGTCTACGAACCCACCGGCGGACGCCTGCTCGTCATCCAGGGTGAGAAACAGCAGAACCTGATGATGACCGGCGTGGTTCCCCTTCTGGGGATCGATGTCTGGGAGCACGCCTACTACCTCAAGTACCAGAACCGGCGTGCCGAGTACGTCGACGCGTTCTTCAACATCGTGAACTGGGGCAAGGTCAACGAGCTGCTCCAGCGAGCGATGGCGTAAGCCGCTTCCGCTGTCCACCGAAGTTTCACGAACTTCTTGGGAAGAAACCCATCGCCGGGTAGATTGGCTCGCGTATGGAGTTTCTTTCCATCATCGTGGTGCTCTTCGCGGTGTACGCCGCGACGGGTGTGGTGATCGGCGCGGCGTATCTTCTGCGCTCGGCCCCGCGACGCGATGAAACTCTGCGAGCCTCGGCGCTGCACGTCCGCGTATTGCTGCTTCCCGGAGCCGTCGCGGTCTGGCCGCTGCTCTTGCCTCGGTTGCTCGGGCGCGCTGGAGCACCGGAATGACCCGCTCGCAGCGCAAGCGTCACCTCGTGATGTGGGCTGCGGTTCTGCCCATCGCTGCGCTGATGATCGTGCTCGGGTGGTTCGCGCGAGTTGACCTGCTCGCCCAGCCGGATGCTGAGGTTCTGGAGCCCGCCTCTGCTCTGACCGCAGGGCCGAGGCTATGAGCGTCAACTATCGCTGGGTGCAGTGGAACCGGCACAAGCGCGTGTACGACGCGACGGCGGTCGGCGCGATCGCGCTGTTCATCGGCGCGTTCGTGATCGTTGGTTCTGTCGTCTACCCCGGCGAGCGGGCGCTCAGCGGGCCGATCCTGCTGCTGCGGGCGTTCGGCGTGACCGCCCTGCTGCTGCTGCACATCGTTCTGGCGATCGGGCCGCTCGCGCGGCTGGACCGGCGGTTTCTGCCGCTGCTGTACAACCGTCGCCACCTCGGCGTGATGCTGTTCTTCGTGGCGCTCGGGCACGCCGCGCTCGTGTTCCTGTTTTACGGCGGGTTCGGCAATCGCAATCCGATCATGGCGGTGCTTGCGCCGGACCGGGCGCTTTCGTGGCCGAGCGGGTTGCCGTACGAGAAGTTCGGTTTCGTCGCGCTCATGATCCTGTTCGCGATGGCCGCGACGAGCCACGACTTCTGGCTGAAGAATCTGACGCCGCGGGTCTGGAAGTCGCTGCACATGCTGGTGTACGTGGCGTACGCGCTGCTGATCGCCCACGTTGTGTTCGGCGCGATGCAGAGCGAGCGGAGCGTGCTGTACCCGGTGCTGCTCAGCGCCGGCGTGATCGGTCTGGGATCGCTGCACCTGCTCGCCGGTCTCCGCGAGGTTTCGCGGCCGCGGAACGCGGAAGCGCAACTGGGAGTCGAACTCGCGGGCTGGATCGATGCGGGTCGCACGGACGCGATCGAAGACGGGCGCGCAACGGTGGTATGCCCGGGGAGCGGGGAACGCATCGCCGTGTTCCGGGACGGCGATGCCTTCTCGGCGGTGTCGAACGTGTGCGCACACCAGGGCGGGCCTCTTGGCGAGGGCGCGATCGTGGACGGGTGCATCACCTGTCCGTGGCACGGCTACCAATACCGGGCGGCGGACGGGCAGTCGCCGCCGCCGTACACGGAGAAGATCCCGACGTACGAGGTTCGGATCGCCGGTGAACGGGTATACGTGAATCCGAGCGCGAACGCGCCCGGGACGCCGGTCGAGCCGGCGCGGCTGGAGGGCAAGGGCGATGGCTGAGCAGGATCGCGACAGCGGGATCTACGTCGGGTACCTGCCGACACCAGCGCGGGACAAGCGGTTCCTGCGCGTGTTGATTCCCGTCCTGCTCTGGCTCGGCGCGATCACGACGGGGCTCGTGGCGTGGCGAATGCAAGACCCGGGCACCGGGGTGTGGAACATCAGCAACGAGCAGACATGGGAGGGCGTGCTCCGGGCGGACCCGTACCCGCTGCTGGAGATCGATGGCGCCGGCGAGACTGAGATCGTGCTGCTCGTGGAGATGGGCAAGTTCGGACCGGAGCGTGCGCGGGCGTTCGACGGTCGGCGGGTGGAGGTCACCGGGTTCGAGCTCGAACGGGACGGACGCCGCATCTTCGAACTGGTGCCGGAGGACCGAGCGATATCGGCGCTGAGCGATGCGCCCGAAACACAGACGTTGGTGTCCGCTCAACTCGGCGCCGTCACCCTGCGTGGCGAGATCATGGACAGCAAGTGCTTCCTCGGCGCGATGAAGCCCGGAGAGGGACAAGGCCACCGTGCGTGCGCGATCCTGTGTATCCGCGGCGGGATCCCGCCCATGCTGGTCACGCGTGACGCGAGCGGCAACGCCTCGTACTACCTGCTTGTCGGCACCGACGGCGCGGGGCTCGCTCCGGATGCGCTCGACCGGATCGGCGAACCGGCGGAGATCTCCGGGGAACTCACGCGACGCGGAGACCTGATGATGCTGATGATCGATCCGGGGTCGGTCAGGGGGATCTGAGCGGCTGCTCGCGCCGTTTCCTCCGGCGATGGCGGAGGTCGATCCCCGCGCAGACGGCTCCGAGGAGCCAGACCAAGACAAAGATCAGCATCAGTCGCCAGCCGCTGTCTTCGATGAGGTCACCGAAGAAGCACCCCACGAAGGCTGAGAAGATCGCCGCGCACAGAATGCTCTCGAAGAACCAGACGATGGCGTCGACAAGGATCTGGCGTCCGTCTGACATGAAATCCGCTCAACCGCCCCTAGTCGCCCGACGTGTCAGAGTAGATGTCCAGACTCAGCTCGATCCCGCGGCAGGCGATCATCGCCAGTGTTTCCGGCGTTAGGCCGACGCCTTGGTTCAAGCCGGACAAGAACAGCCCACAGAACAGGTCAGGGCTGTGCTTGCTCACTTTCTGCCAGTCTGCCACGTTGTCACTCAGGCGGCCAAGAATGTCCCGGATGTGCGCTTCCAGATCGCTTGAGCCATCGAGCCTTGAGTGCAAGAACCAGCCAGAGCTACTGTAGCTGCCTTGCACGTGCTTTCCCTTCGGATCTCCAACGCGATGCGATCTGCTCGGAGCGCTTCCAAGCACCTCGCTGATCTCATCAAGATCAAGGTCAGCCCCACAAATCCGAAGGGAGACCTTGATCTTACCGACCCTGCCGCCAACACGGGCGTAGTACCCCTCTGGCATATCGCCCTGGGCGGGCATCCAAACGAATCCGTTGTCGCCGCTGGGAGGGCCTTGAGAGCTTTCGAAATTCTCACCGTCAGACATACTCAACAGAGTACCCGCACGAGAGCCGCAGCCACACCAACTGCGTCCTCGTACGCGAGGGCGGCGAACATCACGGGATCAGCTCTTCAACCATGTCCTCATCGACGACCTCTTCCTCGGCCATCTCTTCCTCGATCACTTCTTCCACCTCGGTCTCAGCCTCGGCTTCGGTTTCGGGGTTCTCGAAGTGTCCGATGGTGCGGAGCAGGAAGCTCTCGTACTTGCGGTAGCGGTTGATGGTCTTCACGTCGCCGCCGAGGCCGTGGCCGCCGGTGGGGTCGATGAAGAGTTCGACCTGGGCTTCCTTGCCGGCCTTGAGCAGCTCGCGGTAGACACGGATGGTGTCCTGGTAGAGGACGTTCGCGTCTTCGACGCCGTGCACGAGCAGGAGCTGGCCGGTGAGGTTCTTCGCGAGCGGGAGCAGCGAGTAGGCCTTCAGGTCGGGGTTGCCGATGCGCGAGTCACCGATCGTGCCGGTGGAGTACCACGAGTTGTAGTTCTCCCACTCGGTCGGTCCGGCGCCGGCCATGCCTGCGGAGAACACGTCCGGCTCGGTGTACATGACCATCTGCGTCTGGAAGCCGCCGAAGGACCAGCCGTGCATGGCGCGACGCTTCGGATCGACGTTGTAGTTCTCGACGAACCACTCAGCACCGTCCACGAGGTCCTCGGTCTGCGGCACGCCGACCTGTTCGAAGTTGGCTTTCTCGAAGACCGCGCCGAAACCGGAGGCACCGCGCGGGTCGATGGTCGCGGTGATGTAGCCGTGCTTTTTGGCCATGTAGTAGGCGAAGTAGTAGCTGGGAGCCGCGAAGCTGCCGCGCGAGGTCATCTTGCGGGTGCCGAGCGGACCGCCGTAGACATAGACGAGCAGCGGGCGCTGCTGGGCCTCGTCGTAGCCGGGGGGCAGGAACATGTGGCCGTGAATGGTCTGGCCGTGGCGGTTCTCGTAGGTGAAGTACTCGGGCGAGGGTTCGGTGATGGCGCGGGCCTCGTCGGTGTGCGAGTCGGTGATGGTCACGTGTTCTTCGGAATCGTGTTCGTAGGCGACGAGTTCGCGAAGGGTGCCGAAATCGACGAAGCTCGCGAGGTAGTTCTCGCCATCGGGGCTCATCGCCGGGCTGGAGTAGTACCCGTCCTCGGGCGAAACGCGGGTCATCTCGCCGGTCGTCAGGTCCACGCGGAAGACCTGCTGCTGGGTCGGGTCGCCCTTGGTGGCGAGCGCGAGCATCGAGGTGTGGTCGCGGGTGACGTCGACCGGGTAGACCTCGAACCGTCCGGAAGTCAGCTGTTCGAGCTGCTCGTAGACCGGGTCGAGGGTATGGAGATGGCGGAAGCCGGAGAGCTCTGTCAGGAAGACCATGCGCCGGCTGTCGGGCAGGTAGGTCGGGACGACCATGCGCGGCGTGTTCGGGCCGCCGTTGTGGAAGAACTCATAGACGACGCGCGCTTCTTCGATCTCGAACTCCGGCCGGTCTTCCTCGGACGCGTCGGACTCGCCGTCTCCGGCGTCCGGGCTCTCGTCGTCGCCGCCTTCTTCGCTGTCGATTGACTCCTCAGCGTCGTCTTCAGAGGCCGATTCTTCGGGCGCTTCATCATCCTGCTTCTCAACGAAGCGGGCTTCCATAATCTTGACCTGGCTGGTTTCCTGATCGAACACGCTGAACGCGACGCGCGAGGAGTCCGGTGCCCAGTCGGGAACGATCATGATGTCGCGCGGGCCGGACTGCTTTCGCGAGTAGACCATCTTGGGCTCGGTCTTCTCGGTGAGATCGGGGTCGAGTTCGTGGAGGTACACGAAGGTCTCGAGGTCCGGTCGTTGGTCGTCGGAGACATGCCGCGTGACCTGACGTACTTCGGCGAAGCGGTTGCGGTAGCTGATGATGTTCACGGTCCGCGCGCCGGCGTAGTACCCGCTGCCGCTGGTGGCCAGGAATACGAGACGCTTGCCATCCGGGCTGATGCGATAGCCGGACATCGACTGCCCGCGAGGCAGGTCGGGGTCGAGCTGGACCATGGTGTGCGAGCCGAACTTGACGCGGATAAGCGCGCCGTCGTTGAGGTAAGTGTAGCCGGAGCCGTCGGGCAGGTACTGGACATCGCGGAGCGAGCCTCGGGTCATGGTGAGGCGCTCGATCTCGCGCGAGTCGATGTCGAAGCGGTACAGGTCGCCGCGAGAGTTGAAGATCATCTCGTTTTTCATAGGGGACCACTCGAAGCTGCTGACACCTGAGTAGCGCGGACCTCTATGTTCGTGGTCGTCTTCGAGCACAAGGTCAGCGAGGTCGGTGTCGCCGCCTGCTTCGGACCCGGATCCGGAATCGTCGTTTGCTTCGGAGGCATCGCGTGTGGCGGTGAGTTCGAGCTCCCAGCCGAGCGGATCGAGGGTCAGGGCGCCCGAGAGGCCGCCATCGCCGAGGGTCCCGTCGAAGGAACCTGTGAGCTCACGGGCCGCGTCCTCGTCGGTGGCGAGTTCCATGCGCAACGTGCCCTGCTCGTTGTCGAATTCCACGCTGGTCGAGGACAGGTCGAACAGTGCGCTGGTCACTCGTGCGCTGTAACTGTTATCGGACTTAGAGATTGTGACCGTGGCGTCAACGCCGTCGGGCAGCGCGCTGCCGCGGACCCGACCAGACCAGTTGCCGAGCAGCGGATCATCAGCCGATTCGTTCACGCCGCCGGTGTTATCGGACGACTTTTCGCCCTTCCCGGCCTTCTTTGCCCGCTCGCGGCGGTCCTTGGCGACTTCTCGCGTGTCCGCCTGGAACGGCGCAAGCACGCTGACCGAGGTGACACGCTCAATCGCGCCGGTCTCTGCGTCGTAGAGCCACAGGTCATTGCCATGACGGCGCTCGATGCGAGGGCGATAGAGGTAGGCGGCGTAGCGGCCGTCGTGGGAGAATGCCATCGAACTCGCCCCGGGCCCAAACGGCGAATCCTCGGGGAAGATGCGTTCGAGCGTCAGTTCCTCATCGATCGACTTCACCGCCTCAGCCTTCGACGCATCAGCCGCGTGGACGATCGGGACGAGCCCCACCGACGCCGCGATCAGTCCGGCGGCGCAAAGAGCGGAAACAAGGGCGGAACGCAGCGCACTGGGCATCAGGACTCTCCTCTGGGTCGATGAGCTCGGGATCTTGCGGGCACCTGCCAGAACAGTACCGCGGAAGTCGCATTAAACACGTGATTTTGCCGGGAGTTGCCTCACTTCGGGTTATCGGCTGATTTCGGCGAGCAGCGGATCGGGACCCGCCCGAACTTCGGCCTGTTTGGCTTGATTCGGCCCAGCGATCAGCCGATGCCGATTGCGTTCGGTCCGATCTTCAGACCCAAGAGCGCATATGAGACCAGAGACGCAAAGAGTCCTTCGTCGCCTGCTTCGGGTTCTCCCGAGCGGTGAGCGCACGTTCGCAGTCGCCGGCCTGGCGCTGTGCGGTGTCGTGGTGCTCTGCAGCGCCGCCGCAATCGGCGTGGCGTACTCGCAGGCGGCTCATGCCCAACAGCGTTCAAGGAGCCAGGAAACGCGGCTGCTCGGCACACTGCTCGCCGAAACCGCAACGCAACAGCTTCAGACCGGTGACCTGAAACGACTCCGGACAACGCTTTCGGAGTTGCAGCAGTCGCACGGGCTGGGGCGCATCACGCTCGAACTGGGCAACGGCCAAGTGATCGCGGACACCAGTCCCGGTCGGACGCTCGCCGATTCTCTCCCCGAAGACTTCGGCGCCCTGCCGAGCTCCCAGGTGGCCTCGATCGCGCTCGATCGATTCGGCGTGCCGGACGCCGTGGCGCTGCAGGTCGCGGATCGCGGCGAGGCGATCCTTCGCATGGAAACCGGCGAACGCGCCGGCGGCCCGCCGATCGGGCCCTACATCGGTGTCTTTGGCATCGTGCTGGCCGGCGTCGGCGTACTGGCCGTCGTCTACCGAGACTTCCGCCTGCGCTTGAAAGCTCTTGGCGCGGTTGGCTCGGCCCTGCGTTCCTACGCGGAAGGCGAGCGATCGCCCGAAGCGCTCCGCGTCTGTTCGCAATGGGGCCCCGAAGCCCAGCAGTGGAACTCACTGGTCGCCGAACACGAATACACCGCGCACGCCGACCAGGAGCAGATGGTCGGCGCAGCGATTGAGAGCGAGGGAGCCGGCAACCTCGCAGAACTCGCGAGCGCCTGCGACACGCTCTGGACGGGCCTGCTGCTCGTCGGCGACGAGGGCGTTGTGCGTTACGCGAACGGAGCCGCGGCGGTCCTGCTCGGGTCGCTTCGCGAAGACCTTCCGGGCACGAACATCCACGATCTCCTGGACGACGAAGCGCTTCACGAAGCGGTTGTCAACACCGCGTCCGGAAAGGGCCTCGGGCGATCGACGTACGAGGTCGAGCGTACCCGTGACGAGGCGACGACGTTCTTGCGTATCCGCGTCGGTTCGCTCGCGAACTCGACATCCGGATGCGCACTGGTGACCATCGAGGACATCACCCAGAAGCGGGTCGCGGACGACGCCATGCACTCGTTCGTCGCCCAGGCCACGCACGAGTTGCGGACGCCTCTGACAAACATCCGCCTGTACATCGAAGAGGCGATCGAGGCTACCGATGACGATGTCGCCCTGCGAAACAAGGCGCTGAACATCATCAATCAGGAGTCGCAACGCCTCGAGCGTATCGTCGGCGACATGCTCAGCGTGTCGGAAATCGAGGCGGGTTCGATCCGACTCAACCACACCGATGTCCGCACCGAGAAGCTCCTCGAAGACCTGAAGAACGACTACGAGGCCTCGGCCGAGGACAAACAGATCAAGCTGGTATTCGACCTGCCGCCGAAGCTGCCGGTCTTCAGCGGCGACCGAGACAAAGTCGCGATCGCGATGCACAACCTGCTCGGCAACGCCATCAAGTACACGCCCGAGAAGGGGCAGGTGACCGTGAAGGCCGAGGAAGACGGCGGAATGCTCCGGATCGACTTCATCGACTCGGGCATCGGCATCGATCCGTCCGAGCACGAACGCGTCTTCGAGAAGTTTTACCGGGCGAGCGACAAGCGGATCGATTCGATCAAGGGCAGCGGGCTGGGCCTTGCGCTCGCGAGAGAGATCGTCCGGTTGCACGGCGGCGACATCACTCTCGACTCGCAGGTCGGCAAGGGCAGCACCTTCACCCTCACTTTGCCCGCGGCCATGCGCGCGGCGGCCTAAACGGGGGAAACCATGCAGATCCAGCAGTACCAACACGGCGCCGTAACCGTTCTCAAGCCCGAGGGCCCGCTCGTTGGCGACGACGCCGATCTGTTCCGCAGCCGCACCCAGTCGACGATGCGCTCGAGCTTCGGCCGACTCGTGATCGATGCCTGCGCGGTCCCCTACGTTGACAGCAAGGCCCTCGAAGCCCTCCACGATCTCAGCGAGGAGATGAGCAAAGCGGGCCAGCCCCTGCGTATCTGCTCGGCCACGGAGACCGTCCGAGAGGTCTTTGTCCTGACCGACCTCGATCGGTTGTTCGAGCACTTTGAGGATGTCGGCAGCGCGGTGAGGAGCTTCCTATGAGGCAGCCCAAACGACTGCGCGTCGGTGAAGTTCTCCTCGGTGAGGGGATGCTCACCCAAGACGAACTGGACAAGGCGCTTGCCGACCAGCGAGCTTCCGGCGAGATGCTCGGGAAGTTGCTTGTCGATCGCGGCGTGGTCACGAACGCATCGCTCGTGCAGGCGCTCGCCAAGTCACACGGCGTGCCCGGTTGCAACCTGCGCCACGGCCTCATCGACCCGGCCCTTCTCACGCTGATAGGCCAGGAAGAGTGCGAGCGGCTCAAGGTCATCCCGATGTTCCGCGTGCACGAGACGCTGACGGTGGCGATGGCCGAACCCAACAGCCTGCCCACGATCGACCGCCTGAAACAGATCACGCAGCTCAAGATCCGGCCGGTGCTCGCGCTGGAACCGAACATCCTCGAGTTCGTGCGGAAGTACGCCGGCGAGAACATCGACGTCGACGAGTTCCTCGCCTCGATCGCCGAGTCCGATGTCGAGGTCATCGAACGCGAAACTCAGGACGACGGGCCGAGCACCGATCTGGACACGATGGTCGCGGGCAGCCCGATCGTGAACCTGGTCAATGTTGCCCTGTTGAGCGCCGTGCGTGACGGCGCGAGCGATATCCACATCGAGCCGAGCAAGGGCGGGACCCGCATCCGATACCGCATCGACGGATCGCTCCGCGACCTCATGCGTCCGCCTCAGGGCATGCACGCAGCCATCGTGTCGCGCATCAAGGTCATCGGAAAAATGGACATCGCCGAGAAGCGGATGCCGCAGGAAGGGCGCGTGAAAATCGTCGCTGAGAGCCGCGAGATCGACCTGCGCGTCAGTTCGATGCCGACGCTCCTCGGCGAGAAGCTCGTGGTTCGCATCCTCGACAAGGAGAACCTCAGCGTTCGCCTCGAGGACCTTGGCTTCCGCGACGAGACGCTCGTGAAGTTCAAGCGCGTGCTGACGCGCCCCTACGGCCTTGTCCTGGTGACAGGTCCGACCGGCTCCGGCAAGACGACGACGCTGTACTCGGCGCTCGACCTGCTCCGCAGCCCGGAAGTCAACATCGTGACCGTCGAAGACCCGGTCGAGTATCAGCTCGACCTGATCAACCAGATTCAGGTTCAGGAGCAGCTCGGGCTGACCTTCGCCCGCGCTCTGCGGAGCATCCTCCGCCAGGACCCCGATGTCATCATGGTCGGCGAGATCCGCGACGAGGATACCGCGAGAGTTGCTGTCCAGGCATCGCTCACCGGACACCTCGTGCTCGCGACTCTGCACACCAACGATGCGCCCGGTGCCGTCGCGCGATTGCAGGATATGGGCATCGAGGCCTACCTGATCTCGAGCGCGCTCAACGGCGTAGCGGCCCAGCGCCTCGCTCGGACCCTGTGCCAGAGCTGCATCGCCAAGTACACACCGAGCGAGGAAGCCCTCATCGACGCCGGGCTCGACCCGAAGTCGCGGTTCGTCATGTCGCGCGGCAACGGCTGCTCGCAGTGCCACGACTCCGGGTTCGCAGGACGGCTTGGCATCTACGAAGTCATGGAAGTCGATGGCGAGCTGCGCCGAGCCATCTACCACCGTGAACCAACTCACACGATCCGAGCCATGCACCGTGAATCGGGCGGCCTGACGCTCCGGGAAGAAGGCGTCCGGCTCGCGCTCGCCGGGAAGACAAGCCTCGAGGAGATCCTCCGAGTCACCAGCGTGGACGAAGTCGATGCCGAACAACCGGTAGCTCCGTCGCTAGAGCCCGCCCCGCTCCTCGATGACGACGTGGATCCCGAAGCGGAGGCCAAGGCCGCATGAGATTCGCCTACGAAGCATTCAAGTCCAGCGGGAGCAAGACGGACGGCTCGATCGAGGCGAACTCCGTGGCCGAGGCCACAGAACTGCTGCGTCATCAGGGCCTGTTCGTCACCGCGATCCAGGAGGCGGCAGCTCTTCAGTCTTCTGAAGGTCGCAAGCGGTCCAGCGGTGGAGTCAGGCTCCGGCTCGGCTCGAACAAGACCGCGAACCTCGCGATGTTCTCCCGCCAGCTCTCGATCCTGGTCTCAACCGGTACGCCCCTGGTCGAAGCGCTCGGCGCTGTTGAGCGACAGGTCAAGGACGAGCACTGGAAATCGGTGCTGACAGATGTTCGCGAACAGGTCGAAGAGGGTGCGCCGCTCTCTGAAGCGCTCGCTGATCACCCCGACACCTTCGACACAATCGCAGTGAGCCTTGTTCACGCCGGCGAGACCGGCGGCAAGCTTGAGGTCATGCTCGAGCGTCTTTCCAGGCTCACCCGCCAACGCCAGAAGATGCGCAGCGCGATCATGGGCGCCATGGTGTACCCGCTGCTGCTCATCAGCGTCTCAATCGGCGTCCTTTCCCTGATGATCGGCTTCGTGCTCCCCCGCTTCGCGGAGCTCTTCGAAAGCCTGGACACCCCGCTGCCGACGAGCACCAAGATGCTCATGGCGCTGAGCGACTTCGCCCGTGGAAACTGGATTGTTCTGATCGTCGGTGTAGCCGGATCGATCGTCGGCGGCGTGATCTTTGTCCACTCAAGGACCGGACGCGACCAGATCGACCGCGCCCTCGTCAACGCGCCGCTCCTCGGTAAGCTGGTTCGCGGCTTCCTCATCGCCCAAACCACCCGTTTGCTCGGCGTACTGGTGCAAAGCCAGGTGCCGCTGCTGGATGCCCTCGACCTGACCAAGAAGAGCACGGCGAGCCGTTCCTACAGGACCCTCATCGAGCGCGCGGAGAACGCCGTCACCAAGGGCGACTCCATCAGCACCGTGCTCTGCAACTCAGACCTTGTCCCCATCTCGGTGAGCGAAGCCGTCCGAAACGGCGAACAGTCCGGTAAGGTCGGTCAGGTCCTGATCGGCGTCTCCGACTTCCTCGACGAGGACAACGAGGTCGTTATGCGATCGCTCACGAGCATCATCGAGCCGATCATCCTCATCGTGCTCGGCCTGCTCGTCGGCTTCGTCGCGATCAGCATGTTCCTGCCGCTCTTCGATCTGAGCTCGACCACACAGGGAGGGCCCGCAGCATGAACTGGTCCCTTCGCCCAACATGGAGCCCGATCGGTCTGCGCGTCGGCGCACAGCGCGTCACCGCCGTGCAGCTCGACCAGATCGGTCGAATCCGGGCATTCGCTTCGTTCGGCCGGCGTGAGCCCGACGCTCCGATCAGCGCTTCCGAAGCGCTCCGCATCCGCAGTGTGCTCGATCGCCAGGGGTTCCGAGGGACCCAGGTTGTTCTGGGCACCCCAAGGCGGATGATCCGTTCGACCACGCTGGAGTTGCCGCCCGCGTCGTCCGGTGCCCCGATCGATCAGTTGGCAGATGCCGAGCTCGCCCGGATCCACAAACTCGCACCCGGCAGCTTCGCCAAGGGCCTTTGGGAACTCCCCGCCAGCAACCGGGCAAAGGCGGCCCCGCTGACGATGGCCGTCACGTGCGTCCACGAGCAGAGCGACGCACTCTGCGAGGTATTCGAGCAAGCCGACCTTGATGTGCTCGCTCTGGATATGTCCGTTCTCGCGACCCTCCGCGCGCTGCCCGGCGCCGCGGAGGGCTCGCACGCGATCCTCGAACTTGAAGAGTCTCGCGCTTCGATCGCGGTCGTGCACAACGGCGTCCTGCTGCTCCAGCGCGATCTGGCCGAGATGACGATGCGGCGCCTGCGCGCCGAGGTCTCAAAGCAACTCAGGCTTCCGAGTTCGACCACGAGCGCCCTGATCCAGGAGTACGGGCTGATCCCAAGCCCCGACGCTCCGGAGTCGCTGGCCGACGCGGTGCGCGAGGCCTTGGAGTTGTTCGTCGAGGAGATCGCCCACTCGGCGTCGTACGCCTCCGGCCGCTTCGCGGATGTCAGCATCGGTCGGGTCTTCTTCATCGGCCCCGCCGCCGGCATCCCCGGTCTGAGCGAACACCTCGGCGAGTCCCTGGAGTGCGCGTTCGCCGTTCCGAACCTGCGCGATCTGACCCGATCCGGATGCCCGTTCGCCGAATGCGCGAAGCCCGGAGAGGGCATCTCGGCCCTGGGTCTCGCGCTCTGGAAGGAGACCGCAGCGTGAGCAGCGTGAACCTGATCTCGACGCAACGCCGCATCCAGCAGCGCCGCACCTCCTGCATCATGCGCTGGAGCGCCGGACTCACCGGGTGGGTCACGGTCGTGACCGTCGCCTGCCTCGCGGTGACCGCCGTCTCGAACATCGAATCTGACTTCGAATCGACCCGCTCCGCGCTCGTCCTCAGGACAAACGCGGCGCAGTCCAGCGCTTCACAGAGCAAGGCCGCGATCGATCGAATCAACAAGCGGCTGGCCGTTTCCAAGGCCGTCCGCTCGTACCCGGACTGGAGCGTCCTGCTCCCCGTCGTGTCGAACGAGATCGGCTCCGAGATCGCCCTGGAGAAGATCAGCCTCGAGCCCGTCCGCGGCGAACAGGCAACGCAGCGGGCGACGCTGACGCTCACCGGCGTCGGCACGAGCCGCGCAGCGCTCTCCGAGTTCGTGATCCGCCTCGAGGAAACCGGCGCGTTCGTCCGCGTCGAAACCACCTCGGCCCAGCGCCGGCCGATCCGAGACAACGAGTTCTTCGCGTTCGAGTTGACCTGCCGGATCGGCAGCGGCTGGGAGGGAGACCAACCGTGAGCGAACTCAAGACATGCTGCACCAAGATCCACGGTGTCGGGGCCGGCATCGGCCTGCTCGTCCTCGGCGCGGGCTACCTTGCCGGCGTCGCGCCCGCGCTCGAAGCGAAGGAACGACTCGGCAACGACCGGGAAACACTCGCGGTCATGCGCACGGAACTGGACGCGGCGGAGGAGCGCGTCCGGTCCATGCGCCTGGCCCAGGAGAACGCGGAGGCGGAGCTCAAGCGCTCGGAGATCTCGCTGCGCCCGGAGTCGGATCGCAACGAGGTCATCGATGAACTCGCCGGGTTCGCCGAGCGCCAGCGCCTCACGCTCAACCAGATCCGCGCGGGCCGGGTCGAACCGGGCAAACCGATCTCCGTCGTTCCGATCATCATGTCCGGCACCTGCTCCTTCGCCGACTTCGACCAGACGCTCTCCACGCTCCGCGAGGAGTTCCCGGACGTCCGTATCCGCTCATTCTCGATCGCGCGCACCCTCGCGCGCACCGAGCAGCAGCCAGTGTTCGAGTTCCAGCTTGCCTGGTGTATCGAATCTGAGGATTGATCCGGCAAACAATCGCCAGCACCTGCTTGCTTCAACCGGAAACGGATCGGACCGTTCCTAGTATGGAACTGAACCCTTCCGCTAAGAAGAAGCTCGCCGTGCTCGGCCTGGCGCTCGCCGGGCTGGCGATCGACCGCGGCCTCGTCTTCTCCGGCGGGAGCGACGCATCCGCCAACGAGTCGACCGCCCAGCAGGCCGCGAACCCGACCACACCGGGCGCCAACCCAGCGCCCGCGGCTCCAAAAGTCGAAGTCGCGTCGATGCTCGAGTCGCTGCGAACGGCAATCAGCGACAACGAGGTCGACCGCAACGCGTTCCGCCTCCCGGACGCGCTCACGCCCGAGCCGGAGACCGAAGAGTCCCCGGTCCAGATCGCGCAGAGGCCGCAGAATCAGCCCGAGGCCCAGCCGAAGGCCGTCGACCTGCCGAACTTCGAGGTCACCTCCATCATCGCCAGTTCGACCGGCAGCCCCGTGGCCGTCATCAACGGTATCCCGATCCGCGTCGGACAGACCCGCGACGGCATCACGCTGGTTTCCGTCTCCGCACGCGTCGCGACGATCCGTTACGCGGACCAGACCGTGCATGTCCGCCTGAGCGAATAACGGTCAGTCGACCTCCGCAGTCGGATCATCCCAGCCGTTACAGACCCACCCATCCAAGCGGGTGGGTTTTTCTTTGCGCTGCAGAAGGTGCTGGGTTCTTCCGATCCAAATGGTGTGAGTGGATGCGTGGACGCATCCGGACCAAGTGCATCGTTTGGAGGCAACCATGAATCTCTCGCTTCGCCGTCGCGGCTTCAGCCTGATCGAACTCGTCATCGTCATCGTGATCATCGGGATCATCGGCGCCATCGCCGTCCCCCGCATGAGCCGCGCCGCAACCGGTGCCGCAGACTCCTCGCTGACCGCCGACCTGAACGTGCTCCGCACCGCCATCGACCTCTACCAGGCCGAGCACGGCGGCAGCTACCCGAGCTACGCCAGCTTCGTCGCCCAGCTGACGACCTTCACCAACGATGCCGGCGCCACCAACGCCACCAAGACCACCACCTACATCTACGGCCCGTACATCCGCGAGATCCCGTCCATCAAGGTCGGGCCGCTCAAGGGCCTGAACACCGTCTCCGAC
>JANSXG010000156.1 GCA_024743075.1 bacterium | reverse complement strand
CGCGATGTGCTCTACGCCCTGCCGCACGTCGGATTCACGATCCCGCCTCAGGCCGATGCGGGCTGGATCGGCGAGGCGGGGCCGGGCAAGTCGTATCGCGATGATGGATCGCCGGGCCCGGACAACGACTTCACCAACCGGAACGTGACGATCATGACCTGGAACCTCATCCACACGGCCCGGATGCTGAAAGCCAACGGCGGGCTTCCCGCTCACGGGACCAACTCAAAGGCCTGGAAGGACGGCGAACGGTTCGGGCACCCCGGACCGGAAGCGATCCGGGAACTCAAGGGCGGTCCGAGCCAGCAACCCGCCTGAGCGGGCCGAATCAGCTTTTTCCTACTCTTCTACAGATCATTCCCGACGATTTTCACCCCGTTGGGTTGCGTCGGCCTTGAAAGTCTGTGAAAACAAGGAATAGTCTTTGGCTTCCGGGATTCATTCTGTTGCCTGACTCTGCGGGGCTTCGAAACGCGAAGACCTCTGCACCTGAGAACCACTTCGGAGGAAACCCGACCATGAACCAGTTCGCACGCACCGCATCGCTTCTCGTCGCCGGCACGCTCGCCGTCGGTACGATCGCGTCCCTGTCCGGAACTCCCGTCCCGGTCCCCGGCCTTTCGGCGCAGCCGGTCGGTGCAACCTCGGTCGCCGCAGACGAGTACGCCGTGGACCCGGTGCACTCCTCGGTCGTCTTCAAGATAAAGCACGGCGGCGTGTCGTACTTCTACGGCACCTTCGCCAGCATGGACGGCAAGTTCCGCATCGACAGCGCGAACCCGGCCAACACGATGGTTGACGTTTCCGTCGAAACCGCGAGCGTCAACAGCAACAACTCGCGGCGCGACGGGCACCTCAAGAGCCCGGACTTCTTCAACGCCGACCAGTTCCCGCAGATGACCTTCAAGAGCAATTCCGCCGAAGCCGGCCCGGACGGGACCGTCAAGGTCACCGGCGAACTGACCTATCGCGGCCAGACCAAGACCATCACCGTGCCCATCAAAATGACCGGTGAGGCCCAGTCCAGTCGCGGGGCTCGCCAGGGCATGCACACGGAGTTCACGATCAAGCGATCGGACTTCGGCGGCAGCTACGGCATCGAAAACGGCTCGCTCAGCGACGAGGTCACGCTGATCGTGTCGCTGCAAGGCATCCGCGGCTAAGCCACACTAGCCCTCCTCCTCCAGGCGAGACCCGGTGCCGGCGGACTCCTCCTCCGCCGGCGCCGGTCCGCCGCCCTGGATCACACCAGACTCTCTGTTCTCCTCCTCCAACCCGCCGGTGCGCGAAAGCGTGCGGCGGGCTTTGCATGCCCATCGACCGCGACATCATCGTCTTCGGCTTCACGATCCCCGTGCTCCTCGTGCTGGCGTTCACGCTGGCGTCGTGGCGCCCGTGGGCCACAATGCGCTACGAGCTGTACGACGCCGATGAGACCACCCGCGACCCGAAGCACCGCCTGCCTCGCGGCTGGTGGGGCGGGGCGCTGGGTCTGGGAATCGCGGCGGGCGTCGCGCATTTCGGTGTCGCACCGAAGCTGTCGATCCCGCCGGTCGCGTCGTACGACTGGCGATTCGTTGCGACCGTCGGGATCACACTGTTTGCGCTCCTCGTGGCAGTCGTGCGGATCCCCCTTGCCGCGCTGCTTGTGCTTCGGCTGCTGATCAGCGGCGCAGCGGTCACTGGCGTTGGGTGGCGTCGCTTCGTGAACGAGCAATGGGACATCGGCGAGGGCGCGCTGCGGATCGCCGGTCTCGCGCTCGCGATCACGGTCTTCTGGAGCATGCTGGAGTCCATCGCTTCTCGGCTGCGCGGAGCGACGCCGGTGATCATCATTGCCGGGCTCTGCCTCGCGAGTGCCCCCCTGCTCATCTTCGACGCCGCGTACGGCTCGGTCGGCAACGGCGCGGTGGCCCTTGCGATCTCGCTGGTTCCGGTCATCGCCTTGGCGTGGCTGCGCAAGCCAGTCTCGATCGCCCGAGGCGGTGTCGCCGTGGTCTCGCTCGCGCTGGGACTGCTGTGGGCCGACGCCGTGGTCTGGCAGGGCGGCATCAACGCCTGGCAGGGCGCGGCGTACCTGCTCGCGCCGATCGGTGCACTGGTCTGGCTCGCGCCGTGGGTGAGCTCACGCAAGCCGCTGCTGCGTAGCGTGCTGACCATCGGTGCGGTCGCGCTGCTCCCGACCATCGCGACGCTGGAAACGCTCAGCCGGGTGAACTGGAAGGAATACGGCATCGACCTGCCCCAGATCCGAGGCGGCGGCGACGAAGCCGAGTCGGAAGACGAGTACGAGTACGTCTGGTGAGGCGGTCCTGACCCTCAGTCGGCCAGCACCACGACATCCTTCGGATCGATCTGCAGGCCGATGGCCGGCTCGCGGGTCTTGCCGGTGTCGTCGACGTGACTCGGGTGCAGCTCGAAGACTTTGACCCGCGTGCTGCCGGGCAGTTCGACGATGTACTGGGCCATCTCACCGAGGTAGATCGTCTCGACGATCTTGCCCTCGATCGCGCCTGGGGTCTTCGGCTCGACGATCCGCATCGCCTCCGGGCGGACCGAGCAGGTCACATTGCCCTTGGCGGGCAGGTTCGCGGCGTCGAACGCGGTCGATGAGATATCACCCGCATCGGTGTGCAGCTTCAACAGAGCCCGCCCGTCATCGGTCCGCGTGGAGTCTGTGACCTCGGCGTGCAGGAAGTTGGTCTCGCCGAGGAAGTCGGCGACGAAGCGCGAGGACGGGCGCTGGTAGAGCGACCGGGGCGGGCCGACCTGCGCGATGACGCCCATATCGAGCACCGCGACGCCGTCGGCCATCGACAGCGCTTCCTTCTGGTCGTGCGTCACGTAGACCGTGGTGATGCCGGTCTCGGAGCAGATGCGCCGGATCTCGCTGCGCATCTCGAGGCGGAGCTTGGCGTCGAGGTTCGAGAGCGGCTCATCCAGCAGGAGGACGTCGGGGCGAACCACCAGGGCCCGGGCGAGCGCCACGCGCTGCTGCTGGCCGCCGGAAAGTTGGTTGGGCTTTCGCTCGGCGTAGGGGTCCATCCGAACGATCTTGAGGGCCTCGGCGACCCGCTCGTCCTTTTCCTGCTTGCTGACCTTGCGCACGCCCAGGCCGAAGCCGACGTTCTGGGCCACGCTCATGTGGGGCCACAGGGCGTAGGACTGGAAGACCATGCCGGTGTTGCGCTTGTTGGGGGCGAGGCCGGTGACATCGCGATCGTTGAAGAAGATCTTGCCACCGGTCGGCTCGATGAAGCCGGCGATCATGCGCAGGAGCGTGGTCTTGCCGCAGCCGGAGGGGCCGAGCAGGAAGAACAGGTGCCCGGTGGGGATCTCGAGAGAGATCTCGTCGACGGCCTTGGTGACGCCGCCCCCGGGGACCTGGGCCTTGTAGTGCTTGGACAGCTTTTCGAGTCGGATCGTGGTGGACATCGGGCGGATAGGGTAGCAGGCGGCGAGGATTCGGTCCGGATCGTGTGAAGATTGGGTTTACGACCACGCCCGGATCGACGCATAGACTCTGCCATGCGGATCCTCGTCACCGGAGCAACCGGCTACATCGGCGGACGGCTCGTCCCGGGCCTGCTCGAAGCGGGCCACGAGGTCGGCGTGTTCGTGCGGGACTCTGATCGGCTCGGCTCGACGATCGATCGGACGCGTGTCCGCATCGTGCAGGCGGATTTCCTCGACGAGTCCTCATTCAGCGCCGGCGACCTGCAGGGCTACGACGCCGCGTACTACCTAGTCCACTCGATGCTCGGCGGCGGTGACTTCGAGGAGCGCGACAAAACCGCGGCGCGGAACTTCGCCACAAAGGCCAATGAGGCCGGCATCGGGCATGTGATCTACCTCGGCGGCATCCAGCCGGAAGAGGAAGAGGGCAAGCAGGCATCCCCCCACCTGCGCAGTCGCGCAGAGACCGGCCGGGTGCTCTCGGAACTTCTGCCGGATCGCGTGACCGAGTTCCGTGCCGGGCCGATCATCGGATCCGGTTCGGCGAGCTTCGAGATGGTCCGCTACCTGACCGAGCGACTGCCGGTCATGCTCACGCCGCGATGGGTGAAGAACACGGTGCAGCCGGTCTCGGTGCGCGATGTGCTCGAGTACCTCGAAGCGTCGCTGGATGTCGGGCCGTCGGGCATCGTGCCGATCGGGGCCGACCGGCTGACGTTCCGCGAACTGATGCAGACCTACGCGCGGGTGCGCGGGCTGACCAAGCGAGTCATCCTGCCAACACCATTCCTGGCTCCGCGACTGGCCGCACGCTGGGTGGGGTTTGTCACACCGATCCCGAACCGCCTTGCGGTGCCGCTGATCGAGGGAGTCGTCCGCCCGCTGACCGCCGACACCGCCAAGGCCCGTGACCTGTTCCCCGAAGTGAAACCACTCAGCACGGAAGTCGCCGTGCGACGCGCCCTGCAGCGCACGGAAAAGAACATGGTCGAGACGCGTTGGACCGGCGCGATGGTTGCCCACGACCCGCTCGACCTCGCCGACGAAGAAGGCCTGTTCCGCGAGGTTCGGCGTTTCACCGTGGACGCTTCGCAGGCCGAGGTGTATCGAGCGTTCGCTTCGATCGGCGGCGAGGTCGGCTGGCTGGCGTTCGACTGGCTCTGGCGGATCCGGGGCGTGCTCGATTCGCTCATCGGCGGTCCTGGGCTGCGACGCGGGCGTCGTCACCCCTTCGATCTCGACGAGGGCGAAGCGCTGGACTTCTGGCGGGTCGAGAAGGTCCAGCCGCCGGAGTCTCTTCGCCTGCGTGCGGAGATGCGCCTGCCCGGGCGGGCCTGGCTGCAGTGGGAAACCCAACCGGACAAGTCCGACCCGAACGGAAAGACGCTGCTCACGCAGACCGCGTTATTCGAACCCAAGGGCGTGCCCGGGTTCCTCTACTGGTACGCGATGTACCCGGCCCATCTGTTCATCTTCGGCGCCATGGTGCGTGCGGTCGGGAGACGGGCGGAGCGCCTGCGGGAGTCGGACCCGCTCGAGGCGACCGATGGCACGGAGCGGATCGCTCAATCGCCCGGATCGGAAGCGCCGGCACGCTGATCAGCGAAGTGGTCCTCGAACCACGCGATGAACGCCGCGGCTCCTTCGTCCGACTCGGAGATGACCCTGGCTCCCAACGACCTCAGCCGCTCGGCGGCGTCGCGCTCGAACGTCCGCACGACAACGAGCGTGTTGTCGGCGGCCAGCCGGAGCAGGCGTTCGTGGTCTCGTTCCCGACGCATCGTTGAAACGACGAGCTTCGCGTCGCGGACTCCGAGTCGCCGCAACAGCCACGGGTCGGCACCGTCGCCCCGGACGGCTTCGACGCCGCACCCCGAAAGCTCCTCCACGACCGCCGAATCGTCGTCGACGGCGACGACCTTCTCGCCCGCCTCGACCGCGCGTCGGATGAGACCGCGGGTGGCGGTGCCGCAGCCGATGAAGACGAGATGACCGCGATGCTCGACGCTAACGTCGCGACGGCGCGCACCCGGGAGAAGGTGCATGATTCGCCACGTCACGCGTTCGGAGGACAGCAGCGGCGAAAGCATCATGGTGATGACGGTGAGCAGCACGATCATTCCGAGCACGCTCTCGTCGACGTGTCCCTGCTCGAGGCCGAGCAGCACGACCACGAGACTGAGCTCGCCCGACTGCGCGAGCAGGTTGGTGACCTCGATCGACGATCTGGTGGTCAGACCGAAGCGCCGGGCCAGTGGCACGAGCAGCAGCGGCGCGAGCAGCAGGATCGATGCGAGCAGCACGCCGTTGAACAGCACCTCGAACGTCTTGAGGTCCGGCGCGATCGTGCCGAAGAGCACCCCGAGCGTGACGAAGAACACCGCGAGGAAGAAATCCGAAAGCGAACCGAGTTGGCCGCCGACCAGCCCGCTGACCGGGAATCGGGACATCGCCAGACCGGCCAGAAACGCACCGGTCTCCAGCGGCACGCCGAGCCAGTACGCCAGCCCCAGAAAGCAGAAGAGCACCCCGAGCATGACCAGCAGCAGCGCTTCCTCGTCGCGTTCGAGTCGGAGCACGATCGCCGGCACCAACCACCGCGCGCAGACCCACGCGAGACCGAGCATGGCGGTCGTCGATGCCACGCCGGCGATCGAGTCCTTAACCGTCGGACCGATCAGCACCGGGAGCATAAGGATCACCAGCACGTCCTGAAACAGCACGACGCCGATGGCCAGCCGCCCGAAGGACTCGAAGAACTGCTCTCGCCGGCGCAGGAGCGTGACGACGACCAGGGTGGAGCTGGAGGCGATCGCGAGACCGATGTAGAGCGATGCGCGGATGTCGAAACCGAGAAGCATCGAGACGCCGACGCTGATGCCGCCGAGCAACGCGATCTGCACCAGGCCGAACCCGATGGCCGCACGCTTCTGGTTGCCCACGGCGTGCAGATCCAGCGAGGAGCCGACGACGAACAGGAGGAACGCGATGCCGAGCAGCAGCGTGTTCTGCATGTCTTCGACCGAACCCATCCAACCCAGCGAGCCGAGCACGATTCCCGTCCCGATCATGAGCGGGATGCTCGGCACGCGAAAACGCACCGACAGCCCCATGGCCACGGACGCGGCGAGCAGAATGAGCATCACCTCAAGCATCGGCCCGACCATCCTCCGAGAAGATCAGTTCTTCGAGACGCTCGTCTGACGCGGCCTTGGAGTTGATCAGGTACGCCGGTCCGAGCCGTTCGAGCCCGTCGAGCACGGATCGATCGAACCCGTGCACGACGACCGGAACACCCAGCGACTGGCAGCGGTGCACGAACAGTCTGTTCGCCTCATCGATCTTGAGCGCGCTGATCGCCAGCTTGGCGTGTTCGAGCCCGGCGTCGGCCAGCGTGTCCATGTACGAGATATCTCCGAGGCGCTTCTCGACAGGCAGGCCCGCGAGTTTGTGCGGATCGGTGTCGATGGCCACTACCCGCTCGCCCCGTTCGGCGAGTGAACGCGCGATCGACCGTCCCATCGAGTTCATGCCGACGATGACGATGTGGTCCCTCGGCCGCTCGTGGTGCCCCCCGTCCGACCCCTTACGACCGGAAGCGTCGAATCGATCGAGCAGGCCGGCGCCGTCCAGCGCTCGGTATATCGGTTCGCGCATACCCATGACCACGACGGATACGACGATCGTGGACAGCCCGACAAGACTGAGCAGCGACACGACATCGTCGCTCTCACCGAACAGACCAACGCTCATCGCGACCGCGCCGAGGATGAGCGAGAACTCACTGATCTGACCGAGCGAGACCGAAGCGTCGAAAGCGCTCCGCTTCGAGTAACCGCAGCGCGTGATAAGCACGAAGAAGACCGGAGGCTTCACGATGATCACGAGAGCGCCGAGCAGCAGCGCCGCGAGCCAGAGTTCCTGAACCTTCG
>JANSXG010000027.1 GCA_024743075.1 bacterium | reverse complement strand
GCGAGCGTTTGCACGGCTAGTTGTTCTCCGCGCCGTCAGCAACGATTACGGTCCGTTCGGCCACAATGTCGTCCTCCGTACCAAACTCGGTATCGGGGCCAGCGCTGCGAACGCTGAGGATCCTCGCCCCGCCGGGATCGGTGCGGGAGTCAAACACGAACCCCGTCCCCCACTGGTCTTTGCCCTGCGAAGTCTCGAGTCGCTCCAGCGATGCGAGATCGGCGTAGCCCGAGGGAGCAACTCCGGCTTCGCGTTGGTACTCCGCGGCGAGATCGGCCAGATCGTCGATCTGACGCTCAGTTACACCAATGAGCATGCTCTCGTGTTGCGCCACGATGAAAGGTCTGAGGACTGTGTTCCCCAGAATGACAACGAGCAGCACACCAGCAAGGATTCCACCGATGATCATCAGCGCGCGACGCCGGTCGTCCGCGTCGTTGGCGGCCCCCGGCTTCCGCGCCTTATCGGGACGGTCGTCGATCGCGACTCCGAGGGGTACTTCGGGACGCTCGGTCTGATCATGAGGGTCTTCCGGCTTCATCCGTTGCACGATGCTACCACTCCCCAGTCAATATCCGCTCGATCGCGTGGGCGACGCCATCGTCGGCGTGGTGCAGGGTCTGGCGCTGCGCCGCTTTCGCAACCTGCGGGATGGCGTTCCCCATCGCGATGCCCAGACCGGCCCCCTCGATCATCGCAAGGTCGTTGATCTCGTCACCGATCGCCGCAACACGGGCTCTCGGGATGCCCTGCTCAAGCGCCAAACGGTGAATCGCCGTCCACTTGCTCACCTGCGCGTCGAAGACCTCGAGCAGGTGGATGTTCTCGTCCTTTCCCACAAGCGGACGCCCGTCGGGACCGACGCGGTCCTCGACGCTCGATACGGCGGCGAACGCGTGAATCACGGCACGACGACCAAAGCGTTCCCGCACCGCGTCGGACATCTGGCACATCGTGTCGGTTCCGGCGGCGAAGCCGACCCGTACCGTATGCTCTGGATGCTCGTCCTCCGCCAGAGAGGACACGAACCGGACCTCAACGGGCATGTGCTCAAACCACCACTGCGTCGGCGGCTCGACCGGGCCGGAGTTGATCACCAGATAGTCGAATCCCGCCGCGTCAAAGTCCTTCAGCAGAAGGGGCGCGCGTCCCATCTCGGCGAACAGTTCGCAGAGTTCGCTCGCGAGAGACTCTCCCAACGGCCAGCGGTGCATTGTCCGATCACGACTGGCGTCTACGATCATCGCACCACCCGAGACGACGACGGGAGCGATCGATCGACCGGCCGCGATACGATCGGCGCGGATCGCGTCGATGGCTTCGCCGGATTCGCGATACCCCCGACCGGTGCAGAGCACCACCTCGATACCCGCCCGTCGGGCCTTGTCCACGGCATCGATGTTGGCCTGCGAAACGGCGCCGTCCGGTCCAAGCAGCGTTCCGTCAAGATCGAGGGCGAGAATGTCGTACTTCGGGCTCGGCATGGGAGGCAAAGACTAGCACCCGATGCAACGAATCAGGCGGTCGCGCAGGGGAATTTGTTCGACTCCCCCCGGACCGTCTGCTACTTTGTAGAGGTCGTTTCGGAAGGAGGCACGCCGGTTGACCGAGGAGCCACAGAAGCCCGGAAGCTCCCTCGGCCCAGCGCTGCTCCCGCAGCTCAACGAGGCCTGCGAGAATCGCCTTCGCGATGTTCGATGGTTCCGGACCGACTGGCAACGAGGCGGTGCAGCGACGGCGTACGGCACGCTGGACGGCCGATCATCGAGCGAAGTCCCGCGCGATGTCGTGATCAAGTTTCCCATCGGCCCCCGCGAGTATCGTGTGCTGGTCGGTTTGGGAGCAGTGGCCGCACCGACGCCTCGGATCGCGTACCACGGCACCGAACTCGGATCCTTCGACATGGCATGGGTCGTCATGGAGCGGATGCACGGTGAGCCGCTGAAGTCGGACCCGTCGAAACACACCTTCCGTCTGTGCGCAGGCGCGCTCGCGCGGTTTTACCGCTGTGCCGAGCGGTGTTGGCCGCTCCAAGAGCACGAGACGACGGCAGACTGGCCCGACCTGATCAGCAAGGCCCGCGAGTCGGCCAAAGTCAACGCGATTCCCGACGCCCAGCGGTGGTCCAACACGATCCACCAGGTCCAGCGCGTGCTCGACCGCCTGCTCATCAAATGGCACACGAGACCCGTGAACGCCTGGTGTCACGGCGACCTGCACCTCGCCAACCTCATGCTCAGGTCGGCTGACTCGCCTTGGCGTGACGGACCCCCTGATGACGCGGCACCCGAAGCAATTCTGTTCGACTTCGCGGGCGTCCGTTCCGGGCATTGGATCGAGGACGCGGTTTACCTCGAGCGCCAATACTGGGCGAACCGCGATGTCATGAAGAAGGTGAAACCGGTGTCGTTGATCGCAAGAGCCCGAAAAGACGCGGGTCTGCCGACGGACGATTACACGCAGCTCGCCTGCATCCGCCGGATCTTGCTGGCGTCGTGCGTGCCCGCGTTTCTCGACCGGGAAGGCCACCCGACCTACCTCGCCGCGGCGCTGGACACGCTCGAACACCAGCTCGAACTGCTGTCGCTCTGATTCAGAAAAGGTCGAAACTCTCCATCGCGCCCTCGTTCTCCGGCGTCTCGAGCAATTCCATGAGTGACCAGTGATCGTGCCATTCGACATGACCGTCGGCGAAGCCGACCGCGGTCTCACCGATGAACTCGAGCGCCGAACGATCGATGGCGACGATCACATCGGACGCGAACTCTGGCATCTCTCTGAGGTCCGAACGAAGCACGATATCCGGGCGTCCGTCCATCATCGCGCCGAACGGCGATTGAACCGCTGCGGAGTCGAGGAACTCTGACTCCACGAGGTCCTGCACCGACGACGGGAAACGCCCGTCATTCTCTTCGGCGTACATCACGGCAGCCACCAATACCTGACGAACCTGCGAGGACGAAGCCGCCTGTTTCGCGGTGCTCCTCGCCTCAACAACGGCTATCGGAGCGGACGAGGCACCCCCGGCGATCATCATCGGCAGGAACTGCCCCGCGGCAGCGCCGAGGTTCGCGCGACCGAACCCGGCCGCCAACTGCACGGTGACCGAGCGGTCGGCGGTCGCGGTGACAACAAGGTCCTCGCCGTCCCAGCGGGTCACGGACACCGTCGGAACCACGCCTTCCATCAGTTCGTTGTACGAAGGCATCATGATGCCTCGCTCGTACGGCTCGCGATCGCTGGAAGGTGATCGAACGCCGTTTACCATCGCCGCGACGACGTGGTTCATCGTGCCGTAGCCGCGCCGGGCGTAGCGCTCGGTGTCCATGAAGCTAAATCCCGCGATGCCATCGAGAGAACCGCCGACGAAGTCGAGCAACCCTTCTCGATCGACGATCGATCGGTCCGCAGAGGCTTGTCGAATCGCCGCCATCAGCGAGGGGATCGACATCGCGAGATAGACCCGATCGCCGTGAATCGCGAGCGTCGGCTCGGCGGGGAGCGGCAAGCCCGGCGAAGTCAGGCTGTACATCGTCATGCCCGCAGACTCGCTGGATCGCACGCGGACGTACCCGTTGCCTTCCTGCGCGCCGAGCGAGTTGGCTTTGCCAACCGCCGTGGCCAGCGCCTGCTCGAAGGTGGCACGATCCCGAAGGGTGACGCTCATAATCGCCGAGGAGAACTCGCCACCGCCGGTGGAATCCGACTGGTAGTACACCCAGACATCGCCGATGCTTCGAACGAACGCCTCGATCGTCGCGGGGTCGATCTCGGCTTCCTCACGCATTCCTCGCTCGAACTCGTCCCAGACATCCAGCGATTCCATCACGCGCCGGGCCACGCCGAGCGTTTTGGAGGCGTCGTACAGACCGAGCGATGCGACCGTCGCGTCCTCCGGGACGATCGCAAAATCCGCAACGGAGAGCGACCGCTCGGGATCGATCGCGAACAAACGAGCCGAACGCGCCGCGCCGGTCATACGGACAGTCGCGTGTGAGAGAGATTCGTCATGACCGATGGCCATGTCAAAGCGGGTCGCGTCCCAGCCGACCAGTCCCGCCTCCATCAGGAGTTCGCCGACGACGGGCGGAGCCATGCCGATCGGCATCCCGATCACCGGAGTCAGTTGCCCGAGATCGAACCGAAGCCCGAACGTCTGCGTCGCCCCCTCGGGGAGCTCTGCGTAGCGGGCGGCCATATCCGGCATCTTGCCCTCTTCGGTGCTGAGGAACATGACCGGGCTGCCGTTCGCACGCTTGGCGCCGAAAAACACCGGGATCGCCGGTGTATCTGCGATGAATACGCCGGGCTCGTCGGACATCTGAAAGTCGATCGGCGCATCACGAAGCGCGTTGCGGAACACGCCCACCGCGTTGGACGCAGCCGTCAGGTCCGCCGTCGTTGCCGCCCAACGCACATCGACCGGCACGGACTGCTCACGCAGGCGGTTCAAGTTCAGACGGAGTTCGAAAGACTGCGGTCGCGAGAGCACTTCCCATGCCGAGTCAAGAAAACCCGCCGGGATCTCGTCGGCTTCATCCATCCCGAGGCGCGAGAGTTCCGCCGGGAGCTCAGAGAGCCGCGGCCCGACCAGCCGCAGTAAGTCGCGTAGCGCACGATCCTTGTCCGAACTCAGCCAGCCGTCGAGGCCAGCCGAGTTGACCGCCACGACGGGCGGCGCGGACTCGGCGTCCTCCCGACCATCTTGAGCGGACGCGAGCGGTGCCGAAACGACGGCAGCGACACAGGCCACGGACGCCAACGAACGTGTACGAAGCGGTCTCATGGTTCTCCTCCTCAGGGACCGGGAATTTGCTTGATCACGGACCGGGGTTGGTCTAGACGCCCGCTCCGATGATGTTGATTCCGCAATCGACGTAGATATTTTCACCGGTGATGCCGGCGGACAGGTCGGAGACCAGAAAAGCCGCGGTGCCGCCGACATCTGAGCCTTCGACATTGCGGCGCAGTGGCGCGTGCTTAGGGGTTTCGTCCAGCATCGCATCGATCCCACCGACGGCAGAAGCCGCCAGAGTACGCAGCGGGCCCCCTGAAATGGTGTTCACTCTGATCCCGGACTCACCGAGCTCCGCCGCCAGGTAGCGGCTCGTGCACTCGAGGGCTGCCTTCGCTACACCCATGACGTTGTAGCCGCTCACGACCTTCTCCGATCCGTAGTACGACATGCCGAGAATCGAGCCGCCGGGATCGGGCTTCGCATCCGAAGTCTTTTCCATCAGCGGCTTCGCCCGCTGCGCGAACGCGCTGAGCGTGTAGGCCGAGATGTCGATGGCCGAAAGGTACGCCTGACGCGGCGTCTTGTTGAACATCCCCGGACGCAGCCATTCGCGATCGGCGAATGCGATCGAATGGATCACAAAGTCGAGCCGTTCGAAGTCCGAGGCGTACTTGTCGAATGCCTTGTCGATCGAGTCGTCGTCTGCGGCATCACACTCGCACAGCCACGGGTCGGAGATACCGAGTTTCTCGACCGCTTTGGACGTGCGGCGTTCGTTCTTGTCACCCGGCAGATGCCCGAACGCGCAAGTCGCGCCGTGCTCAACGAGTGCGGCGGCGATGTGTGTCGCGTACGAACGGTCATTCGCGACGCCGAAGACGAGACCGGTCTTGCCGGCGAGAAGTGATGACATGAAAGAGAATCCTCGCGATCGGGAGAAGTGTGTCTAACGCGTCCAGTCAAGGACTATGTTCCCAAACTGTTCCTGTGCTTCGAGACGCGCCCAGGCGCTCCGGGCATCGTTCCAGGCAAACACCTTGTCAACGACGGGCCCAAGGTGACCGGCGTTCAGCAAAGCGACGACCTCTCGGAACTCGTTCGGCGTTCCCATCGTCGAGCCAAGGATCCGCAACTGATTCCAAAAGATCCGGGCCTGATCCGATTCGATCCTCGGCCCGCCGGTGTTGCCCGGCGTGACGAACGCCCCGCCCCGGGCCAGCGATTTGATGCAGTTGAGGTGAGTTGGCTTGCCGATCGAATCGACCGCCATATCAACGCCGCGTTTGCGCGACCAGGAGCGGACTTGCTTCGACCAATCCTGCCCCTCGTCAAGGATTCCATGGTCCGCGCCGAGTTCCGACGCGCGGTCGAGTTTCCATTGATGCCGACTGGTCACGATAGTCGGGCAGCCCATCCACTTGGCGATCGCGAGCGCCGCCAGCGCGACGCCCCCACCGATACCCGTGATCAGCACCGTCTGCCCCGGACGCAGCCGCCCTTTGCCGATCATCATGCTGTACGCGGTCAGTGAGGTGAGCCCGAACGCCGCGGCGTCGGCATCCGAAACCCCCTCGCCGACCTCGGCGATGTGGGTCGCGGGAACTTCAAAGATCTCGCGATGGGCTCCGTGGTGGTGTTCGCCGATCAGTTCGTACTCCGGAGCGAGCGTCGCTCCCGTCGGCTCGCCAGGGCTTGGGCTGCTATGGACTTCGACCGCGGCGTTGAAGACCACCCGCTTGCCGATCCATTCTTCGCTCACACCGGCTCCCACCGCTTCGACGGTGCCACAGGCGTCGCAGCCGGAGACTCTCGGATAGGTCAGATCGACACCCGGAATACCCATGCCGACCCAGATATCCATGTGGTTGAGCGCCGAAGCGTGCGTTCGAACCTGCACGGCCCCGGCGCTGATTCTGTCCAGACCCTCGACGATCGTCGAAGCGTTCTCCACTGCTTGGATGTTCGGGGCGACCGGGGCCCCCTGTTTCTCGATCAGAACAGCTTTCATGGCGACATTGTAGTGAGTTTGCCCGCCTTGCCCGGACTCGCACCAAAGCGCCATACAGAGCCGGCGCGTTGTGCCGTTCCGCTCCATCGGACCGCTTTTGCTGAGGCACCCCGGCGCCGACAGAGGCTCGTCTGGCTACCAGCGAGACGACGCCAGTGCGGACGGCGCGGTTCGTCTCGGGGGGTGAGCCCGGACTCCGCAAGATCTCGTGGGGCGTACGAGATCTTGACCCGTCGTCCGTCCCTTGTGGTTATCAGTTCATCGGGTCGCCTGAGATGTTCCGAAGGTACACATCACGCAGCGAACGCCCACGGAGGGGCATTGCGGAAAGCACGGAGGCAAGTCGTTATGGTGGCCCAGACAGAAGTCGGCACGGCGTTCGTTCGAATCACCAAACGGTTCGGCACGCTCACCCGAGAGCAGCTGCTCGAACAGATCACTCGCATGAACCGCTCCGTGAGCGTTTCTTGGCTCGATCGGTTCGACCAGCCGGCCCTGCTTCAGTATTTGGAGCGATTGCTCCGCCAGGACGAACCACGCTCATCCGAGTCGGTGTGGGTGCGCGATCCCCGGAATCCGGCCATCACGCAGGCGGTCCCATCGCTGTACTAAGGTCTCGCGCCGCTTGATCTGCGTCAGGCCTCGTTGGGCCGCTCAGCTCGCATCTGCTTCATTTCGTCGAGCGTTGCTTCAAGCTGGCGGCGCAACAGACGCACTCTCAAGAGCGATTTCACGCGTGTCATCAGTTCCACGCGATGCACCGGTTTGGTGAGGAAATCGTCCGCACCGGCTTCGACCGCACGCTCCACGTCTCCAACCTCGGACAGGGCCGTGACCATCACGATGGGGATATCACGGGTCTCGGGAGCCGCTTTCAGTTTCTCGCAAAGTTGAAACCCCGACATGCGCGGCATCATCACGTCGAGCAGGATCAGGTCGGGCTGGTCGCGGTCGATCGATTCCTTCGCCGCCACGCCGTCGCGGGCGGTCGAAATCCGACAACCGAGGTCTTCGATATAGGCCTGGAGCAGGTCGAGATTCTGTTCGTGGTCGTCAACCAGCAGGACATGGGCGCTGGTGAGATCGAGTTCGTCATCGAGCGATTGGGTCGCGGTCGACTTGGCTGCGTCGTTCACAGGTGCTCCTCATGTAGTAAGCAACCGGCATCGTATACGAACACGCCGGTGGATTCCGCGTTCCGGTCCGTCCCGAATCGGAGGGGTTGCTATCCGTACAAAATGCGAATAGACTTCTTCTGAACCTCTCGGGCTCTCCAAGCGTCTGGAAAGTGCGCTTTCCTTCCGCCCGCTCAGTTTCACGAAAGAGGTGCACGATGGTGCAGATTGACGAGAAGGCTCGCTCGCTCTCCGGTGATCGCCTGCCTTGGACCGACCGATTCTCGAAGCCAGACCTGAAGCAGTTGCGCTCGCATTACGACGCCGCCGCTACCGACCTCTTTGACGAAGCCCGGCGATCCGTTTCCGAACAGAACGCGGTTGAAGAACGACTCGCGTGGCAAGGTCTGCCGTGGCGATGGACGCTTGTCTTCGAGCACCCGAAGGATCCGACCCGGGCGTTCGCATACCTGGTGCCCGATCCTGACAATGTCAAGATCTCCGTTCCGTTGACCACCGACATGATCCAGCGTCTTCCGCTGCGCAAAATGAAGAAAACCATCCGCGACGGTATCGAGAGCGGGAACCGCATCGATTCCGTCGTGTGGGCATGCTGGGATGTCGCGACGGAGAACCAACTGCAGGAGATTATGGACATCGTCTCTACCAAGCTGGCATGCATCGAAGAAGAGATGGGTTAATCGCCGCCGGGCAGTTCGTGCCACGACCCGGCGAGGGCCGAGTCGCCGCGCGAAACCCAGTACGGACTGCGAGCATCCACCCCGTAGCGATCAGCCAACCCCGACGGGTCGAGATCGTTGAGCGGCTCGCCTCCACCGACCAGAACCTCAGCGGTCCATGTCCGCGGCTTCGCGTTGAGCAGTCGCGCCTCAATGCCCAGAAGTCGCCGAAGGTCATCGCCAGACAGCGGCGGATCGGGCTCCGGGTTGCCGAAACATTGGGGGCAGAGCGACTGCTCCACCGATTGATCCGGCGTCCCGGTGCGCACCAGTCGCTGGTTCCTGCATTCCGGGCAGTACGGACGCTGCAGCCCCCCCTCGAGCAGTCCCATGACCCAATCCGCGTCCCGCTGAGGCACACCGGCATCTACCATCTGGCGACGCACGTCGATCCGGCGCATGATCACCGACAGCGGTCGACGCTCGACTGCCCGAAAACGCCCGATGGCCTCGGCGGCATCGAGCCGCGCCCGATCCTCTGTCCTGCCGGCACCCCGCTCCAGTTCAATCTCGGACGAGCCCGCCTGACCAAACGACGCCGCGATCGCGAGCAGCCAATCGCGCTCATCGGGCGGAGCGAGGTCGGCGAGCGCCAGGCAAACGCTGGGACCGAGCGATGAATCCCCGCCGCCCGCTCGTTCGAGTTCGTACGCCAGCACGTACAACTGCTCCGCCATCCGAGTGGCGGTCGATCGCTGATTGGGTGACACCGCGGACAGGTATGCGAGTTCCTCGGCGAGTCGAAAATAATCCATCGGGCGTGCCGGGGTGAGCGAGACGAGTCGCTCCTTCAACTGGAACACGCCGCCTTCGAGCGAATCGGTCACAGGCTGGAGATGGGCGAGCCCCGGCGCGCCCGCTCCCAGACACCAAGCCGCGGCCAACAGTGCGGCGACAGCCATGATCGTTCTGCGAAGCACAACCTTTAGCATCACCTCATCGCTCCCAGTCGGATCATGTTGAGTCGGAGCATCGCGCGCTCGTTGACAGCGATCTGTACCCAAGCGCTGGTCGCGATTCGACGAGCCGACGCAGCCTCCTCAATAATGTCGCCGATACGCTCGGCATCCGCCGGCCGTTCGGCTGTGGTCGCATACGCGAGAAGTTCGAGCGAACTGGTGCTGCCGGAGACGAACTCGGCGATTGCGCCGGTCGCCAGGCGGTCGCGCCATCGGCGTCGAGACTCCAGTTCGGTGAGGGTGGCAAATGCCTGCGATCGCTGCGGGTATCTGCGGCAAAGAGCGAGCAGCCGCTCGACATATGACTCCATCACCGGAACAGAGTCGCTGTCGTCCGCGATGCCGATCGAGTCGATCCCCCCGCCGCTGAACGTATCGGGACCGGGGCGCGCGGGCGGGGCTGGGAGCGCATCAAGCCTGATCACCACAGCCCGTTCGAGTGCGGTTCGCGCGATGTCAAGAAACCTACGATCCTCTCGAGCAAGCAGCTCGAGCGATCTCGCCACGAGAGCTCGGCGTGCCTCAAACTCCCAGTCCTGATCCTCCACATCCGGGAGAGAGCGCCCGGTCGCATCCGCGATCATGTCCGAGACACCGCTCTGGGCCGCGGCGCGTGGGAGCACTTCCAGCAGTCCGAGGATGACCTCAGGTTTCCCGCTGTAGGTGACCACGATCTGCTGGGCTTGACGGCGCACCTCGATCGGCGTCGAGTAGCTCGCTGCTTCGGCGAGGACGTCCGCATCCGCAGCGCCGGCCGGGCCGCCGGTGTTCTCGAGTTCGTACAGGAGTCGCGTACGGTCGTCGGCGCTCCGTCTTGCGCGGAGGTACCGCGCCGCCCATTCCCCGTCCGCACGTGGAGTACGCTGAGCCCCGAAACTCACCGGGCCGCCGGTACTCGCGACGAAACCCGAAAGACCGTTGCGGACATTGGCCAGGTTCGCTCGCGCGGCATCTTCGTTGGAATCGAGCCACAAAGCTGCAGACGCATTGAGGAACGCCGCCCGGACCGCCGCGTCGAGCGCATCGCGGTCAGCCTGCGCGATCGAAGAATCGAGTTGCTCCTCGGCGAAGCCGGCCCATTCGGCGACGAACAATCGGCCGTCGCCGACCTGTGGCAGACCAAAGCGGACCGCGTACCGGTCTCGGAGCGCACGCCTCGCATCCGGGGATGCGCTCTCGCCGAGTTTCATCTCCGCCCCGAGCATCGGCAAGTGTGCTCCGTCGACGAGCGCCGCCGTGATCACGCGCAGCGCCTCATCGGTGATCCTTTCGCGATCATCGAACCACGCCAGCAGCCTTTCTCCGAGTTCGGACGCGTCTGCCGCCCGCCAGTCCATAGAGCCTACGAGCGACTCAAGAGCGACCGATGTGGGTCGATGAAAAGTGGGGTCTTCCCCGCGCTCGACGATCGCCTCGATCGCGGCGAGTTGAATCGACCTGGCCCGCTTCGCCTCGAGCGAGTCGGCGACTCGCAGCCAGGCGCTCCAGTACGTTTCGGTGCGCGGTGCCGAAGAGTCCGCTGCACGGGGAATGCCCGCTTCAGCCAATGCCGTCAGCGCGATCGCCGCGAGAGACTCAAAGTCGCGGACCGTCAATCCCAACCCAACCGTGCTTGCGATCGAGTTCAGCTCGCTGCGGAGCGTCCGCTCGAGTCGCGGCTCGATCGGGGTATCCAGCAGGAGCCCGGCCACGCCGAACGCGAAGACGGATCCGGGTATCGCGTCGCTGGCGGGGAGGCCGGCATTCGGATCGAACACATCGAGTCTCACCCTCAGCGCTTGGATGACATTCGATGCTCGCTCTGGGTCGGCTTCCGAAGCCGCGAGGATCGCGTCCCGCGCCGCGAGCGGAGCGATCGATCGAACCTCGGGGGCAAGTGCCGGCCAAGCCCGAGCCAACCGATCGATCGCTTCGCTGAGCCCCGCAAACGACTCATTCGGAGCCGCATCGAACGCCTCAACGGTCAGCCCCTGAAGGAATCGAACCAACCGAGGCCCGTCGGCTTGCAACGGCATCGTCGAATCTGCGTCCGCCACAGAGTCGGCAGACTCCGTGGAGTTCAGATCGCTGTTTGAAGGAGATGGTCCGCCGGACGAGGTCGACGGACTCGGCCCGACCACGCGTGTCGTGATGGGCGGCGCGGTTCGGAGGGCCTCCTGCACGATGACCGTCGCAAGACCGAGCCCGATCGTGATCGATGCCGCGAGCATCAGGAACGTGCCGATCGTAATCCACGCTCTTGCTCGCGGGCTTGCGATGCGGTGATCCAACTGCCGGTCGGCTGATGTCGACCGCGAGAGCGAATAAGCATGGTCGTTCGGTGTCGCGGCCGAGGCACTTGCTGGGAGGCCGAGCGGATCGCGTGTACTCGGCAAGGATCCCTGCTCGTGCTGCCGCGTGATATCCACCAAGGCTCGTTGCAGGATCGAAGCGTCGACCGAAGCCGAACGAGCAAGATAACCGAGCAACCTCTTCGACTCCGCGTTCCAACCTCCGCAGGAAGCCAGGACGTGTTGCGCCGCAGTGACGAAACCCGGGTCGATCGAGACTGGCTCGCACACCGGTGGGCGCACAGGCTCCGCGTTGGTTAGAGCGTCCGTCGGCATCGGGGCGCGGAGCGGATCGCTGGCGCCCTCGCCAGTGACCTTTCCCGTCCCCGACTCACCGGCGTGTGACGATTCCCCGAGCAGGCGTGCCCGGACGGAAGGATCTTTCAACTGTGCCGCGGCAACATGTAGAGCCACGCGCAACTCGTCGGCCTCGGGCGTTCGCGCCTGCGGATGTTCGTCGATGCGATGCAACTGACCGACGAGCGCCCGACCGATCTCAGCAGCTTGCCACGACCGGGGATCGTCGCGCAATCCGAGCAGCCTTGCCGGTTGATCGGCGGTCGCCTCGACGCCGAGGAACCGGCTGGCGGACAGGCCGATCGAATTGGAAGACGCGCCGTGACTCAATCGGAATCCTCCGATGTGATCACGACTCCGAGTCGCTCCGCGAGCGAAAGCAGCCGCGTTCGGTATGGTTCCGGCCCAAGCTCCGGGTAGAGCACGGCGTGCTGGCCCAGCACGGCTCGGGCCCGTTCGGCATCGACGACAGCAAGTACTTCAAGGTGCTTCGTCCGCGCTTCGAACCACTGCTCGGACCCGGCGCGTTGGCCGGTCAGCAGCACGCGCCAAGCGTCGAGCGCACGCTCCGGCTCTCCGGCTTCAACGCCGAGTTCGGCGACCCCGCGCAGCGCATCGACGTTTCGCGGCTGAGCGTCGAGCACCTTCGAGAACTGGCTGAAGCCGAGGCGCAGCATCGCGGAATCGTTCTGAATCTCGAACAGTCGCTTTGCCGCATCCGCGATGCGAACGCGAATCCCGATCTCCAAAGCCGCAGCCTGCTCAGAATCGGCGTTCGTGATCTGCTCAAGCAGTTCCTGCCCGACGCTCAGCAGGCGCTCTCCCGCAGCAACAACCTCGCTCTCCGCGGCACTTCCTTGTACCGCGCGCTCGAAAGCCAGCGCAGCGTCGCGGTAGAACACTCGGACCGACGAGTCGGCGTACTCCCCGCCACGCTCGCGGAGCCGGTCTACAATCTGCTCGGCGCCCTGGTGATCACCTCGGACGAGGGCGAGTTGTGCCGCTCGAAAGAGGATCTCGTCCTCCGCTTGACGCGCACCGGCGAACTCGTCGCGAAGCATCTGTCGAAGGGCCTCGACGACGCGCTCTGCCCGTGCCAGGTCCGGCACGCGCATCGATAGGATCGCTTCGGCGACCTGACGCGCCCTCGCTACCGCAGCCCGCTGCGCAGTCGCGTCGCCGCTCGCCCCCCGCTGCTGATCGATGGCGATGAGAGGTTCCGCGATCTGACCGAACTGAGTGGCCGCGAAATCGCGTTCGTCCTCCGTGGCAGACCGGAACACTTCATATGCGAGAGACGCGGCGTACCGCAGGGCTGACTCTCGAAGCGGATTGGTGTCCGGCACTTCGCGAAGCAGACGCAATCGCTCCTGAGCCGGGATGCTCTCGGACTCAGCAAGCCGGATGATGAGCGCCGCGGCCTTCTCATCGCTGGGGTACTCTCGGAGGAATCGACCGATGAGCGCCTCTCGTCGCTCTGTCAGCGCGGCGTCATCATCGCCTCGGAGATCCGTCTGGGCGTCGATTGCTCTGATTGCCATCCAGAGCGCGTCGGCACCGCGTTCTGCATCGGCGAACTCCGACGCCGCACGCTCGAGGCTATCCACCGCATCCGCAAAGACGCTCGTCCCGTCGCCCACCGGCCGGCCGCCGTAGAACTGGGATAATCCGATCAGCAGGAGCGTATTCGCCCGGGCGGACTCAAACTGATCGGCGTCGAGTGCTTTGAGGGCGTGCAAAAACAGTTGGGCCGCGTCGCGATACTGACCCGCGAGAACGCCGTCGTCGGTCGGCGCATCGGTCTCTGTCTGCCTGTCGCGTGCGTCCTGGTAGAGCGCGAGCCCGCGGACGTACAACGAGACAAAGCTCTCATCGCCAAATCGTTCGGTGCTGTAGCGACTCGCGAGATCGATTACATGACCGAGCTGCCCTTGCACGACAAGGTCACCCAGCGCGATGTCTCTCAACCGCGCGATCCGCCAATCCCGGTACGCCCCGCTGTCGAATCGGGCGATCGTCTCAAAGGTCTGAACCGCGAGGAGGCGGGCGTTCGGCACACTCAGCGGCATCGCGGACTGGTAGCCGGTTTTCTGCTGCGACAAGGGTTCCGTCCCGCGCCGATCCGACACGAGCGAGGCAACCCCGGCCCAGTCGTCCGCCTCCGCTCGAATCACCATGCGACGAGCGAAGACCTGCGAACGAACAGCGTCCGGAACACCCTCCGCGGCTTCGATCGTGGATAGCCACTCCTCCGCCGTGGCGGTCTGACCCCGGAGCGCGTAGCAACTCGCCGCGGCGACCGCGGCTCTGGCGACGTGCTCGTAGCGCAGCGACGCGAGGGGTACCGCCGCGAGCGTCGCTTCGTCGCCGCGGTCTGCTCCCAGAAGCCAACCGAAGTATTGCAATGCATCGCCGGCCGGAGCGGTCGCGTCATCGGCCAGTTTCCCGAGAAAGTACGACGACCAACCCGCGAGGTAGTACGCCATGGAACGCTGTCGCCGGGCCTGTCCCAGTGCTTCGGCGAGCCACGACGATTCCAGCCTCGGCGCTCGCTCTTCTTCGCGTTCAAGTTCGCGCACGCGCCTGTCGGCGTCCGCGCCGATCGACGCGAAGCGTGATTTCAGGTCCGTCAAACGCGCGATCGCATCGATCCGTTCCGGCTCGTCGATCATGCGGAGGTCAAAGCGCTCGGCAACACTCTCGACCCTGGTGTACGCCGCACGAGCAAGGCTGAGGCGCAGCTCGATGGTGTTCGCCTCCGGCACATCCTGCAGCAACTGCGCCGCCGCGGATTCCCAGCGGCGTTGTTCCGCTGCGCCAGAAGCATCAGAGAGCAAGCGCGCGTAAACGGATGCGAGCCGTTCGGCGACATCCGTCCGTGCCCGGGATGTGCGTTCCGACGCGAGCCGCTGCTCCAGCTGCCGGACGAGCAACTCGAGCATTCCACGATCCAGCAGATACGCTTCGAGCCGGTCGGCCGGCTCGTCTGTCACGTCCTCGGCGCCGTCCTGCCATGCGAGACGCGCGGGAGCCGGGGCTGCCCACAACAAGGCTATTGCCAACAGAGCGGCGTTTAGCGAAGCGAATCGGTTTCTGGATGTCGATTCAGCGGCTCGGGACATACGTCACTTTCTCGAACCCGGCATCTCGCCCGGCCTGGATCGCCGCGGCGGCCCACCGGACACTCACAGCGTCGGCTCCCTCGATGAAGACGCCGCCCTCTTTCGGCAAGTCGGCCAACACGCCGCGAAGGGTCTCAGCATCGCGAAACACTTGCTCGGCGAGACGGAATCCGGGTTCGCCGCCGAAGAGGTCCACGCGAACGATCTGGGGCTGCAGGTCCGCTGACCTGCCTCCCTCGATCTGCTCGGCCTGCAGCGCCGGTGCTAGTTCCGCCTCCGGGGGCGTGTAACTGGTCGACAGAAGAAAGTAGATGAGCAGCAGAAAGATCACGTCGATCATCGGAGTGATCTGCAGCGGCGACGGAAGGCGGCTGCGGTTCGACTTCTTGAGCAGGTAGCGAGCCATCAGGAACCGCCCCCCGCCGGTACCCGCGTCGCAAGACGCCAAGACTTTACGCCAAGGTCGATCATCCCCTGGGCGATTTCATTGACACGGGCCAGCGACGCAGCGCGATCCGCGCGCAGCAGCACGTCGAGGTCATCCACTCCGCCCGCACGCTCGATCTCGACTCCGACCATCGAGAGCACACGGGCGACATCCGCCTCCACGCTGTCGACCACGATTCGGCCGTCCGCCTCGATGTTGATCACGAGACCCGGCGACTCGTTCTCTTCAATCGACTGCCCCTTCTCCTCCGGGAGATCGAGGGGCACGCGCGTCATTTGCACCAGCGAGGAAGTCGTCAGAAAGAAAATGATGAGAAGGAACACCACATCGATCATCGACGTGATGTCGGGAAGCCCGACTCGTTCCGAGTTGTCGTCGCGGATGAACTTCAACGGTCTACCGGGTCATTGGTTCGTGGGGGAGGCGGGGCGAGGTGCCGGCTGCGGCGTCTCGGGACGCGCCGGCGGCTCGGCCGCCGTTTGAGGCTTTGCGCCGACGCGCTGAGGAGGTATCTCGACGTACAGCGCGAGCTCATCGACGGTGGACGCGATGTCCGCGGCGATCTTCTCGATCCGATTGCGGAAGTAGGTGACCGCCGAGGTTGTTGGTATGGCCAGCGTCAGCCCCATAATCGTCGTCACCAAGGCAAGGGAGATGTCACCGGCGAGTTGGTCGGGTCGGGCGAACCCCTGCGCGCTCGAAATCGTGCCGAACGCCCCGTTGATGCCCACAACCGTACCCAGCAACCCCAGCATCGGCGCTATGGAAGCGATGAGCGCGAGGGCATCCAGCGATCGCGACAGACGCGAGATCTGTGACTGCCCGGCCTCCTCGAGAGCAGCCTTCAACTCGAGTGCTCCGAACGGCGAGCGACGGTACCTCGTCAGGCCGGCGTCCATGACCTCCGCGAGCAAACACTCGTTCTGCTCGTCGCGGCAATACGCGATCGCCTCGTCGATGCGCCGTGAGCGGAGAAGATCCGTCAGGTCATCAACAACGTACTGCGGAGCAAGTGCCGAGGCGCGGATGCGCAACAGGTGGAGGATCAGCAAAGCCAGCGCGCCGAAGGACAAAAGGATGATTACGACCCCAATTGTCCCGCCGGCCCCCAGGAACCCGAGCGCTGTTCCGCCGCCGTCCTGCGCCGCAGAGTCCGGCGCTTGCGCCAGCAGCTGTGTGAACTGCGTGGAGATATCGAACAGATTCCGCATGGTGTCCCTTCAGTTGGCAACGACGGCGTCGAGCCAGGCGTTCGCTTCGTGTTCCGGATATCGCGTCCGCAATTCGTTCCGTACGAGTTCGAAAAGTTGGATGTTCCCGCGAGCGTGTAACTCGCGTCCCACTTCGGCGAGCGCGACCGCCGCGAGGTGAGGCTGGGACCGGGCGAACCGGGCCGGCAGGTGCAGCAAGTGGAGCACTCCGGCGTCTCGCTCGCGTTCGTCCGTCTCCATGAGCAGCGATCTCCCGATCGCGATGCGAGCCCAAGCCTCTTTCCATGAACCGGAAGCCGACTCGGTGAGGTCGAGAAGCTGCGCGCGTGCCGTCGCGCGAGCGTCGTCTTCAGACCCTGTGGCCCGGAGCATCTGCGCGACGAGTTGCGCTCCGGCGTCGCGGCCTCGCGGCACGCTCCCTTCATCGGGTAACGACGCGTCGCTGCGCCGCGCTGCCAACCGATAGAGTGCAATCAGCGAGCCATCGCCTTCCACCGCATCAACGGATCCCTCACCAAACCGGCGTGCGTCGACCGAATCGTCGAGCCAAACCGGCGGGAGATTCGGTACCAGACCGGTCTCGGCATCGATCAGGCCGGCCACCGCTGACTCTCCGGATTGCCGCTGCCCGGTTCCGCGGATGTCCAGCGCGACGGACCATGCCTCGATCGCGTCGGTGTGACGCCCGGATGCAACGCGGCAACGCAGGGTCCCCTCGGCGATCAGGAGCCCCGTCGGCCCGGAGATTCCATTCGTTTTCTGCTGCTCGAAGAGTTCTTCGAACAGCGGCCCCGCGAGGCGGAAGTCGCCACGCTGAAGGCGGGATTTCGCTCGCCAGACCACATCGGAAAACTCCGAGTAGAGAGCGATATCCGATTCCCCCTCTCCGCGCGCGAAGTACACGAGATCCCAACCGAGTGTCCGGGGGGCGTCGCCGCCGATAGCGACCCCATCGAAAGCCACTGTTTCGACCGGCGCATCGACGACCTGGCCGTTGCGCAGCACAATCTCCGCCGCGGACGCGCAGCCGATCACACACAGAGAAACCAGAGCGACGGTGAGGCGACTCACGGCCCAGCCCCGGTGACATGGGTGTAACTGCCGCCGGATTGGCGGGCGATCTCCTTCATCGTCTCCTCCGCCTCCCGCTCGATGAAAGTGATGCAATGGATCGGCACGACGCGCCCCGTTGATCGATTGAGCCGTGCGATCTCCGCGGCTATCGCCTCAGGATTCACAAACGCGCCGTCGGTCATGAAATAGATCGCATCGGGCCTCGGACGCAATTCGAACAGTAACTCAAACGCCGGGAGAGGGATGGTCGTGCCGCCCGCACGGATGTTTGCGATCTCAGATCGCGCGTTGCGCTTGCTCTGGTCGGTCGCGTCGCGCCAGCCTCCGGAGCCCACCTGGTACGCGCTGCTGCTGTAGAGCACGATCGCGAACTCGGATTGCGACTGGAGCCCGACGATGGAGCGAGTCAGTTCTCGCTTCAGCGCCTCGATGCGCTGCCCCTGCATCGAGCCCGACACATCCACGATGTACGCGAACCGGTTCCCACCGGCCTCGACGCCGAAGAAAGACGCCGCGCCACCGGAGCCGCTCTCGAAGACCGACGAACCGGCCGCTTCGTCGATATCCCCCGCGCCCCCGATCTCCCCAAGATCGCTCAGATCAAGAGCGCTGAAGTCGATCGAGGACGCCGGCATCTCAACCGCTGGCTGATCGAACAACCGGTCGAGTTCGAGATCCGTTGGCGTCGGCGACTCGCTCGCCAGGGACACTTCGGCCGTTTGCTCCAACTCGCTCTGCGAGATGACCGCCAGCGGTACGTCGCCGTTGCCGTCCGATGCCGCCGCCGGCGGAGCAGGGCGGATGATCAGAGCGGCCACGAGCAGCAAAAGCATGTGCGCGAACAACGAAGCCGACAGCGCGAACAGCGTCGTCTGACGGCTCCAGCCAAACCGTTCGCCGATGCGATCCGACAGCCGCTCGACCCAGCCGGACGCGACCGGCTCACGATGGCCGCGCGTCCCAGATTGTTCGCTGCTGTGCATCGACCGATCGTTTCCCTCGAAGCGGGCGGGGAGAGTCCGTCCCAATCGTATTATCGGCACTTCGCCGCTTCCCTATATAGACTCCCAATGAGCCAAAAGGTTCCGGCGGTCAACTGATTTCGGTGTTTCGCGGCTTGACGACCCCATGGCGGGCGGTTGCAATCCCCGCCACCCCCCTGAGCACCCCCCCAGCGGAGCACGAACCGATGTCCGACCAACCGTTTCGCTTCCAGCGCGTCCTGCTGAAACTCTCCGGCGAAGCGATATCCGGGGAGGGCGAACTCGGTATCAACCCCGCCGCACTCCGCTCGACCGCCAAAGCGATTGCCAGGTCAGCCCAGGCCGGAATGCAGATCGCTGTCGTTCCGGGGGGCGGGAACATCGTCCGCGGTGCCGCGCTCGCCGACGCCGGGCTCATCAGCCGCGAATCCGCCGACCAGATGGGCATGCTCGGAACCATCATCAACGGCGTCGCGCTCACGCACGCCATCAGGGAAGCGGGCGCTCCGGCGATCCTGCTGAGCGCCGCCGAAGTCCGCGGCATGGCCCCGCTCTACAGCACCGTCCAGGCCGAAAACGCCCTCAGCCACGGCTCGGTCGTCGTGCTTGCCGCAGGCACCGGCCAGCCGTTCTTCACCACCGACACCGGCTCGGCACTCCGCGCCGCCCAGCTCGGCTGCGACGCCATCCTCAAAGCCACCAAGGTCGACGGCGTGTACTCCGCTGACCCGAAGATCGATCCGAACGCCAAACGCTTTGAGTCGATCCCGCTCGCCGACGCAGTCGCCCGCAAACTCCGCGTCACCGATATGACTGCCCTCACGCTCTGCGAGGAGCACGACATCGACCTTGTCGTGTTCAACTTCAACGCCGAAGGCAGCCTCGACCGGGTGCTCCGCGGCGACTCCTCCGTAGGAACCCGCGTCACCGCCTCGAAATAGGGTGCCGAGCGGCCCGAAACCGGGCAAACCCGCCTTGATTCCCGTATTCTTGCCGGACCAGATTCACGACAGACGGCGATGCCCGCCGCAGGAGTACCCGATGACGCCGGACAGCATTCTCAAAGATGCCGAAATTCACATGACCAAGCCGGTCGACTATCTCCGCAGCGAGCTCAAGGGCATCCGCACCGGTCGCGCCTCAACCGCCATGCTCGAGTTCATCAAGGTCGACTACTACGGATCCAGCACGGACCTCAAGTCGCTGGCCGCGCTCAGCGTTCCAGAAGCGACCCAGATCGTCATCCAGCCGTTCGATCCCCAGTCCGTAGGCGAGATCAAGAAAGCCATCGAGAACGCCAACCTCGGTCTGAACCCGTCCGTTGATGGCAAGGTGATCCGGGTCAACGTCCCACCGCTCTCCGGGGACCGCCGCAAGCAGCTCATCGGGCAGGTGAAAAAACTCGGCGAAGAAGCCAAGGTGGCCTGCCGAAACGCCCGTCGTGATGCCAACAAGCACGCCGAAACCCTCGGCAAGGACAAGTCGGCCGGCATCCCGGAAGACGAGATCAAGACGTTGAAGGACGAGATTCAGGAGTTGCTTAAGAAGTACGAGGCCGAGATCGACGAAGCGGTCGCCAAAAAGACCGAGGACATCTCCCACGTCTGAACCCACAACCGCAGATGAACCAGCAAGGCGACCGATCGGTCGCCTTTTTTATTGACCGGGATCAACCGCCTGTTCAAAATGACAAATCCCCCGGGCGGTGGTGGGTCCGCCCGGGGGACAGGCAAAGTGGAGGGTCGTTTCGTGCAGCCCGTTGCAGGCCGCGGACCCTCCTCTGGTGGGTCTTTGAGTTGTCACCCGGGTCCGCAGCGGGATCCGGAGAGTCGGGGCCGGGCTCGGTCGCGAGGGTCCATGGCGCGTGCGCCCTCCTCGCTCGTTGCCGTGGCTGCCGGTTGGGCTCGGGCATCCTTCGAGCCCAACCTCGCGGAGGTTCCCTCCCCCGCGGCCACCGAGTTGGCGTCCCCGATCTCTCCGAATCCCGACGCGTCACCGGGCGGAGATCAGTTCCGCCTCAGGAACAACCCATGCTGTTCCCGCAGTTCAGGCACTTGTAGCAGGTGCCACTTCGGACGGTGACCGTGCCGCAGACGTCACAGGTCGGCGCGTCTTCTTGGCACTCGGACAGCGCCGCTGACAGCGTCGATGACTTGGTCGCGACCGCGGTCGAGGAACCATCCGCACCCGTCACCCGAGTGGACGACGACGAAAACGACGCCTTCACCTCGGTCACCCTTTGGCGTGCCTTGTGCACCTCGGTCGCTGGAATCTCGTCGTCGTCATCCGCGTCGGCGATCGCGAACCCGCGACCGGCGGAGCGAAGGGTCGGTGCGGGCGACTTCGCTTCCTCGGTCTTGCTCGCACCGCGATCCGGAGCGTTCGCCTCGCGATAGCCGGGAATAAACTGCATGCCCATCCAGCGGAAGATGTAATCCACCAGCGACTTGGCGAACGGGATGTCCCGGTTCGTGGTCATGCCCGCCGGCTCGAAACGCTGGTGGGTGAACTTCTTCACCAACGACTCGATCGGCACGCCGTACTGCAGCGAGACACTGGTCGCGGTCCCGAGCGAGTCCATCAGGCCGCCGATGGTCGACCCTTCCTTGGCCATGGTGATGAACAGTTCGCCCGGCTGACCGTCCTCGTACAGGCCGACGGTCAGGTAGCCCTCGTGGCCCGCGACGTTGAACTTGTGGGTCATCGAGTGGCGGGTATCGGGCAGGCGACGACGCATCGGACGATGCACGATCCGCTCCACGATCCGCTCGGCCGCCTGCTTGTCACCAGCCGCCGACGCCTTGGCCGCCTCGGCGTACTGCTCGGCGATCTCTTCACGGGCTTCGGCGACCGAGTCCTCGTCCTCGTCGATGCCGGCGACCAGTTCGGCCTCCGCCTCGTCCGCTGCCGACGACTGCGAGTCCTCATCCGCGTCTTCGGACTTGGTCGAAAGAGGCTGGCTCAGCTTGCAGCCGTCGCGATACAGCGCGTTCGCCTTCAGGCCGAGTTCCCAGCTCAGGCGGTACGCGTCCTTGATGTCCTCAACGGTCGCGTCAGACGGCAGGTTGATGGTCTTGCTGATCGCGCCCGAGATGAACGGCTGGGCCGCCGCCATCATGCGGATGTGCCCGTTAGCGTGGATGTACCGCTTGCCGGTCTTGCCGCACTTGTTCGCACAGTCGAACACCGGCAGGTGCTCGTCCTTGAGATGCGGCGCCCCCTCGATGGTCTGCGTGCCGCAGATCGTCGAGCCCAGGCCCTCGATCTGCTCCCTGGTCAGGCCCAGGTGCTTGAGCAGGTTGAACGAGAAGTCGTTCTTGACCTCTTCGGGGTTCAGGCCCAGGCGCTCGAGCGCCTCGTCACCCAGCGTCCACGCGCTGAACGCGTAGTGCAGTTCGAACACACCCGGCAGAGCCTTCTCGATCTTGTCGAGATCTTCGTCGACCAGGCCCTTCTCCTTCAGGAAGTCGGCGAACGACGAATCGTGCATCGTCTTGCCGTCCGGCGACAGCATCGGCACGTCCAGGCGCAGCGTGCCGAGGATGTGGTCGATGATGTCGGAGATCTCGCCCTTGCCGTAGCCGAGCGCTTCCAGCGCCGGGCGCACCGACTGGTTGACGATCTTGAAGTACCCGCCGCCGGCGAGCTTCTTGAACTTGACCAGCGCAAAGTCCGGCTCGACGCCAGTCGTGTCGCAGTCCATGAGCAGGCCAATAGTCCCGGTCGGCGCGATCACCGTGGTCTGGGCGTTGCGGTAGCCGTGCTTCTCGCCGATCGAGACCGCCTCGTCCCACGCCTGCGTGGCGTGCTTCAGCAGCGACTTCGCGTTGCCGATCTTCACCTCGCCGCTCTTGACGAGCTTGTGGTCGATCGGGACCGGGCGGATCTTCAAATCCTCCCAGTCGCTCGCGTCGCGCTTCATGCCGTGGGCCGCACGCCGGTGGTTCCGCATCACGCGGAGCATGTGCTTGCGGTTCCGATCAAAGCCCTTGAACGGCCCGTGCTCCTTGGCCATCAGCGCCGACATCCGATACGAACGTCCAGTGAGGATTGCCGTCAGGCAGCCGCACACCGCGCGGGCCTCATCGGAGTCGTACGGGATGCCCGCCTGCATCAGGACCGCACCGATGTTGGCGTAGCCAAGACCGAGCGTGCGGTACTCGTAGCTCAGGCGCGCGATCTCTTCCGAGGGGTACTGCGCCATCAGAACACTGATTTCGAGCACCATCGTCCACAGGTCGATCGCGTGCTCGTACTTCTCGACGTCCAGCTCGCGCGTCTTCGGGTCGTAGAACTTCAGCAGGTTGAACGATGCCAGATTGCACGCGGTGTTGTCGAGGAACATGTACTCCGAGCACGGGTTGCTCGCGTTGATCCGGCCGTTCGCGGGGCAGGTGTGCCACGCGTTGATCGTCGAGTCGTACTGCACGCCCGGGTCCGCGCAGCGCCACGCCGCGTAGCCGATCTGGTCCCACAGGTCGCCGGCCTTCACGGTCTTCACCGCCTCGCCCGTGGTCCGAGCGTACATCGTCCAGTCCGCGCCCTCATCGACCGCCGTGAAGAACTCGTCGGGGATGCGGATCGAGTTGTTGGCGTTTTGCCCGGCGACGGTCTGGTACGCCTCGCCGTTGTAGTCGTAGGTCAGCTTGAGACCGATCTTCTCCGCGGTCTCGCGCAGGTCCTTGCGAACATGCTTCATTCCCTCGACCAGCGCTGCGACCTTGATCTCCTCACGAACCTTCCAGCTGATGAAGTCCTCAACGTCCGGGTGGTCCATATCGAGGCAGACCATCTTCGCCGCGCGCCGGGTGGTCCCGCCGCTCTTGATCGCCCCCGCCGCACGGTCGCCGATCTTCAGCCAGCTCATCAGCCCGCTGCTCTTGCCGCCGCCGGAGAGCTGCTCGTTCTCGCCGCGAAGGCGCGAGAAGTTTGTGCCCGTGCCCGAGCCGTACTTGAACAGCCGCGCTTCACGCGTCCACAAGTCCATGATCCCGCCCGGGTTCACCAGATCGTCCTCGACGCTCTGGATAAAGCACGCGTGCGGCTGCGGGTGGGTGTACGCGTCCTCGCTCAGACGCACCTCGCCCGTCTTCGGGTCCGGGTAGTGGTGACCCTGGGCCGGGCCGTTGATCCCGTACGCCCAGTTCAGGCCCGTGTTGAACCACTGCGGGCTGTTCGGCGCGCACATCTGGTGCACCAGCATGTACGACAGTTCGTCATAGAACGCCTGCGCATCGGCCTCGGTGTCGAAGTAGCCGTGCGTCGCGCCCCAGTGACGCCAGCACCCGGCCAGACGGTGGATCACCTGGCGGGCGCTCCGCTCCGGACCGAGCACCGGCTTCCCGTTCTCGTCTTTGAGCGCCTTGCCCTCGGCGTCCTTCTGTGGCACGCCGGCCTTGCGGAAGTATTTGCTGACCATGATGTCCGTCGCGAGCTGCGACCAGCCGGTCGGCACCTCCGCATCGTTCATCTCAAAGACCACGCTGCCATCGGGATTCGAGATCCGCGATTGACGCTTCACCCACTCGGTCGTGGCGAACGGGTCCTGGCCTGGCTTGGTGAACTTCCGTGTGATCTTCATGGCGACGGCGATTCCTTGTCAGATGTGAAGCGTCGGAGGAGAGGGACGCGGAATAATCAGAAAGAATGAAATGAATTCAACGACATCCGATGAGCGCCTGAAGTCAGTCGACCTTCGGCAGCGTCAGCCCAAGCTGATCCTGGTACTTGCCCGCCTTGTCCGCATAGCTGATCGCGCAGGTGCGGTCGCCCTTGAAGAACACGAACTGGGCGATGCCCTCGTTGGCGTACACCTTCGCCGGCAGCGGCGTCGTGTTGCTGATCTCGATCGTCACCTTGCCGCGCCACTCCGGCTCCAGCG
>JANSXG010000037.1 GCA_024743075.1 bacterium | reverse complement strand
CGGTGCTTAGTAGCGTCCGCCGCCGCCACGGCCGCCGCCGTAGCCGCCGCCTCCGCCGCGACCACCGCCGTAGCCGCCGCGACCGCCGCCGCCGCCACGATCTTCGCGGGGCTTGGCTTCGTTCACGTTGAGCTGGCGACCGCCGAGGTCGTAGCCGTTGAGCTTGTTGATGGCTTCGGACGCTTCGCTGTCGCTCGGCATCTCAACGAAACCGAAGCCGCGCGGGCGACCGGTGTCGCGGTCCATGATGATGGCGACATCACTGACTTGACCGTGCTCGGCGAAGAGGTCACGAACATCGTTTTCTGAGGAAGAGAACGGCAGGTTTCCAACATAGATCTTCATGGCAAGGTGCCTCTGAGCCCGAAAAGGTGAATCCGAATAAGACCTTCCGGGCGGATCTATAACGGAGCGCCACGGATTTCGGCACGGTTGCCGGCGTCGCGAGGCGGAGTATTACTGTACCAGAATCGCAAGGCGGCACACGATCAGGCTTCCCGGACCCGACCGACCACCTGAACGAGGGCTTCTGCGAGATACCGGTACTGCGAGGTATCGTTGTACAGCTGGGCCGAGAGCCGGATCGCCCGACCGAACCCGGTACCGGGGTGATCGAGGCCGGCGCTGGCCAGCACACCCCGATCCGGCCACGGGACGATCGGAACCTGTATGCCGAACCGGTCGAGCAACTCGTTCTGCATGGGGTCGTGGTAGCGCGTCGAGCCGGGGGCCGGGGGCTCATCACGGGCAGGAAGATCGAGCGTCGCGATGGAGCCGACCATCGATTCGGGCACCGGCGGGGCGACCCCGAGCGCGCTCGCAACGGTTCGGCGAGCGTCGAGCACAAGCTCGCGGTTGAGCTGCATGATCGCGCGCCACGCCTCGCCCTCGTTGGCCAGGTTCGGATCGTGCTCACGGATGATCGATGCCATCGTGTCGATCGCGGCGGGTACGCAGAGGTACGCCGTCGGATCACCGGTGCCGGTCCATCCAAACTCCAGTTCGAATCGCGTGCGTCCGGTGCTGCGGGCGTTGAAGCCGTGGGAGATGACCGCCGGATGGATGCTCGGCTGAAGATCACGCTTCACGAAGAGGAACGCTGCGCCCTTCGGCGCGCACATCCACTTGTGGCAGTTGCCCGTGTAGAAGTCGGGATCGAGTGAGGAGAGATCCAGCGGGATCATCCCCGGTGCGTGTGCGCCGTCGATGAGCAGTTGGATGCCGCGTGCCCGGAGTACCGTCTGGATCCGCTCGATGGGGAGCACGATCGCGGTCGGACTGGTGATGTGGCTGAGCATGACCAGTCGGGTGCGCTCGGTGACGGCGTCTAACAGGGCTTCGATGATCTGGCCTTCCGATTCCACCGGCCACGGCAGCCGGGCCATCGCAACTCTTGCGCCGGTTCGGTCGGCGATGAACTTTGGGGCGTTCACGCAGGCGTTGTATTCGTGATCACAGGTCAGGATCTCATCACCCGGCTTAAAGTCGAGCGAGCGCAACACGGCGTTCACACCGTGGGTTGCGTTCGGGACGAAGGCGAGGTCGGCCGGGTTGGTGACGCCGAGGAAAGCCGCGAGGCGCGAACGGGCCTGATCGTGGAGAGATTCGAGTTCTTCCACCATGAATCGAACGGGCTCGCGCTCCAGCGCGTCACGGAACGTGGCCTGCGCGGCCAGCACGGCGTCCGGACACGCGCCGAAACTGCCGTGGTTCAAAAACGTCGCGCTCTGGTCGAGGCGGGACCAATGGCGCGCGAGCGGAGAGTACTTCGGCGTGGTTGGCATGGGCGGATTGTAGAATCGGATCGCAACCCACCTCGCGCACGGAGGAGCAGGCATGAACATCGCCAGATACTGGGCAACGGCGACCGCGCGAGCGGAGGATCCCGACGGCAACCCGATGGAGTTTACGATCCGTCGCGGCTCGGACATCAGTCAGGACGATGCGCGGCACAACGCGGAAGATGCCGCGAAAGCCATCGCGGGCCGTCTGCGCGCCGGGCATGAGCCGCCGAAGTGGTACGAGTACAGCACGCGTCAGCTGCCCGAGCCGATTCTGGAAGAGATATCCGACGAATCCGGTCAGCGCGCCGGGGCGATCACGATCAACCGCTTCGGCTGCGAGGTGCTGAACACGCAGCGGCTGGCGTTTCTTGATATCGATTTGAAGCCGAGTCGGTCGCGCAGGGGTTCGGGGGCTCTGCTCGGGCGTCTGTTCGGACGTGGCAAAGCGGAGCAGCCAACCGGCGACACAACCCAGATCGCCGTGGATGGCGCGCTCAGCCAGCTGAAATCATGGGTTCGAAAGCAGCCCCGAACCGGCGTGCGCGCGTATCGCACGAGCGCCGGCCTTCGGTACCTGTTCGTCAGCCCGGCGATGGACCCGATGAGGGCGCTGCACGAGCCGGTCTACGAAGAGCTCGGGTGCGATCCTCTTTATCGCAGACTCTGCGTCGCGCAGGACTGTTTCCGAGCGCGGCTCACGCCGAAGCCTTGGCGGATCAATGTCCCGACGCCGCGCGAATGGCGCGTCGATCGTCTGGAAGCCGAACCGTCGTATTACGATCGGTGGCACGAGAGCTACCTCGTGAAAGCCGGCAACTACGCGGCGTGCGCGTACCTCGACTCGTTCGGTGAGACCGACGCCCCGGACGAGACCGCCGCGCGACTCATCGCGATTCACGATGAGCGGTCGGGCGCGCTCTCGGGCATGACTCTGGCCTGAGCGATCAGGGGCAGGTCTGGCCGAAGGTCCCGAGCAGCGCGTTCAGGTCGGCGAGATCGGTGTCGCCGTCGCCGTCGATATCGCCGGCATCGCTTTGGCCGAACGCACCGAGCAGGATGTTGAGGTCGGTCAGGTTGACCTGACCGTCGCCGGAGACATCGCCACAGGGCGGGAGCGGCTGACCGACAGCGCGGACCATCCACACACCGAAGATCGGAACGAAGTTCGGATCGTCCATGGTCGTGAAGAACGGGGACGAACCGAGGTCGTCGGGGTTGATGTCGTCGGAGTAGAACAACCAGGCGTTCTCGCCGCCGACAGGCTGCGGGTCGAGGCGGGCCGGTCGATCGACGCCGCCTCTCGCGAACACGTTCGCGCCGACGAAGAATCCGCCCTCGACGACGGTCGGCGGGATCGGAGCAACGTTGAAGCCGGTCTGCGTGAAGACGGTCGGGATGATCGTGGTTTCGGCGACGGGAATCGCGTTGGTCGGGTCGCCGTCGTCGTCCGGATCCTCGAAGAGGAAGAGCGTCAGCGGGAGCGGCTGGTCGAACTCGTCGCGCGGGTAGTTCGTGCCGAGGCCGACGTGCAGTTCGAAGATCTGGCGGCCGTTCGGCTGGGCCTGAAAGTAGTTGCCCCAGAGCATGTCCGCGTCGAATGTCGAGGGCGGTCCGACGTTCACGTTGCCCGAGCCGTCGTCGAGTTTGTAGAGAAACATCTCTTCGCCGGCTGACGAGAGCGAAGTTGTCGCGAGCGCGGCGAACGAGACGACGACGAGGCGTGCGGGGTGCATGGTGGCTCCTTGGGCGAGTCGGTGGTTCTCTCTCCGGTCAGCCCGCATTTTACCGGGCTGCACGACAGCGTACGCCTCGACGAACGGGTACGCTTCGGGTCCATGCGGATTGTCGTGATCGGATTGATTCTGGGTGTGCTTGGCGTCGCGATCGCCCTTCTTTTTGGGGGGGCTGAGCCGCTGCAGGTCGGTCTGCTCGGCGTCGGGATCGCGATGCTGATCATCGGTGGCGATGTCCTCGTGCGCGGCGCGGTGGCGATCGCCGACCGGCTGGGCGTGCCGGCGATCATCATCGGTCTGACGGTCGTCGCGTTCGGCACCTCGGCGCCGGAGCTCGCGTTGAACATCGCGGCGGCGATCAAGGGGAACGACGAGCTCAGTTTCGGCAACATCATCGGCTCGAACATCGCGAACATCGGGCTCATCCTCGGGCTGAGCGCCATGGTCCTGCCGCTGAAGGTGAACAACTCGGTCGTGAAGCGGGAGTTGCCGCTGATGCTGATCGCGACGGTGCTGACGGCCTCGCTTGCGGTGTTCCCGTTCGACAGCGGCGAATGGAACCACGGGGTGCTTTCGCGGATCGACGGCGTGATCCTCCTCGCGGGTTTCGTCGTGACAATGCTGATGATTTTCTGGTCTGCCAGGAACCCCGCAGCTTCCGGTGGCCCCGAGATCGAGGCGGAGATCGCCGAGTTGCGCGAGGCGGCCAAACGCCAGCCGGTCTGGCGCGGAATCATCTTCGTCCTGCTCGGGCTGGCGGCGCTTGTTGCCGGCGGTCGGGTGAGCGAGGGGGCCGCGACCTCAATCGCCGCGGCGATGGGCATGAGCGACGAGATGATCGGGCTGACGGTCGTTGCGATCGCCACGAGCCTTCCGGAGCTGGCGACCTCGCTGGCGGCGATCCGGCGGGGGCAGGTGGACATCGCGGTCGGGAACGTCGTCGGATCCAACCTGTTCAACCTGCTGCTCGTGCTCGGGGTCACGAGCGTGATCGCGCCCGTTGATGTTCCGGGCGGCGGGTACGCGGCGCTGAGCATCATGCTGGTCCTGAGTTTCCTTCTCGTCCCGATGTCGATGACTTTCGGGCGCACGGTCAGCCGGCTTGAAGGGCTCACGCTGCTTGTCGTGTACCTTGGGTACATGGCCTGGACCGTGAACGACGCGCTCAGCGCATCGGGGGCGTAATGGACGAGAAGCCGTTCGAAGCGACTCCACCCGGGGAGGGCGACGCACCGGAAGTCGCGGCGGTCGAGGAAATCCGTGTGCCGGTTGCCGTGGCCGAGGCGGACACGAAGAGCGAAGCCGACCAGCAGGTCGAGCGACTTCTCGACGCCGACGCGTCGGTTGAAGAGCTCAAGCCGCACGTCGAAGAGCAGGACGCGCCCGAGGCGGCGGACACGCTGGAATCGCTCGACAAGGCCGAGCAGGTCGCGCTGGTCCATGAGATGGACAACGAGTCGGCGGCGGAGGCGCTCGTCCACATGGACGCGACGCTCGCGGCGACCGTGCTCATCGATCTCGACGAGACCGAGTCGGTCGAGCTGATCGACCTGATGGAGCCGGACGACGCGGCGGACCTGCTCCAGCAACTGCCCGAAGACCGCCGGGCGGCGCTGATGGCTGCGATGCATCCGCGCCGGGCGGCGGTTCTGGCGAAACTCGCTCTGTACGACCCGGAGACCGCCGGCGGCATCATGACCACGGACATCGTGGTCCTGCGCAGCGGGCAGACCATCGGGCAGGCGATCGACCGGATCAAGAAGCAGAAACTGCGGGACGACCAGCCGTACATCTACGTGGTCGACGACATGAAAAGGCTGCTCGGCACGATCAGTCTGCGCGACATCCTCATCGTGGACGACGACGAGCAGATCGCCGATCACATCGACGCGGACATCGACAGCGTGCTCCCGGAGACCGACCGGGAAGAAGTCGCCAAGCTCTTCGAGCGCTACGACTACCTGACGATGCCGGTGGTGGACCAGAACCGTCGGATCCTCGGCATGATCACGATCGACGACGTGATCGACATCATCGCCGCCGAAACCACCGAAGACGCCCTGAAGCAGGTCGGTGCTGGTTCGGACGAGCAGGTCATCTCGACGGTGAAGGCCAAGCTGAAGGGGCGATTGCCTTGGCTGGCGGTGAACCTTGGTACGGCTTCCATAGCCGCGGCAGCGGTGCTCCCGTTCCAGGACGCGATCGAACTGATTCCGGTCGTCGCGGTCATCTTCCCGATTATCGCCAACCAGGCAGGGAATACGGGCTTCCAGTCGCTGGCGGTGACGCTTCGGGGCGTGGTGCTGGGCGAGATCCGCAAGGACCGCATCCGGCCGCTGTTTCTGCGCGAGTTGGCGTTCGGATTGATCTCGGGGGCGGCGATCGGTGTGATCGTGTTCACGCTGATCATCCTGCTGGGGGTGCTGGGTCGGGCCACGGATATCGGACTGTTCTCGGGCTTCGACTGGCGTCTGGGGTTGGTCGCCGGGGCGGCGATGAACGGGGTGATGATCGTGGGCTGCATGGTCGGAACCGCGGTGCCGCTGGTGATGAAGCGTCTGGGGGCCGACCCGGCGGCGGCGTCGTCGATTTTCCTGATCATGCTGACGGATATGTTCAGTTTCGTGACCTTCCTGGGACTGGTGTACCTGCTCCGGAACTGGCTGATCGGGGATGGGTCCCCAGCGGAGATCGAAACCGCGTTCGAGGCCGTCCGGGCGCTTCGTACGGGAGTGGGTCTGGGCTGAGCCCCATCCGGCCCGCTGGGAGACAGATTCTGGGCGGTTGACGGGGCTGTGAACCGGGGGGACACTGGCGAATCGCGGAACTGATGGGCGACGGAGCCCGTATGGATGCCTGGTGGGTGTACGGAGACGCCCGACGCACCGGCATCCGGTTCATCGATTCACGCCGGTCGGCGACGGGCGGTCTTCGCGGGCCGGTCGTTTCCGCTACAACTTCGTCTGATTTCCGCTCTGAGCGTTCCGCTCGAGTTGAGCCCGCGGCGGGCGATCTTCGCACGATGGTCCCGCCGACAACCGTCCCTGGAGAGCCTCTGTTATGGCAAGTCGTTCCGGAAACTCTGTCGGCATGATCGTCAGCCTCGTGGTCCTGTTCGTGTTCGCGCTGGGCATGTTCGCGACGACGGTGATCTTCTTCGCCAAGTCGCAGGAACTGAACAAGCAGCTCGCGTCGGCGAAGTCGGACCTGAACGAGGCGGTATCGGCCCGCGACGAGCGCTGGCAGGAACTGCGGACCGCCTCGGGGCCGCAGGCTGTGGTGCCCTGGCTCGACGAGAGATTCAGCACGCTCGCCCGGATCGTGACCGGTCGCGGCAGCGCGACTCTGGAGCAGATCCAGACCCGCGTCGACGACCTGCTCGGTCAGAACGCCGGCTCGCTCGTCGCCGCCGTCGAGGCGAAGAACTCGCAGATCGCTCAGCTCTCCCGCTCTGAGCAGCAGGCCCGTGCCGCGGCGGATGCCGCTCGTGCCGACCTGCGTGCGAAGAACGACGAGCTCGAATCCATCCGCAGCGACTACGAGCGCTCGACCGCGACGCTGACGGCGCAGATCGACAGTTACCGCTCGGAACTCGAAGACCTGCGCGGCGGCGTGCAGAGCCAAACGACCACCTACATTTCGGATCTCAGCGAAGCCCGAGCCCAGTTCGATGCCGAGCTCTCCAACCTGCAGCGTGAACTCAATTCTCGCCGCAACGAGATCGAGCGTCTGGAGACCATCGTGCAGAGCTTCGACCGCAGCGGCACCCGACTGCTCGCCGAAGACGAGGCCTCGCTGATCGACGGCACGGTGGTCGGCCTGAACCCCGCTTCCAACGAGGTCTTCATCTCGCGTGGTCGGCTCGACAACATGGTGCTGGGCATGACGTTTGAGGTCTACGCCGCGAACACCAGCGTCCGCCCGAACGCCGAGGGCGAGTACCCCTCGGGCAAGGCGACCATCGAGGTGGTGCGCATCGACGAGAACTCCTCGGTCGGTCGCATCCTGCGTTCGACTCGCGGCAACCCGATCATCGAGGGCGACAAGCTGGTCAACCCGGTGTACGACCCGAACAAGGTCTACAACTTCGTGGTGTTCGGAAACTTCGACACCAATCGCGACTTCGTTTTCACGCCGCAGGAGCGGTCCGAACTCGTCGCGCTCGTTGAGGAATGGGGCGGACGCGTCGAGTCGGACATCTCCGGCGAGACCGACTTCCTCGTGCTGGGTCAGCGCCCGGTGCTCCCCCCGGCGCCGAAGATCGACGATCCGATCGAGATCGTGCAGCGCTACCGTCGCCTCGCCCAAGAGCAGCGCAAGTACGACGAGCTGTTCAACACCGCCAGCAACACGGGTATCCCGGTCCTGAACCAGAACCGCTTCTACACGCTCACGGGCCTCGATTCCCGCTGATTCGACGGTTCACCCGATGACGACCTTCGGCGGGGCCACGCACAGCGCGTCGGCCCCGCTTTTCATAGGTACTCCCGTAGCGCGTAGCATCAGGTCAGGATCTTGACTCCATCACCCACGCAATCCGCTTCCGGTAGCGCCCCGAGCGCCGAGATATCGCTGACTCCGCGAAGGCAACGCGCGAAGGGCCCGGGGCGTTGGACGCACCCGTTCATCTACGCCGGCGCACGAGCGATGTGTGCCGGGGCGGGGATCATGGGCATCGAGCGATCGATCCGGCTGGCGCGATCAGTGTCGGGCTGGTACGCCGGCCTCTCCATGAACGAACGACGTCTTGAACGCGCGAAAGCCAATCTGCGCTGGTGTTTCCCGGACTTGGACGAGGATCGCGTGCACGCCCGGGCGATCGAGGCCTACCGGCACCTGTTCACGATCGGCGTCGAGGTGATGGCCAGCCCGCAACTCATCGCGTCGGATGCGTATGTCTCGTACGTGCAGGTCGGGTCCGTGGAAGCGGGGCTGAAGGAGCTGCTGCGTGATCGGCCGTGTCTGCTGGTGACCGGGCACTGCGGAAACTGGGAACTGCTCGGCGCGACGATGGCAATGCTCGGCTTCCCGATGCACGCCCTGTACCGACCCATGGACATCAAGCCCCTGAACGATTGGCTCTACCGGACCCGTGCGGCGAGAGGGATCAAACTCGTGGACAAGTTCGGCGCGGCCCAACGCCTGCCGGAACTGCTCAAGCAGGGCGAGTCCGTCGCGTTTATCGCTGACCAGAACGCCGGCGACCGAGGGCTGTTCGTCCCGTTCTTCAACCGGCTCGCATCCGCGTATAAAACCATCGGGGTCATGGCGATGCGGTACCGGGCGCCGATCGTCTGCGGCACCGCCAAGCGGCTTTCCGGCGGCGCCGAAGCGGCCGACGAGAGCGCGCAGGAGAATCATCGTTTCCGCTACCAGATCGACATCAGCGACGTCATCCAGCCCGAGGATTGGGACGACCAGCCCGATCCGCTCTTTTACATCACGGCCCGATACCGTCGGGCGATCGAGTTCATGGTTCGCGAAGCGCCCGAACAGTATCTGTGGATGCACCGCTACTGGAAGAGCCGCCCTCGCCACGAGCGGACCGGTGCCCCGTTCCCCGACCGCCTCCGCGAGAAGATCCGTTCGCTTCCGTGGATGACGGATGAGGACCTCGCCCGGATCGAGGAGCGGAGCGCGATCGACGCCGAGGAATACGCCCGGAGCGGGCGGCCTCGGAGATAGCGTTGCAGGGATCCGGCCGGTCCCGGATACTGCCGGTCCCGATCTACACCAGCCCCGGAAAGGCACGAGTGGCGAGCGCACGCAGCATTCTTCTGGTCAAGGTTCTCGATGAGGAGGACGGCGAAGCCTCCGGCTCGGCGGCGCTGCGCACGGTATCGCTGGGGCGTCTGGAAGAGGTGCAGAACCTGCTCAAGCAGTTCAACTGCTCGGGCGACGGTTCGCCGGCGGCTTCGAACGTTGTCTACGGACCGGGGGTCGTGCTGCAGATGCCGATGGCCGATCGCGACGACCCGGTGAACCAGATCCTGGTCAGCCTGGTCGAGGACAGCGTGGCGTGGCCGGTGCTGACCCGCATCTGCCGGGTGCTGGGCTGGAAAATGATGGACCCGAGCAGCGGACGCACGTTCGGCTGAACGGATATCAGATTTTCGCGTGGACCCGTGGGTCTCGCGCGTACCATAGATCGCGATGGAACACACCTCGTCGGCAACCGATCTCGTGGTCCGATCCGCGCTCTCGGCCAACATCGACGCGATGCTGGCTGCCGAACAGGTCTGCGAACAAGTGCTCGACCCGTCGTCGCACCCCGGACAGGGCGAACTGCGCGGATCGGAGATCGACCTCGCGCTCGTGTGCGTCGGCGGTGATCACGCGACGCAGGCTTCCCGCATCTACGAGTTCGTCACCGAGCACCTCAACCCGGGCCTGACGCTCGGCGTCACCGCTCAAGGCGTCATCGGTGACGATGTGGAACTGGAGAACGCGCCGGGCGTTTCGGTTCTCTGCGCGTCGCTTCCTGGCACGCACTTGCAAGGGTTCACGTACCGCCAATTGCCGCACGCGACCCCGGGTGATCGCGAGTCCCTGGAATCGCTCGCGACGGAGATCGGTGCGGAAGCCGATTCGCGCGGTGTGCTTTTCTTCGGCGATCCGTTCAGCGTGCCGGCGGGTCCGATGACCGAGGGCATTTCCTCGCTGCCGCGGGTGGTTCCCGGCCTCAAGCGATTACCGGTGATGGGCGGGATGGCCTCGGCGGGCAAGGTGCCGGGGCAGAACATCATCACGCTCAACGACCACGCGATGCGCACCGGTGGCGCCGGCGTGATGATCCGCGGCAACCTGACCGTGGACAGCCTCGTCAGCCAGGGTTGTCGCCCGATCGGCCAAGCGATGGTCGTCACCGAAGCAAAGCGGAATGTGGTGCAGAAACTCGGTGGACGCCCGGCGATCGAGGTGATCCGCGAGATGGTCGATGCCCTGCCGCAGGAAGACCGGGGCCTTGTCTCCGGCGGGCTGTTCATCGGTCGAGTGGTCAACGAGTACAAGGACCGTTTCGGGCGCGGCGACTTCCTGATTCGGGCGGTGCTCGGGGTCGATCAGGGCTCCGGCGCGATCGCCGTTGGCGATTCGCTCCGCGTCGGCCAGACCGTTCAGTTTCATCTGCGCGACGCGACGACCGCTCGAGAGGATCTCGAACTGCTCCTGGAGGCCCAGCAGTTGCTCGGTCCGGCGGCCGGCGGATTGCTCTGCACCTGCAGCGGTCGCGGCCGCCGGATGTTCGACGAGGAGAACCACGACGCGGCACTCATCAGCCGTGCGCTCGGTCGTCAGGCGGATCCGGTCGGGCAAACCCCCATGCCGATGGGTGGTTTTTTCGCCGCCGGCGAGATCGGGCCGATCGGTGATCGATCCTTCGTCCACGGGCACACAGCGTCACTGACGCTGTTCCGACCCCTGCGAGAGTCCTTCGATCAGGCAGGCTGAGGCTGTTTCGGCAGGATTCCCGTCAATCTGAGCGCGTTCATCGTCCGATATCTCCTGTAGAGCGCCCTCGCGTGGGGTGTTGTTGTGCGCACGGAAAGGCCCCCTGCCGATGCCCCGAAACCGCCTCGGACATCTGGTTCCGCCGCTGATCGCGTTCGCGGCACTGGCGTGCCTCGCCGGCGAGGCGATCGGGCAGTCCGATCGGCCGAGTGCCGCGAACCGCTTGGTCAAGGTGTGGGATTTTGAGGATCGGGTGATCAACGGCTTCATCGCCGATTTCCCGCAGGACTGGTTCAGCGGCAACCCGGCCCCGCCGCAGCCAGAGCGACCGGGCTTCCCCTTCTGGAACAAGCCCGGCTTCTCGAGCGAGCACGCCGCGAGCGGTGAATCCTGCGTCGTGCTCCCGACCAAGGGCGGATCCACCTCGGTCCGGCTGGCGCGCTCGGCGCTGGTGGTCATGCCTGGCAGCGACTATCTGGTCACCGCTCGAGTTCGGACGGACGGACTCGTCCACGCGCGGGCTCGGATCACCACGCGCTATGTCCGCTCAACAGTCGAGATCAACCCGCGGACCGGTGATCGAACGACGGGCTATGTCCCGATTGACGAGACCACCGTGGAGTCGAGTCTGATTCTCTCGGAGGGTGAGTGGACGCCGATTCAACTGCGTGTCGATGCCCACCCCGAGGCGGAATTCCTCGAGATCGAACTGCTGCTGCTCCAGCCGGAGCAGTTTCTGACGGAGCTCCGCGACGCCCCGGTGGCTGAGCAGGCTCAGCCGACGAACCCGGCGCTCGTGCCGCCGGCGCGTGATGGCCGGCTCATCCACGAGGTGATCCGCGAGGATCGGTCCGGGTCGGCCAGCTTCGACACCGTGGCCGTGTACCAGATGCCGCGTCTGGAACTCCGCACGACAGTCGCGGGCAACTACATCGTTGCCCCCCAGAAGCCCGAACTCGTGCTGCAGGTCTTCGACCTGACAGGTGAGCCGCTAAGGGCGGAACTCTCTGTCTACGATCTCGACGGGAACGTGATCGCGTCGGACTCGTTCCGCGGCACGGACCTCAGCGCACCGGTGACCTGGGTACCGCCCATCACCGAGTACGGCTGGTACCGCGCGGCGCTCGATGTCGAAAGCGATCAGGGCCTGGTCGCTCAGGCCTTCACGCAGTTTGTCTACCTCTCGCCGGAAGGCCCACTCGATCGCGAGGAGATCCGGCGGTTCGGCGTGATTGCCGAAACGCTCACGCGTGAGCAGTTGCCTCTGCTCGCGACGGTGGTCCGGGCACTAAGAACCGGCTCGATCTGGATCGATATCTGGGGCGATGACGAATTGGGTGCGTCGACGGGGGCGCGTCGGTTCGGCGGCAGCCCGTCGGAGTTCGAAACCGCGATCGATCGCCTTCTGGAAGCGCGCCAGGACGTCACATTCGTGCTCGGCTCCGTGCCCGAAGGCGTGGCGCGGACCGCCGGCGTCGACGAGGGAGCGACCCTTGAGTTGTTCCGGCGTGACGCTGAAATATGGGCACCGTCTTTGGAGCCGCTGCTTACCCGATTCGGCGAACGCGTTGTCCGCTGGCAGATCGGCCCGACCGGGTCCGATGACGCGTTCTGGTCCGAACAGCTCGACCCAACACTCGACCAGATCACGGGCGTGCTGGAGCGACTCGTGCCGCGACCGGCGGTGGTCGTCCCCTGGGATGCCACACAGGCGGTCGATGACCGGCTCCGGATCGTCGAAAGCTCCGCGGACTCCGAGCGACTGACCATCGAACTCTCGCAGCGCGTCCCGACGGCAGCGATCGAGGAGCTGGCGGCGTTCTGGCCGGCTGACGACGGCACTACGCTGGTGATCGAGACGCCGAGGCGTGAGGTCTTCGGACGACGGGCCATCGCGATCGACCTCACGAAACGGGGCGCTCTCGCCTGGTTCGCGGGCGTGCCGAGACTGGCCATCTACGAGCCCTGGGTTTGGCGCGAACCACGGTCGGCTGCGGAGCACTACGACGGGCTCATGCCCTACGACGGGCAGTGGCTGCCCGAGATCGAATCGGTGGTCTGGCGAACACTCTCGCAGACGCTCGCGGCCCAAGAGCCGGCCGGCGAGTTCCAGACGGTCGACGGCGTTCGCGTGCTCATCGGACGTCCACGCGGTGCGGCTCGCAGCGGCGGCGTGCTCGTCGCCTGGAACGACTTTGCCAAGACCGAGGACGCGATGATCCGGGCGTATCTGGCCGAAGGCCCCGTGCGGGTAACCGACCCCTTCGGGAATCAGCGTGTGGTCGAGCCCGTTGACGGACTGCACCAGATCCAGCTGGGGCAGATGCCGCTGCTGATCGAGGGGGTGAACGCCGACCTCGCGCTGATGCGGGCCGGCATGCGGATCGCGCCCCGCGATGTGCCCTCGCGCGCCATGGTCCACCAGCTGGAACTGGTCCTGAAGAACCCGTACCCCGGCGGGATAAGCGGGCGCGTGCGCCTGATCGACCCGGAGCGTTGGGGCTTCACGCCGCGGGTCATTCCGTTCTCAGCCCGGCGCGGCGAGGAGATCCGGCTGCCGTTCACGATCGAACTCGGCCTCGGCGAGGAAGCCGGCACACGACCGATCGAAGCGGAACTCGAACTCGTGGCGGACCGTGAGTATCCGGTCATGCGCGTGCCGCTGCTGATCGATCTCGGGCTTGAGTCCGTCGAACTGAACCCCGCGTACCGATTCGCGCCGGGCCAGGACGGGCAACTCACAACCCTCATCGTCGAGGCGCTCGTGACGAACACATCGCAGGATGTAATCTCACTGGAGGCGATCGCACTGGCGCCCGGTTTCCAGAGCCAGACCGCGCCCATCAGCTCGCTCGAACCGGGTGATTCGGTGGTCAAGCGGTTCGTGTTCTTCGACGCCGCGGACGCGCTCCGGGGCGAGTGGGTGCGTGTAAGCGTCCGTGAGCAGGCCGGGAGCGGGCGGCTCAACCGGACTCTGGAGATCCGCTGAACCCGCGCGTTCCTGTAGCGTTACAGCAACTTGAGAGCAGCCAACCGGTGTCGCATCTGCAGCGCCGTGTCGCCATCGTGGTCGATGCGGAACGCCTGCCAGCCGAGCCTCCGAGCCCCGTCGATGTTCTCGGCGAGATCGTCGAAAAAGACGATCTCGGGTCCGCTCGCCTTGAGGCGGCGCTCGGCTTCGCGGTAGATGCGCTCTTCCGGCTTCACCGCGTTGAGTTCGTGCGAGACGAGATGAGTGTTGAGCTTCCGGATCGCTTCCACACGCCAGCGCCCGTCCTTCTCGGCTTTCAGATCCTGCCAGTGGCTGTGATTGGTGTTGCTGAGGCAGGCCGTGCGAACGCCGTCGAGGGCGTTCAGCTCGTCGATGAGCTGCTCGACACCCGGGTACGGGTCAAACACCCACGCGCGGTGGATGGCTTCGATCTCGTCGGGCTCGTAGAGCCCTTCGCTATGCTCGGCGATGCTCCGGAAGTACGCCCGGCAGTCGATCCGGCCGATCTGGTAGGCGTCGGACAGTTCGCGCCGACCGCTCTGCAGATCCGGTGCCTCAAACGTGTCATGGCCTCGGACATCGATGCCGGCGGCGGCGCAGGCTTCCGCCCAGGTGCGCGCGATGCGAACGACGACGCCGCCGAGATCGAAGCAGACCACCTTGATTCGGACCGGGGAATCCATCTGCCGTTGAGTCATCCGTCGGTGTCCTCGGTTTCATCGATCGCTTCTGCGCTGGGATCGAAACTCAAGGACTGACGGCACTCTATCCGGTCCGACTTGAGCAGTTCACGGACGAGCATGGTCGCGAACGAGCCGGCCGGGAGGTCGAAGGCGCAGCGGATGAAGTGGCCGTTCTCGTCCACACCACCCTCCACCTCGGGATCGGTCACCAGGGTGCGCAGCGGCCTGCGCGTCCCGGCGACGGACTCACCCAGCGTCTTCACCACTCTCTCGAGGGCTTCCATCGGGACGCCTTCTTTCTCGAACTCCTCGCGCTCGACCTCGGCGCTCTTCCCGTCGCAGAGCATGGTCCTGATGCCGAACATCGGCCCGGTCGGGCTGATCTCACGCCGCTTGATGCGCTCCGGCGTTTCGGGGTCGGCAGCCGTTGCGTCGTCCACGCGGAACATGGCGTGGTTGTCGTGCTTGAACGCGATGTCTCCCGGACGCAGCATCGTCAGCGCCGAACCCGGATCTTCGGACTCTGCGTGCTCGGACAGGCGCCGAGCGAGGACGCGGTTGAAGATTGCGCTCTGCCAGGCGGTGACCCAGAAGACGCGCTGCATCTGGGCCACGGCCTGCACGGCGTCGGCGGGATTGCGCCCTTTCTCCAGCGCTCTCAGGGCCGCGATCTCGGTGCGCTGCGCCGCGGGCATGGCTTCTCGCGCACCGGCGTAGTCTCCCCGCGCGTACGCCTCTCGCGCGACCCGGTTGAGATTCGGCATGTTCGGGTCCGGCCCCAGGAGCAGATCGAGCAGGGCCTCGAATTCGCGCTGGAGGTAGAGCCGGCCCAATTCGTGGTTGCGCCGGCGGGTCCCGAACCGTTGGTGACCGTAGAAGTTCGGCATGCCGCGTGCGCTGAGGAACTGGAGGATGCGATGGGCATCGGCAACGCGCCTCGCGTCTGTCTCGCGGATCCAGACCGAGAAGCGGTTGCCGAGCAGGTGGCCCCGCCGCAGTTTGTTTGTGTGCAGGTCGGCCCAGAGCACACCGACACGATCGTGCTGGAGCATCGGGAAGTCTTCCGGACGTCGGCCGGGCATGTGGACGCTGATCACCTGCCGGGTGATCGCGTTCTTGTCCTTCATGCCGGCGTAACCGATGTCGCGATGGTTGACCTTGAAATGATCCGAGACCACGCGGATCAGACCCGAAGTCGACAGGCCCCGCTTCTCGACGAACAGGTAGATGTGCTCACCCTCGCCGCAGGGTTCGTACCGGGGCAGTTCTTCGACGAGGAACTCCTCATCGCGCTGCTTGATGCACCCCGGGATCGGCTCGACGGGCGCGGTCAGGAAGGGTGCCCACGACAGCGCGGTCCCGTCCGCGTGCTTGGAAAGCGGGGGTGGTTGTGACGAGCCTTCGGTCATGACCGCGCAGTGTAGGACACCCGACCTGTCAGAGGTCGCTCATCGCCGAATCGATCACCGACTCCTCGACGAAGATCGGGATCTCCGCAGCGACCGCGAGCGCGATGGCATCCGAAGGGCGGCTGTCGATCTCCATGATCCGGTCGTCGTCGGTATGAATGATGAGCAGGGCAAAGAAGGTGTGATCGTTGAGGTCGTTGATCCGGACTTCCTTGATCGTCCCTCCGAAGGCGTCGATGATCGACATCATCAGTTCGTGTGTGAGCGGGCGTTTCAGTTCGATGCCCTGAAGGCGCCGCTTGATCGCTTCGGCCTCGACGACACCGATCAAGATCGGGAACGTCCGCTCGCCGTCGACCTCGAGCAACTCGATCACATTCAGATCGTGCTGATCCGCGATCAGGATACGGGACAACTCCATGCGAACGGCCATCGCAGCCCACCTCTGGGGGTCACTGCATCGTGACCGGCGCACCGCCCAGAGTCAACGCCCCGTGCTCTGAAATCTGCGGGTTTGGCGATCGCGGGCTCAGTCGGCGAGGGATGGGCCGCTGCGAGATCGACGAAACGACACCCACATCCGAAACAGCCCCAGCAGCCCGACCGGCTTCGCACCGTCACGACGGCGCCCCGCGCCGATCCGGTACAGCAAAGACCACTGACGGAACAACGTCCGGTACATGAACCCGATCGACCGCTGCGGGTCGTACAGGTTGGTCGATTCCGAAAGCGTGCCGTTGCACTCGATGATGCTGATGTTCCGGCCGGCCTGAAAGTCGCCTTCGCTGGGGCAACGGACGTCCAATCGCCCGAAATCGATTCGCCCGCCGGGATCGCGGTAGCTCTGCATCGCGCGCTCCGCCCACGCCTGGAGCTCGGGCGTGATCAGATCCGCGCCGTCGAGGAACATGGTGCCCTGGGCGTGGTTGCCCGCCTTGGCGAGGCGATAGGTCTCGCCCTTGCGCAGCACGAGATCGCGGTTCGCCTCGTGGCGTTTCTGAAAGACTCCGCCCTGCATCCGGTAGCGCGGGTGCTTCCAGATGAGCTGCTCGAGCGTCGATTCGCCATCGCCCTCGACGACCGGGAACTCCTTGCGCGTGATCGAGAAGATGAAGCCGGGGCGATCGTCCATGGGCGCGTCCGTCGCCGAGTCCATGTCGCGCGCCCAGAGCAGCCCGAACTCGCACGGACCGGGGTCGTAGCGTTGTGCGACGATCATGCCGTCGGCCTGCTCGAAGTACTCGATCGCGCGGTCCTTGTTCTCGACCACCCGAACACCGAAGCCCCGCTGGCCGGCATCGGGTTTGAGAACGATCGGGAAGCCGCCGAGTCCGGTGGAGGGGTCTTCGATCGCCTCGACCAGCGATTGAGCCCGAAGCCGAGCGACTTCCTGATCGCTGAGCGACTCATCATCAACGGGCTGGATGCGAACCGCCTCCAGGACGGGCGCACCGCCCGCGGCAAACCCCTCAACAATCCGCGACTTCGCCTCGCCAACCACGCCGCCGCCGTTGGGGATCCCGGGGTTGGCGCACGTGAACACGGTCATCGACCGGTGACGGATCGCGAGCATCGGGAGCCAGACGAGCATCGGCGCGTAGAAGATCCAAACGGGCCAGAACTCCGGCTGGACGAATCGCTGGATGCCAGCCCTCAGACGGGCTCGGCCGATCTCGGTTGCTTCGAGTGAAGCGACTCGCAGCAGGGCAACGAGAACGATGAACGCCGCGAGGATGGCCCACGGCCCGTGGAAAATGGTCTCGAAGAAGCCCAGCAGCTTCGGGCCGATCAGGGCGGTCAGTACCAGCAGCGTCGGGGTCCAGATGCCAACGGCGATGGTCACCCAGAACAGGAACTTCCTGTTGTGGCCGGGAACGATTCCTGCTGCGATGTACATCGGAAGGCGGGTGCCGGGGAGCATGCGCGAGAGAAAAACCGCTTTGGCCGTGTGACGACCGAGCACGCGTCCCCAGTGTTCCAACTGCTGCTCGCTGATGAGCCGCTTGAAGAGCGGGACGCGCAGCAGGCGCGTGCCTCCGAATCGTCCGAGGGCCCACAGCCCGTAGTCGCCGAGGACGATGCCGAGGAAACAACCGAGGAGGGCCACGCCGTAGTCGATCTGACCGGTCACGAGGAGCAGGCCGACCGCGATGACCGTGAGGTCTTCGCTGATGAACGTACCCAGGATGATCAGAAGGACCATCGCCCACCACGCTGTCTTCCCGGGGTCGATCTCGTAGCCGCCGATGGTTGTCGGCTTGCGCGGCGGGACGGGGGCGAAGTCGGCGACGCCTTCGAGGACGGTTCTGCCCGGCTCATCGTGACGCGTCAGGAACGAATCGAGCGCGTGGAGCATGATCTCCATATCGAGATCGTCGGTGCCGTAGGGAATGATGCCCGAGGTGTGACCGCCGTTCATGACGACCAGTCGCGAGGCGGGGAACAGTTCGTGATGCAGTTCAGAAGTCTTGGCGGGCACGAGCATGTCGTCGCGCCCCTGCAGGATCAGCGTGGGAGTCTCCAGTTCGGGCACGATCGCGCTGATCTCACGCTGGTCGGTGTCCGAGAAATCACGGATAAACGCATGACGAAACGAGCGCGGGGCCAGCAGACCGAAGTGCGGGATGAGTTCCGGGACACCCATGACCACCGCGTACCCCACGCCGTACTTGAAGTGCTCGAACGCGTAGCTGCCGCTGCCCTCGCCCTCCTGCACACCGGTCGCGGCGATCATCTCGATCGAGGCGACGCGCTCCGGCTCGAGTTCGGCCATCCAGATCGCGACCGCGCCGCCGAACGACCACCCGCCGATGTGGGCCCGCTCGATGCCGAGTTTCTTCATCGTCGCGAGGGCAACATGAGCGTTCGCCTTGGCGGAGAAACTCGGCGGGTACTTTCCCGAGCCGCCGTAGCCGGGCCGGTCGATGGCGTACACGACGCGCCCCGTTTCCGCGATGCGCGGGGCGAGCCACTTGAAATCGAGCCCCGCGTATGCGGGCGGGCTGCCGTGCAGCAAGAGGATCGGGAGCTTGGAAGCGTCGGGCTGTTCCGGATCCCAGCGGATAACGGAGACGGCGTAGTCGGCTTCGGCGCCGACCGGGCCGTTCTTGTCCATCGGGGTGATCCGCACCGTCTGGCGCACCGCATCGGAAGGCGTCCACGGCTGCAGGAACGGATAGGTCGGGTCAAAAATCGCGATCACGAGGTGCGAAAGCACCAGCAGGATCAGGTAGATCCGGGTCCACTTGCGCCTCCACAACCCCATCAGAACCCGGCGCGGATGCCACTTCGGATCGGCCGGCGTGCCACCGGCTTCGTCATGGTCGGATGGCGGAGTGGAGGACATCGCGGCAGAGCACACCGGGCAGAGGGGCGACGGGAACCGTGGCGAGCCACATCATACGACAGGGCCCGAACCCTTATTCCGTGTTGAGCCCGGCCATTTCACGGAGCCCGTTCACAAAGTCCCGGTGGTTGGCGCAGCGCGGCACTTTGTTCTGCCCGCCGAGTTTGCCCCGCGATTCCATCCACTCGCTGAACATGCCCATCCGGACGGACGTGATGCGGGGCTCGATCATGCCGAGCGACTCGCCTCGCTTGGTCGTGTAGTCCACGTTCTGCGACTTGAGCGCGTCGTCGAAGCACTTGCCGAAGCGTTCCACCGAAGCACTTCGGTCTGCGACTTCGATGACGAGCTCGAGCCCACCCCGACTGGTCTCGGACGGGTAAACCGGGCTGGCGGTGAACTCCCCCACTTCGAGACCGGTTTGATCTCGAGCGCTGACCACGGCGTTCTCGACCTGCTCGACGATGAGGTTCTCGCCGAAGGCGTTGATGAAGTGCTTGTGCCTTCCGACGATCCGGAGGCGTGGAACGCCGCCGGTGCCGTTCGGTCCCGGGACCGAATCGAATACGACCACATCGCCGATGACGTATCGCCACAGGCCGGCACAGGTGGACATCACCACCACATACCGCTGACCGGTCTCGACCTCGCCGACGGTGAATGTTCGCGCATCGGGGCTGTCGATCTCCTCGGCGGGGACGAACTCGTAGAAAATGCCGATGTCGGTGTGCAGGCGAAGGGCCGACGGCGTGCCGCCCGGCGGCTTCGGCTCGTCCTGGACCGCGATGAAGCCTTCGGATGCCGGGTAAACCTCGAGCCGGTACGGCACGTCCTCGTTCGGGTTGCCCGACCACGCGGCGCGGACGCGCGGGTCGAACGGCGGGTAGCGCACGCCACCGTGTATGAACATCTTGAAGTTCGGCCAGATGTCTTCGAGCGTTTTGGCCTTGCCCCCGGTGAGCTCGGACGCGGTCTGCACCAATCGCTCGAACAGCAGCAGCGACCACGACGCCATGCCGCTCACGAACCGGACATCCTGATCGATGCACAATTCAGCGATCTTCTGGATCTTGGTTGGCCAGTCCGAGAGCAGCGCGATGTCCTTGCCGGGGGTATACACCTGCGAGAGCGGCCACTTGATCAGCGGCGTGACGAGCCCCGAAAGGTCGCCGGTGCGCACACCGTGCTCGTTGGTTGTGACCTGAGTCGTCCCGCCGAGGAAGAGCATCTTGCCGCCGAACAGATCCTTGAGCGGCAGGCCGCGCCGGATCGAGTGGGCGAAAATGTCGAGCGCCGCGATGTAGTTCGAGCGCATCATCTGCTTCGAGACCGGGATGTATTTCTCGCCGCCGGTCGTGCCGGAGGTTTGGGCCCAGTCCATGACAACGCCGGGCCAGCACACATCGGGCTCAGCGTTCTCGCGGGTGCGGGCGAGTTGAGCCCGGTACTGCTCATAATCCGCGAGCGGGAGGGACTTGCGGTAATCGCGGAGCAGATCCGCGTCGCTCAGCCCGAGGAGTGTGGCGAACCCCGCTTCGCGACCGACCTCGGTGCGCTGCGCGAGCGTCAGGAGCGTGCGGAGCTGCCGGGTCTGGATGTTCTGGGCGTTCTTCGACCAGTGGTCGAGATCGGAAAGCAGCTTCACGCGTTTGCGGAGCTTCAGCGCGAGGCCCGTGCCGATGATGCTTGTCCAGGCGTCGCCTGTGGGCCGCCGATCACCGAGCGGCTTAAGCCGACTCATTCAGGCCACTCCCTGTCCCGAACTGCGCTTCGCGGATCGGGCACTGGCGGCATCCCGGTCGGCCACGAACTCGCCCGACAGCACGTCGGAGACGAACTCCTGAATGTCGGCGGCGAGTTTCGACGGGTGTTCGATGTGCGGCGCGTGCCCGCAACGGTCCGTCCAGCGCAGGCGGCTCTTGGGGATCATGTCGGCAAACTGCTCGGCGACCTCCGGCGGCGTGACGTTGTCCTGGCGCCCCCACGCGATCAGCGTGGGACACTTGACCGTATGGAGTTCCTTGCCGAGATGGTCGCGCTTGGCGCTCTTGCCGAGTCGGACCATCGCTCGCGCCGACGTGCGCCGGGACAGGGCGTCCAGCGCCATCTCGGTCATGCCCGGGAGCATGCTGGACTGGTCGTAGAAGATCTCGCGGATCTTGCGATCGACGAAGTCGTACGAGGGGTTGTGGGTCACGTCCCGCTCGAACCCCCGCTCGAAGAGACCGGACGACCCGACGAGCACGAGCCCCCGAACGAGTTGCGGGTACGCCATCGCGATCCGAAGCGCCACATGCCCGCCGAACGAATTCCCCACCAAAATGGCGGGACGCTCAACCAGGGTATTCAGCAGGGAGACCAGCAGCTGACTGACCCCCTGCACGGAGCAGCCGGACCCCTTCATTTCGAGGAGCGGCGGCTGGAGCAGCAGGATCTCCGCGTCAAATGGGACATGGTCACCCACGAGGTGGCTCATGCACGGGAACCAGTGCTCGTTCATCCCGAGCAACCCGTTCATCACCACGATGGGCTCGCCGGCCCCCATGCGATCCACGCGGACATCAACGCCGGTCACCCGGTCGTGGTGCTCGTAGACCCGGGCGGACACACCCTGAGAAGCATTCGAAGGGTCGTTGGCTTGGTTCTGGTCGTCAGATT
>JANSXG010000218.1 GCA_024743075.1 bacterium | reverse complement strand
GTTCGTGTGGTACGGCAACCAGTACGGTCAAAGCGGTTGGTTCAGCATCGCGTGTTTGATCGCGCTGCTCGCGGGGCCGGTGATCCTGATCCTCCTGATAAAGCGGTTCGAACCCGAATCGACCGTGACCATCCTTACCGAGGACGATCAACATCCGCGCTTCGCGCTTTCCAGTATGCGAATCGTGAAGGCGAAGAGCCGGTTGTCCTACGGCGCACAATTCAGCCTTGTGGATCGAGACGGAATCGTTGTTGGATCTGTCGCGCGGAGTGGACGAGACGGCATGAACTACTCGTTCTGGAAAGAAGCCCAACAAAGCGACCGAGTGGATTTTCATCCGACCCGACGCACCCGCAAGAGGGATCTTGTGGCTGCTGGATTCCTTGGCTTGGGCGTGCTGGGCCGATTGATGGTCGCCAACTACGCGATCGGTGGCTGGACCGTTGTACGATCCAGAAACAACAAGCACCTCGGATCCCTGACCGCCCTTCCGTCGGAAAGGAGCCGCCATGTTCTCGATCTCTCCCACGATCCGAGCGGACGGGTCGATCGTCGCCTCGCCTTGCTCACCGCCATGGTCATTCTGGTTACGCCATCGAACGAGCGATGATTGACGCTACGGAATTGCAAGAGCAGTACCACCTCGACCCCTTCGACCACGATGGTTTCGTGGTCTCGGTGAAGCGCAACCTGGTTGAGGCCGAGGCGACCGCGCTGCATCCGGACGGGGAATTCATCTGTCGCGCGGTGCGTCGTCATCGGTCGTTGGCGAAAATGGGGTACTGGCTTGCGGCCTCGGCGGTGATCGCGCTGGGTTTGATTGGGATGATCGCCGGTCTCTCGCAGACTTCCCCCGCGGTTCAGGGGCTGGTGACGCTCATGACCGTTGTGTACCTGATCGTGGTGATCACGCTCGCCGTGCGGTTCGCGCCGCACTCGGCGGTCGTCCTTCTGCTCGATGAATCGGAGCGGGCGGACGCGTTGCCGGCGTTGGTGCTGAAGCGCAGTTCGCGCCTCTCGGTCGCGGGCGATGTCTCGGCGCTGATGGCCGAGGGCGAGGGGGAGATCGGGAGGGTGCGCCGGTTCGGCGCGAACAGCAGCAGCTATTCGCTGTTTCTGTCGGATGCGCCCGGGGTCAGCGCACGGTTCGTTCCGGAGCGCAAGGTGGGTACCGGCGCGGTGCTCGCTTCGGTGTTCAGCCCCTTTGGCTTCCTCGGCGCCTTGGTTGTGTTCGGACAGCCGGCGGACTCGTGGAAAATCCTGCAAGCGAAGAAGCGGGTCCGTCTCGGTTCTCTCGTGAAGCAGAAGTCGGCGCTCGGAGACTATGTTCTTGATCTGACCGATGATCTGGATCGCGAGCTGGACCGGCGTGCGCTGACGCTTATCGCCCTTGCCGTGGTGCTGAACCGCACCAACGCGAAGTAGTTTTCAAGACGGGATCGGGAGCGTCGCGAAGCGGATGGTCTTCGCGCTGATGCGCCACCGCCGGTCCGAGGCAAAGACAAGGATGAACTCGATCCCGTCGTTCGGATCGAGCGAGCGGATGCGCAGCTCGCTCCAGACGATGGGGTCCTTGGGGTCGGGCTCGCGGGCGTCGGGGTCGGAGCGGGTCAGTTCGGCACCGCCCTCCGCGACGAGGCGTATCGGGCCGCCCCAGGCGAGATTCCCGTCGGCGTCGCCGGTTGGGGCGTTCAGCGAGAGATCGAGGACGATCCGAGCCCCGCTGTTCACTACCGCTTCGACCGAAGCGCCTTCGAGCAGGGTCGGATCGAGAAGGGAGCGTGACTCGGGGTGGATGCGCGACGACAGCTCAGCGGACTCCCGGAGGAGCGCACAACGGATCGAGGCGCGGTCGGCGGTACCGGCGCTGCTGTGGCGCGGAAAGGCGTCGAGATGGGTGAGGAAACCGGTGTGCATGGCGTCTGGGGCGCGCACCTTCGTGCTGTTGCGGCGTATCCTCGGCCCGATCTGCGGGGCGGATCGATCCGAATTCCGATCTGGCGCATTCGCGTGCCGCCTGTTCGGACGGTGCGGCGTGTGCCGCGTCTGCGCACGAAAAAACCGCCCGTTCAGGCGGTTCGAGTTTCGCGAAACCGGACGTCCGGCGGGCTGGCCCTTCTGGATCAGCGCTTGGAGAACTGGAAGCGACGGCGGGCACCGGCCATGCCGTACTTCTTGCGTTCCACCTCGCGGGCGTCGCGGGTCAGGAATCCGTTCTCGCGGAGGACGCCTTCGAGGTTGGGGTCGTACTTCTTGAGGGCGCGGGCGATGCCGAGGCGAAGTGCCTGGGCCTGACCCATGTAGCCGCCACCGTGCATACGGACGACCACATCCATCTTCCCGAACGTGTTGGTCACTTTGAGGGAGGCGACGGCGTCGTTGCGATCGCGCATCTCCGTGAAGTACTCGTCCACGGTCTTGGACTGCTTGCGTGTGATCTGGACCTTGAAGTCGCCGTTGCCGGGCTTGAGGCGGACGCGGGCGACAGCGCTCTTGCGTCGTCCGGTGCCCCACCACCAGCCGTGCGCGTCGGGTTTCTCGGGAGCGGCGGTCACGGCGACCGGATCGCTCATGTCGAGGTTCTCGCTGGAGGTCGGGCTGGAGATGCCGGTGTCGAGCGAGGGGGTGCCGACGACTTCGCTGGTGTTCTGCTCTTCGTTCATATGAATCTGGCTCGTTTCTGGTGTACCTGTCGGGCGGTGTTGCCCGGGGTTCAGGGAAGGGTCACGCGAAAGCGTGTCCTTGCGGATGGGGAACGGTGTGGATTACTTCCAGGAGGGGAGGGCGGTGGGCTGCTGGGCCTGATGGGGGTGGGCATCGCCCTTGTAGACCTTGAGCTTGTCGATCATCTGACGGCCGAGGCGTCCCTTGGGGAGCATGCGCTTGACGGCGTCCTCGATCAGCGACTCGGGCTTCTTCTCGCGGATCTGGTTGTAGGTCTGGGCGCGGAGGCCGCCGGGGTAGCCGGAGTACCGGGTCTTGATCTTCTGATCGCCCTTGTTGCCGGTCATCACGATCTTCTCGGCGTTGGTGACGATGACGAAGTCGCCGGTGTCGATGTGGGGGGTGTAGTCCGGGCGGTGCTTGCCCATGAGGACGGTGGCGATGTCCACGGCCATGCGGCCGAGGCGCTGGCCGTCGGCATCGACGATGAACCAGTTCTTCTGGATTTCGTGGGGCTTGGCGAAGGTGGTCTGACGCATCGGTGCGTCCTTTCCTGCTCTGGCTGCGACACGGAGGCGGCGCAGTACGATCGACGATGCCCGCCTTGTTGCGCCTTGGCGGGGCAACCGCGGGTTTCGAGGCCAACGGGCCAACACAGCCCAGAGTCCTCTCGGCCCGCCGGAGCAAAGGACTGGCTTTGGGGCCGGTCCCGCACGTGTCGCGAGCGCGTGTTTCGGGATGGACTCGTCCGTTGCGGCCTCAGACCCACCTGTGGCCAAAGACGAGGGGCGGAGATCGTACCAGAACGGCCCAACCGGTCAAGCGGCGGGGACTTTGAGGGCCTATTCCCTCTTCCGAAACAGGTTTTTCGGCTCGGGTCGAGAGTTTTCCCATCTTCACGGCGAAACGGGCAGACGGATGAGGTCTGAGTGCCGAAGATAGGGCCATGGATGGATCTTCCCCCTTTGGTGAGCGTGATTCGAACCCGGAGCCGGGCTCCGCGATGAGCGGCGGTGGGTCGTTTTCCGCCCCAGAGCGGCTGGAAGGCCCTTCGAAACCGGGTCAGGGTCGGGTGTGGTCGAAGTTCCTCTGGATTCTGATCCTCGCTTCGTGCGTGGGCCTGCACGTGATCCAGATGGTGTCGCAGTCGGTGATGAC
>JANSXG010000099.1 GCA_024743075.1 bacterium | reverse complement strand
GCCGGCGCGCAGGCCGAGCTCGTGCACCTCAGCGCCCTCGTTGCTGACCCGAGCCGGATCGACGCCTACCAGCTCATCGGCTTCCCCGGCGGCTTCTCCCACGGCGACGACATCGGTGCCGGGCGCGTCATGGCCATGAAGATCCGCGAACGCCTGTACCCCGCGCTCGCCGAGGCCGCCCGACGAGGCGTCGCGATGATCGGCGTGTGCAACGGCTTCCAGGTGCTCACCCAGACCGGCCTGCTCCCCGGCCCGCGCCCGGGCGAAGACTGGCCCGACCAGCCCGCTCCGAACGCCGTTACGCTCGCCGACAATTCTTCGGGCCGCTTTGTCGACACATGGGTCGGTGTGCAAGCGAATCCCGACAGCCCTTGCGTCTGGACCGCTCATCTCCGCGACGAAAAGCCGAACCCCGACCTGCACCAGCTGCCCGTCGCCCACGGCGAGGGGCGCTTCGTCGCGCCGACGCCCGAGATCATCGCGGCGCTGGAGGCCGGCGGGCAGGCGGCGCTCTACTACAGCCGCGACATCAACGGCTCGCTCGGCGGCCCGGACAACCTCGGCGGCATCGCGGGCATCTGCGACGCCACCGGGCGCATCTTCGGGCTCATGCCTCACCCCGAGCGGTTCCTGTCGTGGCACCACCACCCGTTCGCCACGCGTCTGCCATCGAGCGCTCGCGAAGGCGACACGCCCGGTCTCGGCTTCTTCCGCTCGGCGGTCGAGGCGGTCACCGGCTCCGTCGCGACGGCGTGAACGCCAGAGGCGCGACATCCGATCGGTCCTGGCCCGCAGATCACCTCGGCTATGCGCCGGCCTATCACCTCGCGCGACTGCATCGTGCCAGTGGGACCCTGCCGTGGTGCGTCGCGATCGCGCTGATCATCGGCTGGCTGGTCTGCCTGCCGCCGCTGGGTGCGAACCGGCCCATCGCGAACTTCGGGGTTCTGCTCGCGTCGCTGCTGCTGTTGCTCCCGTGGTCGGTGGCGATGTCCAAGAGCGCCTGGCGCCTGACCGACCGTTGGCCCGAGCCGAGCCGATCGGGCGTCGCGACGGGGCTGCTGCGCGTGCTGGTCGTCGCGGCACCGCTGATCGCGCTCGGCTACGCCGTGGTCCTCAGCGCGGTCCGGCTGGGCCTGCCGCCGGTCGTCGCGGATCCGAACCGCTCGATCGCGTCAATCGCCTGGCAGGCGATGCCGATTCCGACGCTCGTCGTCGTCACGCTCGGCGTGATCGCGTGGGTCGTGCTCTGGCTTCGGGCCGGAGCGCTGATCCGGCGTGCTGCGGTCGGGCGCCGTGGGTCGTCACTGGCTCGGCTGCGAGTGGGCATCGGGCTGTTGGCGGGCATCGTCGGCGTTCTGGCGTTGGTCGCACTGGATCTGATCATCCGGCGACGCTTCGGCGTGACCGATTTCCTCGCCACGCTCGTGCTGTTGGTCGCCGGGTTGCTCGGCGTGGTGTTCGCATGGACCTTCGGAGCCCTGCACGCGCGACTGAGCGTGCTCATCGGCTCCATCGAGCGGGCCGAGGACGAACTGCGTCGCGAGGAGCGAAACAGGAAGGGCGTGCTGCCGGGCGACCCGTCCATGAACGAGGCCTCTTCGCGCCCCGAACCCGAGCTGAAGCTGCCCGACGACGAGATCGGCCCGATCGGTGGGCATCCCGACCCGCCGGGCCTGTGACGCAACCGGTGGCGCTGCATACGGTTGCCCGGTGAGCAGCACTTTCATCCAACCCGGAATAGTCGAGCCGGAAACGCCGTGCCTCGGCTGCCGCTACGACCTGGGCGGGCTTGAGCCGACCGGCCAGTGTCCGGAGTGCGCCCTGCCGATCGCCGAAACCGTCGAATGGCGCTGGCTCGGGCTCGATCCGCTCGTGTACCGTCGCCAACTCGCGACCGCCAGCACCCTGGTCTGGTCCGCCGCCCTGGGACTGCTGCTTCTCATCCTCGCGTTTGCGCTCGTCGGAGCGGTTCTGTTGTTCGATGATGCGTTGCTTCTGCTTCCTACGACCGCGTTCAGTTGGATGCCGCTGGTATTAATTGTTCTTGAACTGGCGATCGGCTGGTGGTTTCTGAGCGCTCCCTCGCCGATGACTCGGGACGGTCGGGGGCGTGACGGCATGCACCGACCCCGCGCGATCGCGCGCGTCTTTGTGCTGGCATCCACGATTCTCGCCCTCGGCGGCATCTCACTGATGATGCTGCGTCTGCTGGTCGAACCCGGATCGACGAACTTGATGCTGAACTGGGTGACCGGTCCGGGTGCGGAAGTCGGGCTCGGCATCGTCTTTCTCGCGACCGTTCTCGGTGCGCTAGGTATGCAGCTCACCGGTGTCTGGTATCTGACTCGCCTGGCTACGCGCCTCGACGCCGACTCGAGCCAGTACAACCCCGGCTCGCTCGCGCTCGGCCTCCGTCAGACGGGCTGGTTGCCCGTGTACACGCTCGGCTTCGGTGTGCTGGCGGTGGTGCTGTACCCGGTCGCGATCCTGATGGTCGGCTTCTTCGGCATCGTGCCGATCACGTGGGCGGTGGTGACCGTAACCGTTGTGCCCGGCGCGCTGCTGTTCGCGCTCGCTCGTTCGACATGGCTCGTTGCGCGATTTGGGCGACGGGTGCGCCGTTTGAATTCGGAGCCGAATCCCTCTTCGCATGGGGTACACTCGGGGCGCTCACCGATCCCGGTCGCCGTTGCCAAGGACACCGCCCCGTCATGACCGAGAACCAGACGCCGGCACAGTCGAAACCGCGATCGACGGCGATGTCCGCCGACGCGACCGAGATGGTCTCTGAGCCGATGTCCTGCCCGAAGTGCGGGTACAACCTGCAGGGACTGTTCGTCGGGAATCCGTGCCCTGAGTGCGGCATGCCGATCGGGCGTCGCCGGCGCGTCTCCGAAGACAAGATGGGTGATGCCCCGGCCGGCTATCTCAACACGCTCGCCACCGCGCTCGTGGTCTTCGGCATGTCCGGCCTGCTCGTCCCCATCGGGCTGTTGCTCGATCTCTTTGGTCTGGGTTACGGGGCCATCGTTTCGATGGCGAGCCTCGTCGTTATGCCGATCGCGGGCCTCGTGATCCTCCGCAAGCGCGTGCGCCCGAATCTCGGGAACAAGGCCGAGGCCGACGAAGAGGAATGGGTGGGGCTTCGACGCATCGTGGTCGGCGGGTACGCGTGTATGTACGTCTTCGCGGCCCTGTCGCTTCTCAACCGCCTGACTTCCCTGAGCATCCCGAATCTCATCCTGCTCCTGCCCGCGCTGGGCGCGGGCGTCGGGCTTTGCACAGCGGCGTGGCACATCTCGCTCCTCGCCGATTGGGCGCGCGACTACAGCCGGGCCCAGCAACTCCGTGCGTGCTCGATGGGGTTCGGCATCTACCTATTTCTATACACGCTCACGTTCGTCATCTTTGAGCCGCTCGGCGGGCTGATCGGCACGACTCCCACCGCGCAAGGCATGCACAGCATTCTGGCGCTCATCGTGACGATTCTCAGCGTCTTCGCCTTCGGTGGCCTGTTGCTGGTGTTCATCTTCTCGATGCTCTTTGCTTCGACGGTGCGCTGGTCGATTCACAACGCTCGTACCGAGCGTGAGAGAGACGCCCGGATCGCCGAAAAGAATCGGAAGCGTGCCGAGGAACTCGCGGGGAGGACCGCCGCGGCATCAACGGCGGCGGGTCCGGCGTTCGAGTCACCCACCCCGGAGGAAGCGGGAGTGACGCTGCTCGACTCCGGTTCGGACCTCGATGACGAGGCTGCCGAAGATGATGACGACAGAGAGTACAACCCCTACGCGATCGAAGGAGACTGATCGACGAACCCATCGTCACGCTTGCGCGAGGGAAGTAAGTACTTGCTTACCCTGCTCGCAAGGCTGTGACATCGTCCGGACTCGGGTGGCGAAGCCTCTGCCGATCTGGTCTGCTACCCTTACTCCATTCACCCTCCCGAGGCGGGCCGAGCGTCGCGCCGATTCGGAGTTTTTTGCCGTATGTCCAGCCAATCCTCCGCTTCTGCGACCGGCACCGCGAGCGCGGATCTCGCCACCAAAACCCTCCGCTGCGGCGCGATTGGCGTTGGCCGGATGGGGCGTCATCACGCCACCAAGTACAAGCACTTCCAGGATCTCGGCGATAACTCGCCGGTCGGGCCGGTCGAACTCGTGGGCGTCGTGGACCAGGGCGAGGCCCAGCGCGACGCGAACGCCGAGCGCCTCGGCGTGCCCGGATTCGCGACCGAGCAGGAACTGATCGACCTCGGTGTTGACGCGGTTTCGATCGCGGTCCCGACCACCTACCACCTCAAGTGTGCCCGTCCGCTGTTGGAAGCGGGCGTGGCCTGTCTGATCGAGAAGCCGCTGGCCAACGACGTGAAGGAAGCCCGTGAGCTCGCCGACCTGGCCGAACGCCACGGCGCCTGCCTCATGGTCGGGCACATCGAGCGCTTCAACCCCGCCGTCCGCGCACTGGAGCGTGCCCAGCAAACTTCGATGAGCAGCGATGACAGCGGTCCTTCGGGGATCGTGCCGCGGTTTCTTGAAGTCCATCGCGTCAGCCCGATGACCTTTCGCAGCGTCGATGTCTCGGTCGTCATGGACATGATGATCCACGACCTTGATGTGGTGCTCTGGCTTATGGGCGGCATCGAGCCGACGGAGGTCCAAGCCTCCGGCGTGCCGGTCCTCACCGAGCACGAGGACGTCTGCAACGCCCGCCTGACATTTGATACCCCGGCCGGCAAGTGCGTTGCGACGATTACCGCCAGTCGTCTGGCCATGAAAACCGAGCGGAAGACCCGGATCATCGGTGAGAACGGCTATGTCTCGATCGACTACGCCAAGAAGAGCGGTGTGCTCATCCGCAAGACCGCCAACCAGATTCAGATGGACGAGATCCGTGAGGCCCTGCGCTCCGGCACCGATCTTTCGAACCTCGACTACGGCGAACTGCTCACCATCGACAACCTCGAAATCGACGACGCCGACCAGCTCGAGATGGAGATCACCAGCTTCATCCAGGCGGTCCGCTCGGGCTCCAAACCCCCGATTGATGCCGAGGCCGGTTTCGCCGCGGTCCGCACCGCCCAGCGCATCGTCGAAGCCGCCCGAAAGGACCGTCGCGGCGGCTGATCCAGGCCGTGGAAACCGGGCAGAATCTCGGCGTGAACGCTACAATCGCTGGCCCCTCCCGACCGATCGAAGCAGCCCGCCAGACCGACGAATCACGGAGTCTCCTGTGGCCGACAAGTCCTTCACCTGCAAACTGATCACGCCTGAAGCCCGCATCCTCGACGCCGAGGTCACCTACGCCTCCGTGCCTATGCACGACGGCCAGCGCGGCGTGATGCACCACACCTCCGCCATCGTCGGCAAGCTCGGCCCCGGTCGCCTCCGCCTCGATTTTCCCGGCTCCGGCTCCAAGAGCTGGTTCATTGAGGGTGGGTTCATGCAGAACGTCAACGACGAGCTGACCATCCTCGCCCAGGGCGCGGTCCCTGTCGATGAGCTCGACGCTCAGGAAGCCAAGGCGGAACTCGCCGAGGCCGAGGCCCGCAAGAGCGGCGACTTCGAAGAGATGGAAAAGATCTCCGCCGAGCGCGACAAGTTCCGCGCGAAGGTCGCCGCGGCGTCCGCCGGCTGATCCCGACGCCCGCCTAGGAACACCCCATGTCCGCACCCCGCTGGGGCATCATCGGCACCGGTCGCATCGCCACCGGGCACCTGCCGTGCATGCTCGAAGTCGGCTGCGATGTGCGCGCCATCGCCAGTCGCGACCCGCAGCGGGGGGGCGATCTGGCGAAGTCCGCCGATCAGGATCCGGAAATCGGCTGCACCGTCGATGACCTGCTGCGGCGCGACGACCTCGACGCAGTCTACATCGCCACGCCCAACCACCTGCATGTGGAGCAGTCGATCGCGTGCCTGCGCGCGGGCAAGCACGTCTTGTGCGAAAAGCCATTCACGCCGTCGCGAGCCGCGGCCGAGCGGGCGTTCGAGGAAGCGACGAAGGCCGACCGGCTCCTCGGCGAGGTCTGGACCTATCTGTACCACCCGCAGACCGCGTGGCTCCGCGAGATCGCGACAGCGGGGGAGTCTCCCGGCTCGCTGATCGGCACACTGCGCCTGATCCGCTGCGACCGTTCGCACACGCTCGTCGGCGGGCCGACGGAGAACACGCGCCTGAGCCACCGGATGCAGGGCGGCGCGCTGATGGACCTCGGCGTGTACCCGCTCTCGCTGATGCGACTTCTGGCCGGCGAGCCCGCGGAGGTCAGCGCGACCGGCCGGTTCGCCGAGCCGCTCCCCGGCGAGGCCGCGGGCGTGGACATCTCGCTGTCGATGGCCTTCCGCTTCCCCGGCGGCGTCCTCGGTCACAGTTTCACCTCGATCGAGGTGACCGAGGGTGTGACCACGACGCTCACCGGCTCGTGGGGACGCCTGACCACGACCCGCCCTTACAACCCCGGGGGCGATGACCTGACCGCCCACCTGACGCGCTTCGAGAACCACCCCGACGGCCCGGGCGAAACGAAGATCAAGGCGCCCACCGGCGAGGGCGGCGCGCCGTCGATGTTCCGGCATTTCAATGCAGCGATGGCGGGCGACGTCGAACTGCGGCCGACGCCCGAGCAGACGATCGCTGAGGCAGCGGCGATTGAGCGGATCAATGAGGCGATCGGCCAGCGATTCGACTGAGCGCCTGCGGACGCGGATTGATCAGACCTTCACCATCTCTTGGAAGTCGGTGTAGCGCTTGGCGACCTCTTCCTTGGTGAGTTCGGCGAGGCGGTCGAGGCCGAAGCTCTCGATGGCGAAGCTTGCGATCACGGTGCCGTGCGCGAGCGCCTGCTGGATCGAGTCGATGGACACGTTCATGTCTTTGCTGTGGGCCGCGGCGAGGTAGCCCATCATGCCGCCGGCGAACGAGTCACCTGCGCCGGTGGGGTCCACGACCTTCTCGACGGGAAAGGCCGGGAGCATCGCGACGCCCTGATCGTGGACCAGCACGCAGCCGTGCTCGCCTTTCTTGATGACGACGAACATCGGGCCCATGGTCTCGATGATCTTCCGGCCCGCCGAGATCACGTTGCGGATCCCGGTGAGCATGTGGGCCTCCTCATCGTTGATGATGAGCCCGTCGATGTCGCGCATGAGCTTCTTGAGGTCGTCGAGGGCGATGTCGATCCAGAGGTTCATGGAGTCGGCCACGCTGAACACCCGCTCGGGGAACGAGTGCAGCATCTCGTACTGCACCGCCGGGTGGGTGTTGGCGAGGAAGACGAACTTGCTGTCGGCGAAGGCCGGGGGCGACTTGGGCGGGTGCTCTTCGAGCACACCCAGTTCGGTGAACAGCGTCTCGCGCTGGTTCCAGTTGTCGAAGTATTTACCGCCCCAGGAGAAGGTCTTGGAGTCCTCGCGGACCTCGAGCCCGGAGATGTCCACCTTGGGGAACTTCTTGAGGATCTTGCGATAGTCCTCGTGAAAGTCGCCCCCGACCGCCGCGACCATACGGACATCGGTGAAGAAACTCGCCGCGGCACAGAAGTAACTGCACGACCCACCCAGGATCTTCTCGCGCCGGTCGAAGGGCGTTTCAATGGTGTCGATCCCGATGCTTCCGGTCACGATGAGGGGCATAAGAGAAGAATCCTTGGGGGCTGAGGCAATCGAAGATCCGGGGGCATCCCCGCCCGCGGACCGGGCATCCTAACGCGCACGGCGAAACGGCTACACTGGCGGTATGAGCAGCGTTTCTCCGCCCGTCATCACGCGTTTCGCCCCATCCCCGTCCGGCCACCTCCACATCGGAGGAGCCCGTACGGCCCTGTTCTGCTGGGCCTACGCCAAGGCCAGGGGCGGGCATTTCCTGCTGCGTTTGGAGGACACCGACCAGGCCCGTTCGTCGGAGGCCTCGGCGAAGGCGATCCTAGAGGACCTGGCGTGGCTGGGCATCGACTGGGACGAGGGGCCCGAGATCGAGTTCAAGGGACGCACCGTCGGCGGCGACCCGCGCTCGGTCGCGCCGTTCGCCCAGTCCGAGCGGTTGGACATCTATAACAAGCACATCGACCAGCTCATCGGCGAGGGCAAGGCGTACTACGCGTTCGACACGGCCGAGGAGCTCGCCGCCAAGCGGAACGCGGCGCAGCGCGAGAAGAAGCAGTACCGCTACGACCGGGCCGCCATGCAGATCCCCGAGGCCGAGCGGGCCGAGCGGGTGGCGAATGGCGAGCCCCACGTCGTCCGCCTGCGCATGCCCGACGATGAGGGGGTGAGCGTGAAGGACGAGGTGCTCGGCGACGTCAGTTTCGCGCCGGGCGAACTCGACGACTTCATCATCCGCAAGATGGACGGCTACCCGACCTACCACTTCGCAGTGGTGGTGGATGATGCGCTCATGGGCGTGACGCACGTGCTGCGCGGCCAGGAGCACCTCAACAACACGCCACGTCATGTGGCGCTGCAGAAGGCGCTCGGGTTCGATACGCCCGTCTACGCCCACATGCCCCTGATCTTCAACGACAAGGGCGCGAAGATGAGCAAGCGTGAGCGCGACACGACTGTGAAGGAGATCTTCAAGCGCCGCAGCGTGGAAGAGGTCTACGCCGAACTGCCCGAGGGGGTCATCGGTATCGAGGAGCTCGCGGACTGGGCCGGCGACAAGAAGGCCCAACTCGAGGGCGAGACGATCGACCGGCTGGCCGAGGCGCTGGGCATCCTGCTCCCCGAGGTGTCGGTCGAGGACTTCCGCAAGGCTGGTTACCTGCCCGAGGTGATCACCAACTTCATCTCGCTACTCGGCTGGACGCCCAGCAAGCAGGACGGCGCGGACCGGGAGAAGTTCGACATGGACTTTCTCGCCAAGGACTTCGACATCGCCCGGATCGGCAAGTCCAACGCGCGGTTTGACCGGGCCAAGCTCATGGCCTTCAACACCGATGTCATCACGCAGTTGCCGGCCGACGAGTTCGTCGAGCGTTTCGCGGGCTACTGCCGGGACTACGAGCCGGCGATCGTCGAGAAACTCTCGGAGAAGGCGTTCCGTGTGCTGGCGCTGGCGGTGCAGCCCCAGTGCAAGACGTTCTTTGATGCGGCGCGTCGGTGCGTGTTCGCGGTGACGCCGGCCTCGGAGATCGTCTACGAGGAAAAGGCCGTCAAGAAGAACCTGACCCGCAACGATGCCGCAGGGCTTGGCGTGCTGCGCGACTTCCGAGGCGTGCTGGCCGACCACGACGACTGGTCGACCGAGCCCCTGTCGAAGCTGGTCGCGGACTACTGCGAGAAGAACGAGATCGGCATGGGCATGGTGGCCCAGCCGATCCGCGTCGCGGTGACCGGCACGCCCGTCAGCCCGCCCATCGGCGAGACGCTCGCCGCCCTCGGCAAGGAAGAGACGCTGGACCGGATCGACCGCTGCGTGGTCGAGTGCCAGCGCCTGCTGGCGGCCGGAGTCTGAGTTCCCCCGTTCCCCGTTTACTGATCACTACTGCAACGCACGAGCACCCGCGCAATGACCGCCACCGAAGACGCCCCGGCCCACTTCATCCGACGCATCATCGAAGCCGACAACGCTTCCGGGAAGTGGGGCGGTCAGGTGCGCACGCGCTTCCCCCCGGAGCCCAACGGCTTCCTGCACATCGGCCACGCCAAGAGCATCTGCCTGAACTTCGGGCTCGCCGAGCGATACAACGGCTCCTGCAACCTGCGCTTCGACGACACCAACCCCGCCAAGGAAGAGCAGCGATACGTCGATTCGATCACCAACGATGTGCAGTGGCTGGGCTTCGACTTCGCCGGCCAGCCGAGGTTCGCCTCCGACTACTTCGAGACGATGTACGACTACGCGGTCGAGCTGATCAGGAAAGGTAAGGCCTACGTCGACGACCAGAACGCCGAGCAGATCCGTGAAAGCCGCGGCACGCTGAAGGAGCCCGGAACGCCCTCCCCGCACCGCGATCGCTCGGTCGAGGAGAACCTCGACCTGTTCGAGAAGATGCGGACCGGCGAGTTCCCCGACGGCTCGAAGGTGCTGCGCGCCAAGATCGATATGGCCTCGCCGAATATCAACCTGCGCGACCCGGTGATGTACCGCGTGCTCAACGCGCACCACCACCGCACCGGCGACGCCTGGCACATCTACCCGATGTACGACTGGGCCCACGGCATCGAGGACTCGATCGAGGGCATCACGCACTCGATCTGCACGCTGGAGTTCGAGGACCACCGCCCGCTGTACGACTGGTTCATCGAGGCCATCAACGAGGGGCGGGGCCCCGGCTCCGAGTGGGGCGAGCCCATCGTCCACCCGCAGCAGATCGAGTTCGCCAAGCTCCGCCCGACCTACACGGTGATGAGCAAGCGCAACCTGCTCAAGCTCGTCACCGACGGCGTGGTCTCCGGCTGGGACGACCCGCGCATGCCGACCATCTCCGGCTACCGGCGCCGGGGCTACACGCCCGAGTCGATCCGCAACTTCTGCGACGAGATCGGCGTAACCAAGTTCGACGCGATGATCGATATCGGCCGACTGGAGAACGCGGCGCGCGAGCATCTCAACAAGGTCGCCCCGCGCCGCATGGCCGTGCTCGACCCGATCAAGGTCACGATCACGAACTGGGGCGACGGCGGCGACGAGGGTCGCACCGAGTGGCTGGAAGCCGTGAACAATCCGGAGGACCCGTCGGCGGGCTCACGCGAGGTGCCGTTCACGAAGACCTTGTACATCGAGCGCGACGACTTCATGGAGGATGCGCCCCGGAAGTTCTTCCGGCTCAAACCCGGGGGCGAGGTCCGCCTGCGCTACGGCTACTGGATCAGCTGCCATGAGGTCGTGAAGGACGACGCGGGCAATATCGTCGAGCTGCGCTGCACATACGACCCACAGACCAAAGGCGGCGATTCCCCTCCCCCGGACGCCGAGGGCAACGTCCGCAAGGTGAAGGGGACGCTGCACTGGGTGTCGGCGGACCACGCCGTGAAGGTGGAGGTCCGTCAGTTCGACCGGCTGTTCTGGGTCGAGAAGCCCGATCGTAAGCCCAAGGACGCCGGCGACGACTGGACCTTCTTCGAGAACCTCAACCGCGACTCGCTGCAGGTGCTCGACGCGTGCTACCTCGAACCGAACTGGAAGCCCGGTGAGAGTGAGGCGGGCTTCGCCGACGGCATCACCCGCGTGCAGTTCGAGCGCCAGGGCTACTTCTGCCTAGACGACGACAGCACCGGCGACCGCCTCGTGTTCAATCGCACGGTCTCGCTCAAAGACTCGTGGGCCAAGCAGGCCGGCAAGGGCTGAAGCGGTTTCGCTTCAAGGGCGAGGCCAGAACTCCGCAGCGCAGCCAACAGCTTCGGTCACGCGCACGCTGACCAGACGCACGCCATCGGGCAATCGCTCCGCTAGACGCTCGCCGATGGCTTTCGCCACGAGTTCCGCCGTCGGGTTCACCGCGTCGAACGGTTCGACCTCGTTCAGACTGCGGTTGTGCCACGGCTCAACGATGGCGCGCAGGTCGTGCTGAATCTTGTGGAAGTCCACGAGCAGGCCGTCGGCGTCGAGCGTGTCGCCCCCGATTCGCACGGCGACGCGCCAGTCGTGCCCGTGAACCGGCTCTCGCTCGCCTCCGATGACGATCGCGTGGGCGGCGCTGAACACGGTTTCGAGCGTGAGGCAGTGGCTGGGCATCGGGCGGTGGCGGGGGTCACGGGTCATGGACAGAGAATAACCCGCTCGCGGACCCGGGACAGTGCGCGATCGCCCTCAATCCGTGTATCGGACCCGCCGATAGCGAGAGTTGGAGCATTCCCTCCGTTCGAGGTAACCGAGCCTGTGCCAGTCCGTCCTATCCAGCCTGACATGATCGAGAGCGGCATGACGCTCGAGCGCCCGATCTTCACACGCCAGGGGATCAAGCTCGTCGGCAAGGGGATCACGCTGTCGCCCGCGATGTGCGAGGCCCTGCGCGACCTTGCGGCGGCGGACGGTCCGGACGGCCCGCAGTGGAACCTTTTCTTCGCCGATACCGCCGGCGAGATGCGATCGGCCCGGATCCTCGCCGAACACCGGGCCTCGGTGGCGGGCGAACGCCCGCAAGCGGACATCGTCACGATCGGCGGACGATTGCCGGTGGAGAGCGGGCAGGAAGCGGAGCAGGTCCACGAACGCGCGTACAGCCTCGGCGCCTTCACGAACAAGGAGTCGCGCGAGACACGCCGGCATCGGGCTGCGCGCATGAAACTCGCCGACTCGATCGTGGCCGATCTGGATCACATCTGGTCGTCGATCCCGCTCCGAGTCACTCCGGGTGTGGATCCCATCGAACTCTCGCCATGCGAAGACCACACGTGGCCGGACTCGATGAAGCTCAGCAGATTCCGTGCCGATCGGGTCGGTGCGCTCAGCGAGATTTACTCCCGCTGCCTCGCGGGCGTTCTGACACCGGTCGCCCACGCGCTCGAACTCGTCGATGAACTGATCGACCTGCTCGTGAAGTACCCGCAGCAGTACACCCAGCTCTCGCTGCTGTTTCCGCGCGGCGACGACTACCTCACGGACCACGCCTACAGCAACGGAGTTCTCTCGATCGCGATCGGCGCACGCCTCGGCTGGAGCCGTCGCGATGTCCGGCGCGTCGGTCTCGCCGCGATGCTCGCCGACCTCGGGATGGCATTGATCCCCAAGGACGTCCGCACCGCCAGTCGCCCGCTGACGGAAACCGAGGTCAACCGAGTCTTCCGTCACCCGACCTGGTCGGTGGTGCTTATGGAAGACATCGAGGGTATCCCTGAGTCGGTGCGCCGCGCGGTGTACCAGCACCACGAGCGGGAGAACGGGAGCGGTTATCCGCTCCGTCTTCGCGGGGGCAAGATCTGCGACTACGCCCGCGTTATCGCGGTCGCTGACGCCTACGCTGCGACGACGATGCCGCGCCCGTTCCGGCGTGCGATTACGCCCTATGAGGTGCTTGAGCAGCTCATCAAGGTCGGTTCTGAGCGTATGTACGATCGCAAGGTCATCCGCGCCCTTGTCGAGTCCACTGGTCTGTTCCCGGTGGGCTCTCATGTGCGCCTTTCATCCGGCGAGATCGCACAGGTCATCGGGGCTCACACCTCGTTCCCGGACCGACCGATCGTC
>JANSXG010000024.1 GCA_024743075.1 bacterium | reverse complement strand
TGGAAGCGGAGCGTGGTTGTGCTGAACGGTTCGTCGATCCCGGCAGAAGTCGGCCTGCCCAAGGGTTCGTGGCGTGCGGCGATGGAGGACGGCGCGTTCGGGCGGACACCGGCGCACAAGAAGCCGGCGAAGATCACCGGTTTGGTGCGCGTCCCGGCGCACGCGGCGTCGATCGTTTACGAAGAGCGGGACTGATCGCGGCGCGGGTTGCGCAGTTCTTCGGGTAGCGCGTACCACGCGCGGTGCATGTCTTCGGCGGTCTTGCCGAACACGCCGACGCCGGCGTGCTCGCGGTAGCGCCGGTAACCGAGCATCGCGAAGACCTCGTGGGCGAGCACGCGTGCGACTTTCGGGTTGACGACGAAGGCGTCGACATCGGCATCCGACCTTGAAACCCCGGGAAGCAGGTGCACGAGTTTGTGCAGCTTCAGCGGGCGGAGGACCTTCGAGAGACGCATGAAGATGCGGCTGGCCCGGCGCGCGATGAAGAAACCGTCTTCGCCCTGAGGCTGGTAGAGCGGCATGAACAGCCAGCCTGACATCGGGGCGCGGATGGTGCCCGCTGAGTCGCCGGCGAGTAGATCGCCTCGCACGACCGGATGGAAGTTTTCGAAGCCCTTGCGCATGCGGAAGCCGTCTTCGGGGCTGACGGAATGGCGAGCTCGGGCTTCGAGCAGGCGTGGCAGCCCGCGCGAGAACGGTTCGAGGGTCGAACGGGCCGCCTCGAGACGAGCGGCGAACGCGGAATGGCCGATCACGCCGACCTCCGCGAGCAGCAGCCAGATGGCGGCCTCGTGGCGCTCGATCGAGGCCGGGTCGTCGTGCTGGCCGGCCTCGAAGATGAGCCCGGCGTCGCCGACGGTGTTGAACCAGTCGGGCAGGATGCCGCGGATCATCGCTTCGAGGCCGAGCACGCCGGTGACGGGGATGGCGCGTGCGAGTTCTCGAACCCGGACGATGTCTTCAACGGCGAGGAACGGACGGCTGGACGCGCTGGTGGTGTGGAGGTCGAGCAGGAAGGTCGGGCCGCGGCTGCGCAGAACGGCGTCGGTGATCTCATCGGCGAGTTCTCGCTGTTCGCGTTGTTCGGCGCTGACCGGTTCGCCCCGCTCGGTCCGGGCAAAGGTTTCGTCGATCGCGCCCGGGGTCCACAGGCGGTTCAGGTCGGTCTCGATGAAGCGGACGCCAGTGCGGAGCGCTTCGACATTGCCGGCGAGGGCGATGAACTCGCCTCGGAAGCAGCCGGGCTCGCGCTCAACCGCGGTGCGGAGCGACTGGAGGACGCGTACGGCGGCGTGCACGCCGCTGGGTTCGTTGCCGTGCTGGCCGGCGACGATGATGACGGTCGGGCCCGGTGGCGACTCGTGGTCGGCGGACGGGCCGCCGACGCGTCCGATAACCCGTTTGATGTCGGTGAGAGACGATGTGGCCAGCCGCTCGGGGTCCGGGGTGGTGCTGCGCGGGGTCGTCGGGATGGGCGCCTGGTCGATGGGGATCACAGTCCTGGCCCGTTGGGAGGGACGGGGGATCGTATCACGGCTCGTTCGAGCGGGGCACCGGTCGAACTAATCGGCCGTGAGTTCTGTGAGCGGGTCCGAGGGTGGGTCGTCGGAGAGGAACCGGCGGAGGAGCGGCTCGGCGAGCAGAACGATGTCGTGCTCGGTGAGAATGCCGACGAGCTTTTCCTCGCGTACGACCGGCAGGCAGCTGATCGAGTGACGCCTCATCAGTTCGATGGCCTCAATGGTCGGAGTCGAGGGCGTGGCGGTCACGATTTCGGTGGACATGATCGCGCTGACGGGGACCGACTCGGGTCGCCCGTCGGTGTTGAGGCGGGCGAGGTGGCGCAGGACGGCGCGGTGCGAGACGAGGCCGACGAGGTTGTGATCGTCGTCCTCGACGGGAATGTGGCGGACGTGCTGCCAGTCCATCAGAGAGGCGGCGAAGTCGATGACGTCTGACTCGTGGACCGTGAACAGGTCGGTGGTCATGATCTGCCCGACGCTGCGCATATTGCTGGAGCGAGTCGCGGTCTGGTCGGTGTTGATCGAGGGCCACTCGTGGACGGGGCGGCCGGCGACCTGGTTGATGCTCACGGCCTCGGAGAGCACCGCCATGCGCTCAGCGCGGGTGCCGGTGCCGTTGAGGCGGGCGACGGAATCGAGCATCCAGCGCGCGCCGGTTCGGCCCGAGCCGACGCGGAGTTCGATGATCTCGAGGTAGCGATCGATGTCGTCGGCATCGATGCCCGCCGACTGCAGGCCCCGACGGGCCATGGGCAGCAGGCGCAGGGCGATGAGCTCGCGCGCCGGGATCTGGCCCATGCCGGGCCAGTCGAACTGCGCGTCGAGGCCGTGGGTGGCGGCTTCCACGAAGTTCGACGCGGCATCGTCGAAAGGCATGTGGTCGGCCATGTTGCCCTGTTCGTCGACGATGGCCCGCATAAGGCCGAACCAGAACGCTGCGTTGGCGACCTCGTCCATGGGTGTGGGGCCGGAGGGCAGGATGCGGTTCTCGATGCGGATGTGGGCCCGACGCTTGCCGTCCGGACCGATCGCGGTCCCGTAGCAGGGCCGGTTCCAGCGATAGACCGTCCCGTTGTGCAGCATCAGGCACCGGAGATTGGGCGCCTCGCCCCGGTCGATGACCTGCATCGGATCCTCATCGGCCTCCGTGGAGAACAGCGGCTTGAACCGCGCGAGGTCTTCCTTATAGATCTCAAGCACGCTCTCGCGGACCCAGCCGTGACCGAAGGACACACGAGGCGGGAAATCGCGCAGGTCGGACCCGGCCTTGCGCGTGTCCACCGACTGCTGAAAGAGCGCGATGCGGCTCTCCTGCCACAGCCGCTTGCCGAAGAGCAGCGGCGAGTTGGCGGCGGCTGCCATGACCGGGCCGGCGACGGCCTGGGCGGCGTTGTACTTGGTTGCGAAGTCCTGCGGGCTGACCTGGAAGTGGACCTGAAAACTCGTGTTGCACGCTTCGAGCATGACCGAGTCGTGGGTCACGATGAGTTCGTCTCGGCCCTTGATACGCAACTCGTACTTGCCGCCCCGGAGGTTGTTCAGCGCTTCGTTGAGCGCCCAGTAGCGCGGGCGGTCGGTCAGGTTCCGGAGGCTGAGGTCGTCCTTCTCCAGCGACGGCAGGATCCCGACCATCATGGCCTCGGCGTCGTGCCGATGGGCGGCGTAGCGGGTCTTGTCAAAGAACTCGGTGATTCTGCGTTCGAGTTTCGACAGGCAATCCCCCGAGAAACTGAGCGGGTCGAGGTTGAACTCGATGTTGAAGCGCCCGAGTTCATGCGTGAAGTGCGGGTCGCCTTCGAGTTCTTCGAGGATCTCCTCGCAGAGCGGGGCCGGGCGCCAGTCGCGCCCGACGATGACCAATTCCTGCTCGGCGCCGATGCGGTTGACGCCGGACTCGATGCGGTCCTCCTGGAGCAGGCGTTCGAGCGCGCGGAGATCGCGCAGGACGGCCTGCATGAACAGCCGCCGCTCCTGACCGTCGAAACGGGCATTGATGTCCTGCACGCCCAAAGGGGGACCACCTCCTGGCCGGATCGGCTCAGGATCGATTGTCGGGGTTCGGGGCGTCGATGCAAGCGCGAAGACGGGAAATCAGGCGAGACCGATAACTCGTTCAGATCGGCTCGTCGAGCGTGACCTGAAGTTCCACAATGCCGGAAGGTCGCGCGACCTCAACGATGACGGTGTCCCCCACTTCGTAGTCCGCGAGGATGTTCAGCAGGTCGGCGGGCACGATCACGGGCTTCTCGTCGATGGAGATAATCACGTCGCCGAGCGTGATGGAGCCATCGGGGTCGCGCAGGGTCGGTCGAACGCCGGCCCGCGAGGCGGGTCCGTCCTCGATGACCTCGAGGACCAGCACGCCGCGACGGATGCCGAGTTGCCGGGCCTGCTGCGGCGGCAGGAACCGGATGCCGACGGTCGGTGTGGTGACCCGGCCGGTTTGGATCAGCGAGGGCACGATCCGGCGGACCGTGTCTGCCGGGACGGCGAAGCTGATGCCCGCGCTGGCCCCGCTGGGCGAGCGGATGGCGGTGTTCACGCCGATCAGGCGACCGGCGGAATCGAGCAGCGGGCCGCCGGAGTTGCCGGGATTGACGGCGGCGTCGGTTTGGATGACGTCGAAGATGGTGCGTCCGTTGAGGGATTCGATGGTGCGCCCGAGCGCGCTGACGACTCCGGTGGTGAGGGTCTGATCGAGGCCGAAGGGGTTGCCGATGGCGAAGACGGCCTGGCCGACGCGCAGGCGGTCGGAATCGCCGACGGGAGTGGGACGCAACTCGAGCCCGTCGGGGTCGACGCGGAGGACCGCGAGGTCTTTGTCGGGGGCGGCACCGATGACGGTGGCGTTGCGAGTCTCACCGTTGGCGAAGGTTACATTGACGCGCGAGGCGGCGCGAATGACGTGGTAGTTGGTGACGATGTGGCCGTCCTCGTCCCAGACAAAGCCGGAACCGGTGCCGGAGCGGACATCGCGGAACGCGCCGAAGACGTTGCGGACGACGACATCCTGCTCGGTGGCGACGAACACCACGCTGGGCGAGGCGTTCTCGAAGAGCTGGACGACCCGAACCTCGCTGTCGGTCAGATCGGTCGGGATCGGGACCGGCTGGGCGACGGCCTGAGACTGGGTCGTCATTGCGGCGACGAAGCCGAACGCGACCCCGATCACCAGCGTGAAGACGGCGAGCAGGGCCGCGGGGCGAAGAACCGGCTGAGAGTCGAGGGCTTGAGACTGGTCGGTCATCGTCTCTCCTTTGCTTGGATCCATCGTGTGTATCGAACCTCCAATGGGCGACTTCGGAGTCTAGGGACGCCGGTTTCGCGCTTCACGCGTCCTGAATATGGGAGGATCGGACACGATGGTTGACGCGAAACCGGGCATAATGCACTCGCTCGGATTCCCAATGAGGCCCCGGGGCGTTTCAGGAGGACCAGGACATGAGCGAGTTTCTCTTTGATAACGGTGCGGCGTGGTTCAGTGTTCCCGCGCTGATCGGCACGCTGTTCTTCGCGATCCGGATCGTGCTGGCTCTGGTCGGCCTCGACTTCGACGATGGTGGCGATGCGGGCGACGGCGGCTTCGGCGATGCCGGCGATCCGAGCGTGGAAGAGGGCATCGACCACGCCGAGTCGACCTCGGTGTTCAAATTCCTGTCCATCCAGACGATTACGGCGTTCGCCATGGGTTTCGGCTGGGGCGGGCTGCTCGGCCTGCGGACCTTCGGCTTGGGCGTGCCGGAGTCGGTCGGCGTGGGCGCGGTGCTCGGCGTGGTGTTCGCGTGGTTCGTGGTCTGGTGCTTCAGCATGATCTACGCCCTCGAATCGTCGGGGAACATCAGCATCCGTGACGCCATGCATACGGAGGGCACGGTCTCGAGTTCGGTCGCGCCCGGGGGTACGGGACGGGTCCGCCTGACGATCGGCGACCGCCAGCGAGCGTTCACGGCGATCACCGAGGGTGAGACGCTCCCAGCGGGGACGCGCGTCCGTGTGACCAAAGTGAATTCCAACCAGACCGTGACCGTCGTCCGGGCCTGATCTCGTTCATACTCCCGTCGCAGTGCTGCGCTCGGGCTTTCTCTCGGAGGAGACTTTCATGCTGAACACTCTCGCGGCCGGACCGTCCGGCGGGATCGAAGACGCGATCGTGCCGATCATCATCGTCGGCTGCGTCCTGCTGCTGCTGTTTTTCATCATCATCATCCTCGTCAAGCAGTACAAACGCTGCCCGTCGAACCGCATCCTGGTCGTCTACGGTCGGGTCGGCGGCAAGCGGGCCTCGAAGTGTCTGCACGGCGGTGGCACTTTCGTGGTGCCCCTCATCCAGGACTTCGCGTACCTTTCGCTTGAACCGATCGTCATCGACATCCCGCTGGACGGAGCGCTGTCGCTGAACAACATCCGCGTGAACGTGCCTTCAACGTTCACGGTCGGCGTCGCGACGGACCCGGTGCTGATGAACAACGCGGCGGAGCGTCTTCTGATGCTCACCACGCAGCAGGTCCGCGACCAGGCCCAGGACATCATTCTCGGCCAGCTGCGCCTGGTCATCGCGACCCTGTCGATCGAGGAGATCAACAAGGACCGTGAGAAGTTCATGGGCCTGATCAACGAGAACGTCGCGAACGAGATCAACAAGATTGGTCTCGAACTGATCAACGTGAACATCCGTGACATCACCGATGAGTCGGGCTACATCACGGCCATCGGCAAGCGTGCCGCGGCCGAGGCCATCGAACGGGCCAAGGTCGAGGTGGCCGAGCAGGTCCGCGACGGTGCGACCGGCGAGGCGATCGCGGTGCGTGAGAAGACCGTGAACGTGGCCCGCGAAAACGCCGCGGCGGTCGAGGGCCAGAAGCAGGCCGAGCAGCGCCAGCGCATCGCGGTGGCGGCGCTCGAAGCCGAAGCGGTCACGGGCGAAGCCGAATCGCAGCGGAACCAGGAGATCGCGATCGCCGAGCGCCGAGCCGAAACGGTCGCCGCGCAGAAGCGTGCGGAGCAGGACCAGCGCATCAAGGTGGCCGACGCGGAAGCAAAGGCCGTCACCGGCGAGAACACGTCTCGCGAGTCGATCGCGTCCAGCACGGCGCAGCTTCGCGAGATCGAGGCGGAAGCGAACCGGCGTGCCCAGGTCGCGGCAGCGAACGCACGCGAAGCAGCGCTGCGTGCCGAGCGTGAAGAGGAACTCGCGCGACTCGCCAAGGAAGTGCTCGCGCCGCAGGAGATCGAGAAGCAGAAGATCGAGATCGCGGCCGAAGCCGAGGCGGAGCGTCAGCGGCGCATCGCCCGAGGCGAGGCCGAGGCGACGCTCGCGAAGTACGAGGCCGAGGCCGAGGGTGTCCGCAAGGTGCTCGAAGCGAAGGCCGAGGGCTATCGCCAGCTCATGGAAGCCGCGGCGGACAACCCGCAGATCGCCCCGACGCTGCTGCTCATCGAGCAGTTGCCCGAACTGGTCCGCGAGCAGGTCAAGGCCATCTCGAATCTCAAGATCGACAAGATCACGGTCTGGGACAACGGGCGTGCCGGATCGCAGGTCGAGGGCAAGGCCGGAGCCAAGGGCGCGACGGCGGATTTCCTGTCCGGGCTGATCGGATCTCTGCCGCCGGTGCACGAACTGGCCGAACAGGCCGGCATCGACCTGCCCGGTGCGCTGGGTAAGGTCTCTAAGTCGACGCCGAACCATGCCTCGTCGCGACCGAAGGCGGAGCCGACCGAGAAACCGGAGGCCTAGTCCCTCTTGGAGTCATCTCCAGCCGAGCCAACGCCCGGACCTCCTCGGTCCGGGCGTTTTCGTTTGGCGCAACTCATCGGTGGAGCGACACTACCCGCCCGACCGAGGATCAGCGGTGAGTCCGCCGGTTTCGAGTCGGCTCGCGGAGGTGCCCGGTTGTCGATCGCTGCGATCATTGTGCTGCTGGTGGTCGTCGGCGCGGTGGTGCTGCTCGCGACGACGCGGATCTCGCCGGACGCGCTGCTTATGGCGGCGCTGACGGCCCTGCTGGTGGTTCCGCACCCCATCGACGGCGGCTGGGCGATCGGGGTGATCGGCGCGGACGACGCGCTGACCGGCTTCAGCAACACCGGTGTCATCACCATCGCGGTGCTGTTCGTGGTGGTCGCGGGGCTGCGTGAGACGGGGACCGTCGACTGGCTGGGCGAGCGACTGCTCGGTCGTCCGCAGGGCCTGACGATGGCGCTGGTGCGGATCATCCTGCCGGTCGGCGCGATGAGCGCGTTCCTCAACAACACGCCGGTGGTCGCGATGATGATCCCGGCGGTGAGCGACTGGGCCAAGCGCTTGGACCTGACGCCATCGAAGCTGATGATCCCGCTGAGCTACGCCGCGATCCTCGGCGGAACCTGTTCGCTCATCGGCACGAGCACCAACCTCGTGGTCAGCGGCATGGTCGACGCGACGCCCGGCGGCGACCCGATCGGCATGTTCGAGATCACGAAGGTCGGCTTGCCCGCCGCGATCATCGGAGGGCTGTTCCTTGTCTTCGTCGGTCCGAGACTGCTCCCGGACCGCGGCTCCACGAAACAGGCGCTTTCGGATCCGCGCGAGTACACGCTGGAGTTGATTGTGCCATCGGGCAGCCCGCTGGACGGCAAGACGATCATGGAGGCCGGTCTGCGGAACCTACCGGGGTGCTTCCTGGTTGGAATCGAGCGTGAGGGCGAGCCGATCGGGCCGTCGGATCCGGGTCAGGTTCTGCACGCCGGCGATCGCCTGCTGTTCGCGGGCATCGTGGAATCGATCCGGGACCTGCAGCGCGTCCGTGGCCTCGAACCGGCGACGGACCAGGTCTTCAAGCTCGACGCGCCGCGATACCGGCGCCGGCTGTTCGAGGCGGTGGTCGGACCGACGAGTGCGCTCGCCGGCTCGACGCTGAAATCCACCGGGTTCCGTCACGAATACAACGGCGTGGTGCTGGCGGTCGCGCGCAGCGGCGTCCGCCTGCGCGGGCGGCTCGGCGATATCACGCTCCGCGCGGGCGACACGCTCCTCGTCGAGGCCGAGGCCGGGTTCCACGATCGCTACCGGAACATGCGTGACTTTCTCCTGATCAGCCCGCTCGATGATTCGACGCCGAGACGCCACGACCGGGCACCCGTCGCGCTCGGTGTGCTGCTGATCATGGTCACGGTCGTTGCGATCGGCTGGCTGAGCATGTTGCAGGGAGCGCTCATCGGCGCTGGTGCCATGGTCCTGGCCCGCTGCTGCACGCTGAGCGAGGCACGCCAGAGCGTGGACTGGTCGCTGCTGATCGTGATCGGCGCGGCTCTGGGGCTCGGTCGCGCCCTCGATGTGACCGGCGCTGCGCCAGCGGTCGCCGACGGGCTCATCGGGATCGCCGGCGCGAGCCCGCTGATGGCCCTGATCGCGGTCTATCTGGTCACTTCGCTGGCCACCGAGATCATCACCAACAACGGCGCGGTCGCGCTCGTGTTCCCGATCGCGTACTCGGTGAGCACCACGCTCGGCGTGCAGTTCGAGCCGTTCATCTTCGCGATCATGATGGCCGGGTCGGCGAGCTTCGCCACGCCGCTGGGCTACCAGACCAATTTGATGGTGCTCAGCCCCGGCGGCTACCGGTTCAGCGACTTCCTGCGCATCGGAATCCCGATGAATCTGCTCATGGCCATCGTGTCGATCTCACTGATCCCGCTGATCTGGTCATTCTGACCCGAATCGCATGGCTCCTCGGCAACCGGCCGAGACGGCCTTGGGTGGCTTCGTAGTCGCCAGCGGAGGTCCGAATACCGTGTGATCGACGGGCCGGCTGACCTGGAGAATGTGGGAATCTGCATTCGGGTCTGTCCAAGTCGCCCCGCCCAAGCCGTTGGACACCCCGATTCGGGGCCCGTTCTCCGATTCTGTGCGGTTCTGCCGGCTTTCAGGCGAATGCACCGTTGGAAAGCGGCGACATAAGGAGGGAGATCCACTTCGATGCCGCCCGCTCCTGTTCCAACCAACGAACCGCTCCGATTGGCCAAGCTGCGCTCGCTCGGCGTGCTCGATACCGAGGCCGAGGATCGGTTCGATCGGATCACGCTGCTGGCGTCCGAGATCGCCGGGATGCCGATCGCGGCGGTCAGTCTCGTCGATGAAGATCGCCAGTTCTTCAAGTCCATCTGCGGCCTCGATGTGCGAGAAACGCCGCGCGAGCAGGCGTTCTGCGCGTACACGATCCTCAGCCACAATCACCTCGTCGTAAAGAACGCTCTGGCCGACTCGCGATTCCGGGACAACGCGCTGGTCACCGGACCGCCGCACATCCGGTCGTACATCGGCGTGCCTCTGGTCGTGGACGACCTCTGCCTCGGCTCGCTGTGCGTGATCGACCTGCAGCCGCGCGAACTCTCGAACTCGCAGATCAACGGCTTGCGAACGCTCGCCGAGATCACCGCCAGTGAACTGGCCAACCGCGTGCTGAGACAGAAGGCGGAGTCGGCGACGCTTGCCAAATCGATGTTCCTCGCGAACATGAGCCACGAGATCCGCTCACCCCTGGGTGTGATCGCCGGGTACGCCGATGTGCTCTCGGATCCCGCGACCGACGACGCCGAGGCCAGATACGCGATCCGAGCCATCTCGCAGAACGCCGATCACCTGCTCAAACTCGTGAACGGCATTCTTGATCTTTCGAAGATCGAAGCGAACCAGTATCTCATCGAACAAATCGCCTTCCACCCGGCCGACGCGGTCAGTCAGGCGATCGAGATGCTTCGAGGCTTCGCCGAGCAGGCCGGAATACACGTTCGCTCAAGCATCGACGACGCGTCGAGCGCACCGGTGCTCGGAGACCCGACCCGCCTGCGCCAGATCGCGGTGAACCTCATCTCCAATGCGATCAAGTTCTCTGACGGCAAGGACATCGAGGTCGGGCTGGCCTGCGAGCCCGGCTCGTCACCGGGCCAGATCAAGCTCTCACTCACGGTGCGAGACCACGGTATCGGGATGGACGCCGAGCAGCTCTCGCGCGTGTTCGACGAGTTCCAGCAGGCCGACGCCTCCTCATCGCGACGTTACGGCGGCACCGGCCTCGGTCTGGCCATCGTCCGGCGTCTGGTCGGGCTGATGCACGGCACGATGGAAGTGACATCCGATCCGGGTCGGGGCAGTTGCTTCAGGGTCAATTTCCAGTGGAGCGAAGCGGAGTCCCTGCCCCACGGCCGCGCCTCAGCTCGCGCGCGAGCGTCCGGAGAACTGACTCCAAACGGCGGTAAACTGCGCGGCGTACGCGTGCTGCTGGCCGAGGACGGGCCAGACAACCAGCGTTTGCTCCGGTACCTGCTCAGCAGGGCCGGTGCGGATGTGGTGATCGTCCAGAACGGACAGGAAGCCTGGGAGCGCGCGAACGCGGAACCCGATGGGTTTGACTGCATACTCATGGACATGCAGATGCCGATCATGGACGGCTGCGAGGCGACCCGACGCATTCGCGGGTCGGGATGCGAAACACCGATCCTCGCGCTGACCGCGAACACACTGTCGGAAGCCATGGACGAGTGCATGCGCGCCGGATGCAACGGCTACGCCCAGAAACCGATCCGGCGCGACGACCTGATCAGCCGGGTCGCCACGCTCGTGGAATCCTCTCGCCGATCACGCGCCGCCTGAAAAACCGCTTTCTATACTGCGTCCACCCGGGAAGCCGGGCGCACGACCATGAAACCGGAAATCGAACAACACCTCGACAAGCCGATCAAGGGCTTCATCCGTCGGACAAAGGCCACGCTGCGGTCGTCCCTCTCAATCGGCGAAGCCCTCGAAGACCTCAGGTCGCGCGGGATCGAAGAGGGAATCGTCTATTTCTATGTCATCGACGAGAATGACCGGCTCGTCGGCGTCATGCCGACACGGTCACTGCTCCTTTCGGCTCCCGACGAGCCGATCAAGAAAGTGATGAAGCAGGGCGTGGTCTCCTGCCGATCCGACCGACCGCTCTGGGAAGCGATGTCGATGTTCGCGGTCCACCGATTCCTGGCGATCCCCGTGGTCGACGCGGACGGCCGGTTCGAGGGCGTCATCGATGTGAAGCTCTATTCCGATGAGGCGGCGGACATGGCCAGCGCCGAACACGAGGCCGATGTGTTTCAGATCATCGGCGTATGGATCGAGCAGTACCGTGGCGGCGGACCGTGGAAGGCCTTCCGCATCCGAATGCCGTGGCTTGGCTGCAACCTTCTCGGCGGCCTCATCAGCGCCGGCATCGCGACGGTGTTCGGCGGGGTGCTCGAGCAGGCGATTGTCATCGCCGCGTTCATCCCGCTGGTACTCACGCTGTGCGAGTCGGTCTCGATCCAGTCACTGACGCTCGCGATCCAGTTCATGCACGCCTCGAAAGTGAATTTCAGGCAGATACAGAAACTGGCGTTCCGAGAGACCGCTGTGTCACTGCTGCTGGGATTGAGTTGCGCCGCGATCGTCGGCATTATCGCGATGCTCTGGGCCGGCCCCGTTCCGGCGGTCGGTGTGATCGCCGGTTCAATCCTGATCGCGATGTGCATCGCCGCCGTGCTCGGCCTGCTCGTGCCGCTGGTCCTGCACGTCGCCAAGCTCGACCCGAGGGTTGCGGCGGGCCCGCTCGTGCTCATGCTCGTCGATGTGACAGCGATGCTCGTCTATCTCGGCATCGCGCACCTCGCGCTGTACACGCCCTGACCGGGCTCACGCCGCCTTCGAAGACTCACCGGATTTCACGCGCAGACATCCGTACTCCCAGAGGCCGTCGGAATTGGGCGCGGCGAGCGGTCGGACGATCTTCGCCTGCGTGTCGAGGTGTTTGCCCTTGCCCACCGAGGCGCGCACACGGACCGTGGCGCCCTTCTGGAACTGTTTGTGACTCGCGAACCGGAGCCCCGACTTCGAGATGTCGAGCAGCCGAGCGTCGACCGACTCCTGCTCGGCGCCGCCCTTGAACATCAGAGCAACCGCTGCACGGATGTCGCAGGGGTACCGCTCGGCCTGCCGCTGCTCGTTGCCGCGGAACCGGGTCACGATACCCATCTCCTTCTTGATGGAGAGAATGGCCTTCGCGGTCGACTCGTCGTGCGGGCAGACCTCGTCGATGGAACGCGCCTCGGCGGTCGGATTCGGCAACTCGTCCGAGTGTTCCTTCGAGGCCTCGGCCACGATGCCCTTCCAGACATCGAGGATCTCCGGGTCGAACTGCGAGCCTCGGCTCTCCTCCATCATCCGGAGGGCGTCCTCCCAGGCGATCGGAGCCCGGTACGGACGAGCAGAGGTGAGCGCATCGTAGACATCTACCACCGCGGCGATGCGTGCCGGGATCCCGAGCTTCGCGGCGTCGATGCCGCGCGGGTACCCGGTGCCCTTCAGATGCTCGTGATGATCGCGCGTCACCTCGATGGCGATCGGGTCATCGATGCTGAGCTCACGCAGGATGCGTACTCCCGCCAGCGGGTGATCCTTGAGCGTCGCGAACTCCTCGTCAGTGAGCTTGCCTTCCTTGTTCAACAGATCACCGCTGATCTCGGCCTTGCCGAGATCGTGCACGAGGCCGGCGCGGATCATCGCCGCGGCGAACTCGGTGTCGCGCGGACGCAGGGCCCGCGCGAGCAGCCCGCAGCCGATCGAGACATTCATCATGTGCGTCGCGGTGTAGAAGTCGTGTCCGCTCATGTTGAGCAGGCATGAGAACGCAGCGTCGCCCTCCTCCGAAGCGATCTGGGCGATCGTGTTGCCAACCTCGAACAGCGAACTCAGCGACTCCGGCGATGTGTTCGCCATGGCATCGTCGACGAGCTTGGAACAGATTCCAGAGACGATGTCCCGGCGTTCCTGTGCGTTTAACGAGTCGTCACGAAGCACGTTGCTCACGCGGTTCGAAAGCATGGCCTGGTACTGGGAATGCTGCTCCACGGAGATGTACAGGTATTCAACGCCCTGCTCCAGCAGTCGGGCACGGTCCTCTTCCTTGAACATCAGGCCGACCGAGCGGTACAGGGCCGGCGGTGCCGCCGGCGCGGTCCGGATGTACAGGTCCATGGCCAGTTCGCTCTCGTCGAGCGAGGCGAGCGGGGCGGGAAAATACGCCCGTGTGGATGCTGCGTCTCGCCCAACGATGGCCATGGTCGGTCCCCTCCGGCGCTCGAATCGCCGTCCACCGCGGCGGCGATGTAGCGATCATCGTCGCGTTCGAACGGCGGCTTCATTCCGCCTCGCCCATCTCTCACGACGGCGTCCGGCATGCTCGGAGTTCTCGGACGCACCGGCACCCGATATGGTGGTGCCATGACCGAGAACCCGCCGCCGACCCATCTGCCCGATCCACCAGAGCCCAAGGGCGCGTTCGCTCGCTTCCTCGCCGTCGTTGAGTGGCTGGGCAACCTGCTTCCCCACCCGGTGTCGCTCTTTGCTCTGTTCGCGCTCGGGGTGGCCGTCGCGAGTCATATCGCCAAGGTGACCGGGCTGACGGTCGAGGACCCGCGACCGAATCCCGCAGGCGACGGCATCCTGCGCGTCAGCAGCCTGCTGGAAGCCGACGGCATCAGGTGGATGAGCCAGGAGCTCGTCAGAAACTTCACCGGCTTCGTCCCGCTCGGCACCGTGCTGGTCGCGCTGCTCGGGGTCGGCGTCGCCGAGAAGTCGGGTCTGCTGACCACCGCTATCCGGGCCATGGTGCTCGGCGCACCGAAGGCGATGGTCACCCTGGTCGTCGTCTTCGCGGCGGTCGTCTCCAACACCGCCAGCGAGATGGGGTACGTCGTCATCATCCCGCTGGCGATGGCCCTGTTTCACTCGCTGGGCAGGCACCCGCTGGCCGGCATGGCCGCGGCGTTCGCCGGCGTCTCCGGTGGCTACAGCGCGAACCTGCTCATCGGGACCGTCGATCCCCTGCTCGCGGGCATCACCGAAGAGGCGGCGCAGCTCTACGACCCGGAATACACAGTGCACCCGGCGGTGAACTGGTACTTCATGATCGCCAGCACGTTCCTGATCACCGCGCTCGGCTGGTTTGTCACGGAAAAGATCGTCGAGCCACGGCTGGGGGCGTACGACCCGAGCATGGCCGACGAGGACATCGACCGCTCGCCGACGCTCGAGAAGGTCACGCCCTCCGAGTTCCGGGCGCTCAGGTGGGCGGGCCTCAGCGTGCTGCTGGTGTCGCTCGGCTTCGTCGTGCTCGCCGGACCGAAGTGGGCCGCCCCGCTCTTCGACTGGCTTCCCGGCTACGGCGTGCTCCGCGACCCGAATGAACTGAACCCGGACAACCCCGTGACCGGCATCGCGATCTTCAAACCGATGCTCAACAGCGTCGTCACGATGATCCTGATCTTCTTCGTCGTGCCAGGCATCGTGTACGGTGCGATCGTCGGGACCATGCGCAGCGACCGCGATGTGATCGACGCAATGGCCGGAGCGATGAAGAGCATGGGGCTGTACATCGTCCTCGTGTTCTTCGCGGCCCAGTTCGTCGCGTTCTTCAACTACTCCGGTCTCGGCCAGATCCTTGCGGTGCTCGGCGCCGACCTGCTTGTCGCGATGAACCTCGACAACCCGGCCGTGTTCGTGCCGTTCATCCTCATGTGCTGCTTCGTGAACCTCATGCTCGGCTCGGCCAGCGCCCAGTGGGCGGTGACCGCGCCGATCTTCGTGCCGATGCTCATGGCGATCGGCTACAGCCCCGAGGTCATCCAGGCGGCGTACCGCATCGGCGATTCCACCACCAACATCATCACGCCGATGATGAGCTACTTCGGACTCATTCTCGCCGTCGCCGTCCGCTATCAGAAGAATCTCGGCATCGGCACGATGGTCGCGACGATGCTGCCGTACTCGATCTTCTTCCTGATCGGCTGGGTCGCGCTGTTCTACATCTGGGTGTTCGTGCTCGGAATCCCGGTCGGACCAGGCGCGCCGACGCTTTATCCGGCGCCGCTGCCCGGCTGAACCACCGTTCTTCCCGTCGTCCCGGAACCGATGACCTGCTTCTCCGCATACTCGGGCGCGACATGGTCGAGGCGCATCGCGAGGCGATGGAGGTTGCATGTCGGCACCGCCGGGAACAGGTGGTGTTCCAAGTGATAGAACATGCTGTAGCTCACGACGTTGCGCAGCCAACCGCGCTGCGTGCGAGCGATCTGACCGTGGTGGTCGCAGCCGTGGTGAACCGTCCACACCGCGAAAAAGGCGGTGAGGCATTGACCGGCGAGCATCGCCGCGAGATGCCAGCGTAGGGCCACCGGCGCGTCCGGCATCACGCAGGAACCGATAAGGACCACCATGACCCCGAGTTCCGCGGCGATCCAGCGGCGCTTCACGGAGCCACCGATTCGCCACGCTGAGGCGTGAAGACGCAGAGGGAACACAGGGCCCTCCAGCAGCACACGCCAAACGGGTTTTCCGATGTGTGACGCCTCGATGTCGTCTTCGTCGAGACAGTGCCGATGGTGGTGCAGGTGCGTCACCTGAACCGCGTGCATGCTCGCCAGCATCGCCGGGCTGAGCACGAACAGCACCAGATCCTGCCACCGACGCCCGCCCCCGAGCGCGTAGTGCTGGCAGTTGTGGCTCAGGCGCAGACCGGTCAGGAAGAAGAAGAACGAGCCGATCGCTCCGACTACGGGCGCATCGAGTGCGTACGAGCCGATCGAGAACACCAGCCAGGGCACCGGGAGGGTGGCCTCGTAGAGCCGCTTGTACACCGAGATCTCCACGAGATCCCTCCACTGCACGGCCCTGAGGCGTGGGTCACGCCCGAGCATTGTCTTCGGCGAGCGGGTCGGCCCGGCGATCGTGGAAGCGGCATGCATGGCACCCTCCAGTGCTGTTGTTCAAAAGTTTCAATATATCTTGAAACTATTGAACATGCAACACCCCACGCCGAGCATTCGATGGAGTTTGCGGAGGGGGCTCAGAGGGCGTTGTCGCCGTCCGGGAGCGTCATCGCGACCTCGACGAGGTTGTCGAAGAAGTCGTCGAGGTCTGCTTCGTCGACGTCGGCGTTCACGAACGCGGCGCGGATGACGCGCCGTCCATCAACGATGCCGAAGCCGACCAGTGACTTCTGCTGCTGGCGTAGCGTCTCGCAGATGAGGTCGCTGGGCTTGCCAGTGACCTCGAAGCAGACGTTGACCGATTCGGGTTCCTTGCTGAGCGTGCAGCGCGGGTCCTTCTTCACGCGCTCGGCGAACGACCGCGCGAGGTCGTAGAGCCGATCGATCTTGCGCGCATAGCCCTCGTCGCCGAGGTGCTGCCACGCCGCCCAGAGTTTGAGGCAGTCGTTGCGACGGCCGCACTGCATGGACTTCACGCCGTGGTTTAGTTCGTCCTCATCGGACTGGAACAGATAACTCGCCGACTCGCTGAAGTGCTTGCGGAGCAGCCCCTTGTCCTTGGTCAGGATCACCGAACAGCTCAGCGGAACGCCCATCATCTTGTGTGCATCCCAGGTGAACGAGTCGCTCCGCTCCGAACCCTTGAGGTGGTCGCGGTGCTTGGCCGAGAGGGCGGTCGAACCGCCGAACGCGCCGTCCACGTGGAACCAGACGCCGAACTCCTCGGCGACATCGGCGATCTCGTCGAGCGGGTCGTAAGCGCCGAGCACGGTCGTGCCGCAGGTCGCGTTGATGCAGAACGGCTTGGCGCCCTCTTCGATGTCCCGCTTGATCGCGTCTCGCAGCGCGTCCGCACGCATGCGTCCCCGTTCGTCGGTCGCGACCTTTCGGAGCGACCTGCGCCCGAGGCCGAGCATGGCCAGGTTCTTCGCAATCGAGTAGTGATCGAGTTCGGAGCTGTAGAGCGTGAGCCAGGACCCGTCGTGCCCGTCCTGCTGGCATCGCTCGTTGAACTCGTTGCGCGCGATCATGATGCCGGCGAAGTTCGAGAGCGATCCGCCCGGCGTGAAGATGCCCTCACCGTCGTCGTAGCCCACCTTGCGTCCCATGTGCTCGCCGAGTTCCTTCTCGATCAGCACGTGCGGGCCAGCCGCCTTGTAGGTGTACATCGAGGAGTTGAGCAGCACCGCGACGATCTCCGCGGCAGACGCGATGTCGTGCCGACCGGCGAAGAGCTGGTTGAAAAATCGGCGCGAAGCGGTTCGGGGCGTGGCCAGCGCGACATCCTCGAGCAGGTCCATCACGCGCTCGGGCGAACTCCCCTTCTCGGGGATCGCCAACTCGATCGCCCGGCACATCTCCTCCGGCGTCCGGAACCGCGAAACCGGTGCGGTCTGCTCGGCCTCGAACAGCGCGTGGGCGAGTTCGATCAGACGCGGCGTGAGGGTCGACTGCTGCCCGGCCCCGGGCGTCGCGAAGGTCGTCATCAATTACTCCGAGATTCGTGGACCCGGCCGGTCAGGCGGTAACGACCGGACGGGGATAGGTGGTCATTCTCAGACGCGGCGAGTAGGCGTGCAGCGTAATCAGATCGCTATCCGTCTTGTTCGCCACATCGTGAATATCGCCGTCGTGCGCGGCGCAGATGTAGCCCTCGGGCATCTCGTGGCTCTCGACCGGGCGGACCTCTTTGCCCTCGCCGGTCAGTTCGAACAGCGTCTCGGTGCCCGTGCCTTCGATGACGCGGAACGCGCAGGCCGAGTGGCGATGGTCATGGATCGGCGAGCGCTGGCCCGGACGCCAGCACAGCAAAGCCAGGTCGAACCACTTCGACCGGGCGATGATGTTGCGCTTGTAGGTCCGCAGGCCGAAGTTGCAGAACGAGCCGAAGTCTTTCCGCCGCATGCGGGTGTGCTGGAGCAGGGATTCGAGTCGGCTCAGGGATGCGGGCTCAGTCAGTTGTTCGAGATAGTCCATCAGGGGCTGGAGGCCCTTGGGACAGTCGATCACGCTGGCATCTTCGGACATGGTCTCCACCGTACGGGTTGAGGCGGCACTCCGATTGCGTCCGCCGGTCACCCCGACCTTAGGCAGTTTGCCACGATTTTGCACGCGATTTCGCACACGCACGGCTTCTCACCGCACCCTTTCACGATCCAACATCCGCCGACAAACGCCCACTCAGCACGCCTTAACGCGGATTTCTAGGGGTTCATTCTAGCATCGGACGGCACGACTCAGGGTGCACCGCGAATCCCAGATAACCCGGTCGGACGCAGATTCACTCGTTGATATCGAAATGCATCGTCACTTCGCACGGTGCCGCCGGATAGTCGAGGTCAGCCCGGAACGCCCGGTAGTCGGGCGGCTCACCCCACCCGGCCTTGGCGAGCGCATCACCGACCATGCGCGCATAAAAAGGGATACGCGTCGTCTGCAGAGTCGGTGGCTGGCCGAGGAACTGCGTCGGCGACGGCGCCATGAGCGGGCTGCGATGTTCGGCGCTCGTCGATCCCATCGGACGGTCTTCGAGCAGGCCGTGCACCCGCGTTTCGCGGCTCTCGAAGTGCGCGAGGTCACGATGCAGCAAGAGGTCGAAGTGGACCCCCTCAACCGGCGTTCGGACCGTGAGGGTGTACCGGGCTTCGGTATTGTCCTCGGAGCGCCGGTAGGGCAACGCGGCGCGATAGATCTCGCCGGTGACGCAAGTCAGGGCACCGCTTCGGCCGACCGGGCCGGGCGCGATCTGGTCGTAGACCCAGCCGTTGGAGCCGGTGAACTGCTGCAGTTCGGGCAGCGGCTCCGAGCAGTACGCTGGGAACAGCGGCACCGTCGGTCCGGTTTTCCCGGCCGGGTCCAGTGGCTCGCGCTCGAACTGCAGCCCCTTGCCCGTATCGCTGGAGGCACGCAGGCGCCGGATGATCCACGGCACATCCGGGCGGAGACGCTCGAAATCGAGCAGGCCGGAGACCTGCACCGCGTCGAGCATGCCGTCGTTCGTCGCCGAGGGGCGCAGCGCGAGCATCAGGAACTGGACCCGCGCCCGAACGCCCCAGATCGCCGAGCCCGCCCGGTAGTAGGCCCGGCGCTCTTCGGATTCGATCCGTTCGTCGCGCCCGCCGGAAGCCAGCATCGCCTCGAACGACCGCCGGTCGCCGGCGTGCTGCTCCATGAAGGACCGGAGGTCCCGGTCCGCTTGGCGGACGGCGTCGATCTGCTCGGCGTCGATGCCTCTCTTGCGGACCGCCTTGAGAAGGATCTCGACCCCCCCGCTCCCGGGCATGTGGCGTGCGGCGCCGGCGAGATCCTCGTCCTCCATGAAGCGGACGACCTTCCACGCCAGCGTCTTGTCGAGGCCGAGTTCTCTCCCGACCTTCGTCGGACGCGCGCCGGAAAGCCCGGCCTCTGCGAGAAGATCGACCAGCGCCGCCTGAACGGCCCGAACATGCTCCCCGGCGCTCGCGGCGAAGGGCTGCTGCTTTGGTTCGGCAGCCGAATCGGGCGGGGTCGTGGTCATGGATCGATTGTACAGCACCGGATAGGACTCCTCGCCGACAGTCTAGCACCCGGCATTGATCTTGTGAAATTTCTTTGGAGAAATTTTGACAGACTGCATCCCGGCGATATCCTCTGCGTATCAACTGGCGAACCGGCGCTGGCGAACGGATCGCCACGCCCATTCAAGATCCAGAGGAGCAGAGTCATGAAACGTACCCTCACCACCCTTGGCGCTTTGGCGATCCTGGCCGGAGCCGCCCATGCCGGCGAGATCTCGCAGAGCGTGGATGTCAACATCACCCCTGATGCGCCGATCCAGGAGTTCGTCCTCAACGGCTTCGACACCATGGGCGGCAACCGCGTGCTCACAGGCGTTCGCTACCAGCTCCAGACGAGCATGAGCGCCGAGTTCACCGTCCTGAACTACTCCGATTTCCCCATTCCTGCCGGTGAGTGGCAAGCCCTGCCGGGGTTCAGCATGTTCTTCACCGCCGATGAGCCGGGTGGCGACGGCGAAGACTCGATCTTCGGAGGCATCGGAGGTATCGGCTTTGACCCCTTGACCGGCGATCTCCCGGCCGGGTCCGGCGACCCGATCTTCGGCGAGCCCGGTCGGCTGGAGTTCAGCGACAGCGGGACTCTCGAATCGGACTTCCTGGACGACGGCGAGGTCGCGCGGAACTTCTTCTCGACGCACGAGACCATCGCGTCCACGCTCGCGCCGTTCTCGTTCCCCGAGATCTTCGGCCCTCCCGGGGCGAACATCGCGCTCGAATCGCAAGTCACCCAAACCGGCACGCTGACGGTGATCTACGAGTTCACCGAGATCCCGGCTCCCGGTGCCGCGGCGCTCTTCGGTCTTGCCGGTCTTGGCGCGACCCGCCGTCGTCGCTGAGCGCGGTGGACCGCTGACATCCTCGACCTCCTCCCGGAGGATGAGACAAGCCCGATCCCCAACCGGATCGGGCTTTCTCGTGCGCGGATCCGAAGCCGTCTCAGAAGCAGTTGCTGTTGAAACCGGCGAGCACGAGGTTCAGATCGGCGAGGTCGACGAATCCGTCGCCGTTGACGTCGCCGCAGCCGTTCTCGGTGCCAAAGGAGGCGAGCACGGCGTTGAGGTCGGCCAGATCGATGTTGCCGTCGTAGGTGACGTCCGCGCAGTCAGGGAGCGGCGTGGTCTCGACGAAGACCTCGTCCATGCCGTTGGCGAAGTCACCGTTGCCGAGGGGCGTGATCACGACCTTCGCGATGGGCGTGCGCGATACGAAGCCGACGAACGCGGTGCCGGTGTTGGGTGCGTCGATTGAGACGATCAGCTCGTCGGCGGCGTTGTAACCGAGCACGCGGACCCAGTCGCCCTGGGCATTGGTTTGAGCGAAGGCGTAGATGCTCTCGCCCTCGTTCTTCGGGCGCACGACCCATGACGATCCGAACGGACGCCCGTTGCCGAAGTTCTGCGTCCAGCGGCTCCCGAACGGCGCCGCGATGGTCGCCTGGATGATCGGGAGTGGTGCGGAACTGCCGTCGACGTACTCGGGCGCGAAGCGCCCTTCGTTGGCGGGCATCTCCCCCACTTCCTGGCCGCCGGCGTAGGACTCGAAGCCCTCGGCCTCGGCGACGACGCCGGTCAGCAACTCGTAGCGGTCGATGAAGTTCTGGCGGGCGCTCGCGTAGGTGGCGTTCACGCCGACGTAGGTATCGACACAGAAGGTCGCGGGGTCACCGGCGCGAATCTGGCTTGAAGCAGAGAGGCCGGCGAGTGCGGTGACACTTGCCAAAATCGTTCCAGATCGCATCTATTCCCTCCTCAAACGGGATCATTGATTCGCGACTGGGAATATATGTCCCTCTCACTGCGTGGCAAGGCGATGTTTCAAGGGAACCGCGGCGATCTCGCTCGCGTGTGAACTTAGGCAAACCAATCAATCCATTCATGATCGACATGGCCGGCGATCACTACGAGATCGACATCAGCCGGGCGGAGAAGGACCTCGGCTGGGAACCGAGGCACCGGTTGATTGATGAGATCCCGGGGATGTGCCAGCGTTTAAAGAATGACCCGTCGGCGTGGCGCGAGAAGAACGGGATTTAAATGCGGGATACCGACCGAATCGTCTGACGTTTTGCATTGCCGTAATCGGCATGATTGTCGCTAACATATCGGCCTGCCAGACAACGGAAGCGACATTCAAAGGCCGAATGATGACGAGTAGCTCTGACGATTTCTTCCGCAAGCAGCGCGAGGATAGCGACCGACTGTACCGAACGCTTCAGGCGAGCCCGCGTGTGGAGATCACCGGCCTCATTGGTGATATGGGATCCACCGTTGTCTGGCTGGCGGGGCAGGAACAATCGACCCTCAAAGTCAGTTTGGATTCTTGGCGAGCCGAGGCCGGACCGCTTCAAACTCGCGAACTGACTCTCTATCGCCGCGACAGAGAAGCGGTGCTCAACCAGCTTCAGCGACCGTTAAAACCTCGGTTGATTGTCCGCGTCCACGCGAGGCTCGCAGATGCCAATTTCTCTGGCGAGCACGCTGCGCTGCTGGAACGAGTCATCGAGACCGATGTCGCGGATTCGGAACTGCAGCACCGCAGGGAGATCAACCAGATACCAGTGACCCTGAAAGTCCCCGGCATTGGTACTCTCGAATTCGATCGGCGACTCAAAGTGTTCATGGGAACGATCAAGTACGCCAAGGCCCGCCCGCTGCTCATCTTGTTCAGTTCGGATGAACGGGAATCACTGCGAATCGCGAGCCTCGCAAAGCCGGTCTTCGAGAATCCCAAGGCATGGGTGGCTCAGGCCACGTCGGTCGCCGCCCGCGACCTGCTTTCGGTGAAGAACCAGTACTGGCTCGATGCGGACGAGGGAGAGAAGCCTCTCACCGCAGCTGCGTTCATGAAGAATTTGAAGCTTGACGGGATCTCGATTCACCCGGACGGAGAGATCAGTTTCGGCTTTGAGGATGGCGAGATGTTCGGGAGTCACACCGTGGAAGTGCGCGGAACAATCGCCCGCGGCTGGGTCGATGCGTCCTTGGAGGGGTAGAGGTCGAGAGGAAGCCCAAAACGCAAAGCGGCCCCCGATTGGGAGCCGCGATGCTTGTGGTTCGATTCCGGATCAGGCCGTTGCAGCCATCTTCTCGGCCTTGGCCTTCGCGTCGTCGAGGGTGCCGACATACATGAAGGCGGACTCGGGCAGGTCGTCGCCTTCGCCGGCGACGAGGCGCTCGAACGAGTCGAGCGTGTCTTCCAGCGAGGTGAAGATGCCGGGGAAGCCGGTGAAGACTTCTGCCACGTAGAACGGCTGCGAGAGGAATCGCTCGATCTTGCGGGCGCGGCTCACGGTCTGCTTGTCTTCTTCGGAGAGTTCATCGACGCCGAGGATGGCGATGATGTCCTGCAGCGACTTGTACTTCTGCAGGATTTCCTGGACGCGCGAGGCGACGCCGTAGTGACGCTCGCCGATGACGCCCGGGTCGAGGATTCGGGAGGTCGAGGACAGCGGGTCGACCGCGGGGAAGATGCCCTTCTCGGCGATCGAGCGCTCGAGCACAACGAACGCGTCGAGGTGAGCGAACGCCGTGGCGGGCGCGGGGTCGGTCAGGTCGTCGGCGGGCACATAGATGGCCTGCACCGAGGTGATCGCACCCTTGCTGGTCGAGGTGATGCGTTCCTGGAGTTCACCCATCTCGGTGGAGAGCGTCGGCTGGTAACCCACGGCCGACGGCATACGACCGAGCAGCGCGGACACTTCCGAACCGGCTTGGGTGAAGCGGAACACGTTGTCGACGAAGATCATGGTTTCCTTGCCGGACTCGTCGCGGAACTGCTCGGCCATGGTCAGGCCGGACAGGGCGACACGCAGACGCGCGCCGGGCGGTTCGTTCATCTGACCGAAGACCATGGCCACCTTGTCGATGACGTGGGCCTTGTTGCCGGCCTCGTCGGTGTACTCGGCTTCCTGCATTTCCAGCCAGAGGTCGTTGCCCTCACGGGTACGCTCGCCGACGCCGCAGAACACGGAGTAACCACCGAATTCACGGGCCACACGGGCGATCATCTCCTGGATGATGACGGTCTTGCCGACGCCGGCACCGCCGAACAGGCCGATCTTTCCACCACGGACAAACGGGCAGAGCAGGTCGATGACCTTAATACCGGTCGGGAGGATTTCGGTCTTGGGGTTGAGCTGGTCGAACTGGGGCGGCTCGGCGTGGATCGGGCGGCGTTGGTTCGGGTTGGGGACCTCGCCGCGGTTATCGATCGCGTCACCCAGGAGGTTGAACACGCGACCGAGGACCTGTTCGCCGACGGGAACCGTCACGGGCGAGCCCTTGTCGATGCACTTGGTGCCGCGGGCGAGGCCGTCGGTGGAGCCGAGGGCGACGCAGCGAACGCGGCCGCCGCCGAGGTGCTTCTGGACCTCACCGGTGAGCTTGACGCGTCCGACGCGGGTCTCGGTCTCGATGCTGATGGCGTTGTAGATCTCGGGGAGCTGGTCTTCGGCGAACTGGGCGTCGAAGGTCGAGCCGATGACCTGAGTGATGACACCGGTGTTGGACATGGTCTGTCTTCCTCTGCGGGCGGTGCGGGGTTTGACGGTTTTTTGGCGTCCTGAAGGGGTTTCAGGGCGATTCCGGACCGATCGCCGAGGCGTGGTGGGCCGGGCCGCACAGGATAGCGGTTTTGGCGGAATCGGGCCAGCGGAGAGGCCGTCGGTCCTCGGGAACTTTGCCTGACCGGCGCAGGCGTTCAGGTCGCGCTATCGGGCCGAGCCAGCCGGGTTCGTCGGGCTGGCCAGAATTGCCGTCGAATCGGAAGTTTTCGGCATGGACACGCTCTCACCGACCAACGCGCAGCACACCGCTCAACCGCTGGAACGCGGGCCCTCGAGGCCCGGACCGACGCTCATGACCGCCTCGGCGGTACCGTCCATCGGAGCCGGGGCCTTGCCGGGGGCTCCTGATCCCTCGGGCTGGGCCGGGGGCGTGAACCGACGACGCCACGGACGGGTGAAGTGCCCGGGCGTCAGAAGTTCGCTGGGCGAGGTTCTTGATGTCTCGGCGTCGGGGTGCAAGATCAAATCGCGCGGACGGCTCGCGGCGAGGGTCGGTGAGGTCGTCCGGATCCGGATCCGCCCGCTGACGAGCGAGCCCTTCGAGGCGTACGCCCGGGTTGTCTGGTTCCGGAAGATCGGGCTGTTCCGGGTTCACACCGGGCTGTGCTTCGAGCACATCACACCGGAAGTGCGCAGTGGGCTCGCATCGATCGCTTCGACCGCGGTCATGCACGACGGTGTCTGGAACGGTTAACCATCCCGACCGCCGTCAGTGCGTCTGTCCGATCGTCTCGATCGTGCTCTCGTTGACCAGGTTGTAGAGTTCCATCGTGCTGTGCACGGATCCCTGATACGGGACGCGGAAGCGGACCTGGCCGTTGTCGGCGTTGTACCAGATGGATCCCCAGCTGTTCGACACGGCCATCTCGATGGTCTTGTTGATCGGGTGCATCTTCTCCTCGCCGCCGAACTCGACATCGTAGATGGGCAGCGAATGGTGGTGGTACGGGTTGAGCAGGTTGTTCGAGTCCTGTGTTTCCAGGATCTGCGAGAGGTCGGACGGGTACTCGCCGTGGGTCCCGCCGGTCGCGGCGTCATCGAGCCGAGCATTGGCGACAGCGACCGCGAGGGCGGAGCGTGCGCCCCGCGCGGCGGAGGCCTGCGCCCGATCCCGGTAGTCGATGTACTTCGGCAGTGCGACTCCCGACAGAATCGCC
>JANSXG010000251.1 GCA_024743075.1 bacterium | reverse complement strand
GCGAGCCGGAGCGGATGTCGCCGGTCCAGACGCCGGAGGCGTCGAGCGGCTCGGGAAGTTCGGCGACGAAGGGCTCGATGAGCGAGCGGACCTCGTCGACGTCGAACTCGACGCGATGGGCCCAGCCCGCGCCGGGGGCGAGGCGTCCGTCGATGGCGATGCGGTTCTCGAGCGAGAGCGTGAAGTTCCAGGCGAGCGGGCCGTCGGGCGTGCCGTTGATCTCGAAGGGGGTGTACTGGAGCGAGCGTCCGTCGGGGAGGGCGACGTTGACCTCGGCGTTGCGGATGATCAGTCTCGGCAGGTCGGGTGTCGTCGCGTTGGACGGATCGCCGGGCTGGCGCGCGCCGGCGGCGATCTGTGCTGCCTCGATCAGGTTCCACTGCTCGGACGGGTCGGTGCGCAGGTCGACGACCGGGTCGACGATGCGGAGTTCGCTGAGTCCGAGTGAGCGCGAGAGCGCGAGGCGGATGAGCGAGTGGTGGCGGACGGTGACCCGGCGCACGCGGACGAACGGGTCGGACTCGAGCGGGAGCGCGGCTTCGAGATTCTCGAGCGTGGTGTGGCCGCCCCACGAGGTGCGGAGAGAGGACGCGTCGACGCTGAGCCCGGTCTGCTTGCGGATCGCATCGAGAACGATGTTCTTCGGGACATCCGTCGAGAGGACGATCTGCACGGCGACGGCGATGAGAACGAGCAGAACCGCTGCGCTGATGATGATTCGGATGAGCCAGCGCTTCATGGCTACTCGGCCGTCGGGTCGGTGGTCGGGATGTTGCCGACGGTGCGCGGGCCGAAGCCGAAGACCCACCAGTCGTCGCGGGTGGTGCGCCCGATGAACGGTCCGGAGGTCGCGACGACCTCGCCGGAGTCGGCCCAGTAGGCGATGAATGCGACGGAGGCGACGCCGATCTGGTTGATGTTCTTGAGCAGCGCGAGTTCGGGGGTGGCGAAGGGCGTGCTGGTGGTGGAGTCGCCGCCGTCTTCGCCGGCGCGGAGGACGAGAGAGGGCAGGCCGAGGAGGTAGTCGGAGCGGTCGATGCCGACGCCGCCGCTTCGGACCTCGAGGATGACCTGGGCCATCTCACGCTCGGGCATGAGCTGGACGCCGCCGAGGAAGAGGCGGTTGCGGAGTTCGCCGAGGACGAACTTGGATTCGGAAGCGGCGAAGTACTGGTCATCCACGAAGACGCGTCGGCCCCGGAGTCCCTCGACGGAGAGCTGGGAGACGGCCAGCGATGCGGCCTGCGAGAGCAGGAACTGCTCCGTCGCGGTGCGCGAGGGGTCCGTGGTGCGGATGGTGCTGGTGCACGCCGGGAGCAGCGCGAGGGCGGCGAACAGGGCGATCGGGATGGTTCGGCCTTGGAAGAGCACGGACAGGCATGGTACCGGACGGCGGGCGACGGGTCGCGTCAAGCCTGAAACTGGGAACCTAGGGCCGGACTTCTGGTATGTATTCGGGTTGCATGAAGTCTGTCTCAGAGAGGATGTGCATGGTGCGGAAACTGGGTGTGCTCTTCGCTTCGGCGTGTCTGTCGCTTCCGGCGATGGCGGATGTCTCGTTCGAAGTGGTGATTCCGGAAGGGGTGGAGTCGTACACGGGAAGGGTGTACGTGGCGCTGGCGCGGCCGGGTGGTCGCGGCGAGCCGCGTCAGGCGATGCACAGTTGGTTCAGCCCGCCTCCGGTGTTCGCGGTGGATGTCGAAGGCGCGAAGGCGGGCGAAGTCGTGGTGATCGACGAGAGCGCGATGGGTCACCCGGTGACGACGGACGAACTGCGGGCGGGCGAATGGAACGCGCAGGCGGTGCTGCGGATCAGCCTGGATTCGCCGAAGGCGGGAACCGGCGCGGGGGATCGGTACTCGGCGGTGACGACGATCACGGTGCCCGAGGATGCTGGAGCGCGCGACGCGATGGAGCCGCTGCGTCTGGTCCCGGACTCGGTCGTGGAAGCGACACCGTTCGAGGAGAGCCCGCGCGTGCGTCTGCTGGAGTTCCGCAGCGACCTGCTGAGCGAGTTTCACGGGCGGGATTACATGGTGCGGGCGGGGATCGTGGTGCCCGAAGGTTTTGATGAGCGGCCCGCGGATGCGAAGTACCCGGTGGTGATCGATATCCCGGGCTTCGGAGGCACGCATCGCGGCGCCGCGCGGATGGGGCGGATGGTCGATCGCGTGTACGACGGCGACCTGCTTTGGGTGGTGCCGGACCCGTCGTGCTTCCGGGGGCACAGCGTTTTCGCGGATTCGGCGACGAACGGGCCGTGGGGCGCGATGCTGGTCGAGGAGATGCTGCCGAAGATCGATGCCGAGTTCGGCGGCGCGGGGCCGGAGCACCGGTACGCGACGGGCGTGAGCTCGGGCGGGTGGTCGAGTCTGTGGTTGCAGGTGCATTACATCGACGACTTCGCGGGCTGCTGGAGCCATGTGCCGGACCCGGTTGATTTCCGCGATTTCCAGTACATCAACCTCTACAAGCCCGGCGAGAACATGTATGTGGACGCCGACGGCAACGAGCGCGGGCTCGCGCGGCGCGGCGGAGAGGTGATGCTGACCTACCGCGAGTTTGTCGCGCGGGAAGAGGTGCTGGGACCCGGCGGGCAGATCCACTCGTTCGAGGCGGTGTTCAGCCCACGCCTGGTGGACGGTGAGCCGATGCCGATCTTCGATCGCGAGACGGGTGCGGTGGATGTCCTTGCGACGGAACTGTGGAAGCCCTACGACATCCGCCTGAAGCTGGAGCGCGCCTGGAAGGTTCGCAACGAGGACCTCGCGAGGAAGATCCGTGTATACGCGGGCGAGGTGGACACCTTTTATCTGGAGGGCGCGGTGCGGATGCTGGCGAACATGGCCGAGCGAGAAGGGATCG
>JANSXG010000182.1 GCA_024743075.1 bacterium | reverse complement strand
CGCGCGTGTCGTAGATGGTGACCGACGAGAACGGAGCCGGTGCTTTGAACTTCAGGCCCGGCTCTTCGATGACGCCGCTGTCGGAAACCTTTCCGAAGTTCGCGACCACCGCCCGCTCCGTGAAGCTGAGCTGGTAGGTGGATGATTTGGCGGCGAAGAGAACGACAAGCACGCCGGCGATAATGACGTAGACCCACTTATTCACTGGCTGGCTCCCTCGGAGTCATCGGAAGAACGGAAGTCGAGCGACTGGTTGATTTCGGTCTGGTCGATGCGGACATCGAGCGACTCGGGAACGACGAACACGCGGGCGTCCTGGGTCGCCGTGACCCACGCCGCGAGAAGGCGGTCGGCGAGGAACGCCGCGGGGGCTGCGCGGTACGCCGCGAGTTCACCCTCACGCCGGATCGCCCGAGCGCGCTCGCCCATGTGGCGCGACCAGCGGTTCGAGCGGGCCTGGGACAACCGGGTCGCCGCCTCGCCGCCGGCTTCCTGAATCATCGCCATGATCAGCGCTTCCTGCTCGGCGATCGCCTCGGAGTCGGCGCCCGATCGGGACATCTGGTCGAGTTCGTCGAGTTCGGTGATGACGCGGTCGGCCAATTCGATGTCTCCGACGGCGCGAGCGAGTGTCGCGATGCGTTCGGCTTCGGCGAGTTCGATATCGCGGAGACGATCCTGATCGGCGGCCACCACATCTTCGAAGGGCGTGGCGACGTCGCTGGAAGGATGCACGCCCGCGATGCCCGCGAACATCACACGGACGCCGGTATCGTGCCGGTCGAAGACGGTCTGGATCACATCGCGGAGCCCGTCGGCGATCGACGCCCGCTCGGCACCGAGCACCTGATCCTCGGCGAAAGTTGAGATGTACTGCGTCGCCGCGGCGGAGGCCATCGTCGTCAGCACGTCCCGGCGTATCGCCTCACGATCGCGGCGCGGTCCGTCCTGCGCGAGCTCGTAGTACGAGCGCAGGTCGTCCACGACGTACTGCACGGACATCTCGAGCGAGAGGATCGACAGGTCGCGGAAGCGCGAGTTGCTGGCGATCGACCGGCTCGGCTGGACCAGCATGAACTGCTCACCGGGCTGATTCGGGTTCTTCCAGAGCAGCGGGCCGCCGTCCCCGCCGTGCGACTTGCGCGTGCCGATGACGATCTCGTTGACGGCGGTCGACGAGAACGTGACCACCCGACTGAACGGCCACGGCAGTTTGACCACAAGGCCGGGGTCCAGATCCGCGGTTTCAACGGTTGTGCCGTCGGGCAGCGTTCGCTCGTAGGTCTGAATCTGGCCGTGTGTGATCTTCAGGCCGGTCTCATCGGGCTTGATGACCACGAAGCAGGTCATGCCCCACACAAGCAGCACACCGACGACGAGTGCCGGCACCGCGAACCGCTTGAGCAGTTTGAAGAACCAGCCGTCGGTGACGGAGAAGCCGAACTGGTAGTTGATCGCTCCGCTGATGGACTCGGTAATGCGGTCGGGAGCGGCGGCGAGCGCGAGGATGCGAGAGTCGAAGCCCGGACGCAGGTACTCGCCCGCGCGCCGAGGCTTGTAGAAGTTCAGGACCGTGTTCGCGAGCACCTCGATGCCGTAGACCAGCAGGAAGATGCGGAACACTGTCGGCAGAGTCTCAAGCAGGCCTCGTTCGTCGAGGGCCATGTCTAGGAAATGGCCGATGGCGAGCAGCAGGCCGATCAGAGCACCCGCCATCGCGATACCGGCTCCGCCGTTGAGCAGACTCCAGATAGGCTGGCGGGCCATGCCTGCCACGAAGCGGGCGAACACGAAGCCGAGGAACGCACACGCCACGCCGATCGCGATGCCCCAACCCGAGTTCAGGTCCGCGGCGAGTTCGACCGGCCCCGTCCGGAACAACAGGATGAGCCCGAGCACCACCGCAACGATGCCGATGACCACGCTGAACACCGGCAGGAGCAGGCGGTGCATCCACGCCAGACGCGAGGCCTGGACCACCTGGTCCGCACCGACCTCGTCGAAGACCGACGCCTGCGACGCATCCGAGGCGCGGAAGGCCTCGGTCTCGATGGCTTCGAGCCGCTCCAGTTTGTGCTGGTGGAACACCAGCAGCAGAGCGATCCAGATCGGCACGCCGAAGAACATCGGGATCGACCCGTATGTCGCGGCGTAATCTCCGCCGAGCACGCCGTACACGAGCATGGCGACGGACAGCGCGAGTTGCATCGCGAGACCGAAGGCACTGATCGTTGATGCGCGCTGGTACGAGAGGTGGTCAGCGTTTTTCGGCATCGGGGGGAGAGATCCTCTTTGGGCCGCTTCACATGGGCCGGACAACCGCGGCGGACGCCGCCAAATGCAGACTCAGACGCACGGAGCACCCCCGCGAGAGCCGGGGGCGCCGCCCAGAAACAGGTGTTCGGGGCTTTCCGAGACAGGGGGGCGTATTCTCGCCCCACCGCCCCCTTCTGTCCACCGAACACGAGGCCCGAGCCTCGAATGGGAATCGACGCACCGCACAGTACGAAAACCAGTGGCTTCGGTTCGATAAAAGTCCGCAACTTCCGGCATGCGCAGAAGTTGCCGGATCGCAGACCTCGGGAGTTCCCGCGCCGAGCGACAGGATGCGGGGCGAACCGCAGCGGCGTGGCGGACGTATCCTGTGTCCTGCGACAACGCCCGCTGAGGCGTATCCTGTAGGCCACTCTGGCCCCACCAGCGAGCCCCCCGGGAGAACGAATGTTCGGACAAACGCTGTCGATCGCCCGCAACACGTTCGTCGAGGCGATCCGCCAACCGATCTATTTCGTGCTGATCCTGGCCGGATCGCTCCTGCAGGTCTTCAACGTCCTGCTCTCCGCCTATTCCATGGATTACACGGAGGAGGGGCTGCAGGTCCAGAAGGACAACAAGCTCCTGCTCGACATGGGCCTCGCGACCGTTCTGGTCGTCTGTACGCTCCTCGCGGCGTTCATCGCCACCAACGTCCTCTCCAAGGAAATCGAGAACAAGACCGCCCTGACCGTCATCTCCAAGCCGATCGGTCGCCCGGTCTTCATCTTCGGAAAATTCCTCGGCGTCTCGGCCGCGATGGCGATGGCCTTCGTCACGCTCATGGCCTTCTTCCTGCTGGCGATGCGCCATGAAGTGATGTCCACCGCCCGGGACAACCTGAACTGGTCGGTGCTGGTCACCGGCGGCGGGGCGCTGCTGATCTCGATCGGTGCGGGCATCTGGGGCAACTTCTTCTATGGCTGGGTATTTTCCGCCACCACGACCCGCCTGCTGGCCCCGCTGTCGATCGGTGCCTGGGGCGTCACCCTCCTGATCGAGCGGAACTTCACGCTCCGTGACTTCTCGTCGCCGGACTACATCACCGAGGTCGTTCAACCTCAGGTGCTGCTCGCCTCGGGCTGTGTGCTCCTTGCGATGCTCGTGCTGACCGCGCTCGCGGTCTGTGTGTCCACGCGTCTTGGACAGGTCATGACGATCGTGGTGTGCGCAGGGGTCTTCGTCGGCGGGCTCATGTCCAATTACTTCCTCGGGCGCTTCGCTTTCGTCAACGAACACTTCGCGACCGTTGATACCGTCACGACAGAGTTCGAAGACGACACGATCACCGAGCCCGGCGACACGGTGGCGTTGACACTCACCGCGATACCAACGATTGACGTCAACGTGGGTCAGCCGGTCTATTTCGGCCCGGCGCCCAGCGGCGTAGCCCTCGCCGTCCCCGATCATCAGCCGTTCACGGGCGACGTCACCCGCCCGAATGATGTGGTCGATGCGGACCGGTACGGGCGATCCCTCGCCGTGCTGAGTTACGAGGCCGAAGAGCGCGAGATGGTGCTCATCAACGCCGGCGGTCTCGATGTCGCCCGTATGCCACGCGAGGGTGACTTTCTCTTCGCACAGCCCACGGGACACTCGGTGCCGGCACTGGCGGCGTGGAGCATCGTCCCGAATCTGCAGTCCTATTGGCTTGTCGACGCGATCACGCAGGGCCACAGCATTCCGGCCCGCTACATCGGGCTGGTCGTGCTCTATACGGCGCTGCAGATCACGGGCCTGCTCAGCCTTGCGGTGATGCTGTTCCAGACGCGCGACGTCGGCTGAGCGGCCCGGTCAGATCTGACTCAGGAAGCGGATGTCGCCCTCGTAGAGCAGGCGGATGTCGGGGATGCCGTAGCGCCCCATCGCGATCCGCTCGATGCCGAACCCGAATGCGAAGCCGGTCCACTCTTCCGGATCGATGCCGACCGATTCGAAGACCGCCGGGTCCACCATGCCGCAGCCGCCGAGTTCGACCCAACTCGCCGGCTTCGCCGGGTTGAGGCGGATCTTCATATCGAACTCGGCGCTCGGCTCGGTGAACGGAAAGAAGCTCGGGCGGAGTCGGATTTTGGCGTCCGGCCCGAAGTACATCTTGGCGAACTGGAAGAGCGTGGTCTTCAGGTCGCGCATCGTCACCTTGCGATCGATGTACAGCCCTTCGATCTGGTGGAACATGAACGAGTGCGTCGCGTCGACGGTATCCGGGCGGTAGACCCGTCCGGGCGCGACGATCTTCAGCGGCGGCCCCCACCCCTTCGCGACAGCGTCTTCCATCACGCGGATCTGCACCGTCGAGGTCTGCGAGCGGAGCATGCGCGGGCGCCCGCCGGCCTCGAAGTGCGCATCAACACTGTCCACGCCGGGTTCGTGGACATAGAAGTTGTCGATCGGCTCGCGCGCCGGGTGGTTGTTCGGGATGTTGAGCTTGACGAAGTTGTGCTCGTCGTCCTCGACCTCGTCCCCCGCCGCCACATCGAAGCCCATCCGCCCGAACACATCACAGAGTTCGTTGCGAACGCGCGTGATGATGTGGCTCTTACCCATCGGCATCGGCAGCGCGGGCTCAGTGACATCGATCTGGACGCCGCCCTTGGGAGAAGCGCCACCGCTGGCGAGTCGCGACTTTGCTTCTTCGAAGGCCGTCTCGAGGGACTGCTTCGCGCTGTTCATCCGCTGACCGACGGCGGGTTTGTCGGCTTTCGGGACGTCCTTGAGCCCGGCCATCGCGCCCTTGAGCTTGCCCTTGGAACCGAGGTAGGACACCCGCCACGCTTCAAGAGCCGGGGCGTCATTGACCTGCGCGAGTTCGGCGAGTGCGCTGTCTTCCAGTTGCTGGATCTGTTCGAGCATGGGCGAGAGTCTACCAAGGCGTGCGCGCGGCATCGGGCATGAAAAAGCCCGCTCGTGGAGCGGGCTTGCGAGAATCGATCGGTCGCAACTGCGACGCGGACTCAGTCCTTCGACTCGGCCTCACCGGCGTCATCAGAAGACGGTTCCGTTTCGGTCGCCGCCGGGGCTTCTTCGGCCGGCTTGGCGTCGGCGCCCCAGCTCTTGCGAACCTGAGCGGCGAACGCGGTGCGGCGGTCGGCCTTGCGACGGCGACGGCTGGGGTTGCCGCCGATCTCGGGGCCATCCTCAGCGCCGACGAATTGCAGCACGCAAAGTTCCGCGGCGTCGCCGATGCGGCGCTTGCCGATGCGGACGATGCGGGTGTAGCCGCCGGAGCGGTCTTCGAACTGCGGCGCGACGTTCTCGAAGATGTGCTTCACGATGCGCGGGCACTTGCGGAGTTCGCCGTAGCGGTTGCGCTCGACCGAGTCCTCATCGGG
>JANSXG010000252.1 GCA_024743075.1 bacterium | reverse complement strand
CGGCTGCTGGTTGGCGATCCCGAGGATCTGCGTCGCCGACGTGACGAGGATCTGCGACCTCGTCAGCTCCGCGGTCTCTTCCGCGAAGTCCGTGTCACGGATGATCGACTCGGCAGCCGTGGTGTTCTCGAGCGAGACACCGATCGACCGGATCGACGCTCCGATGACGTTCTGCTGAAACGCGCCCAGACGCCCGCGGAGCGAACTCACCTCGCGGATCGCCGAATCGACAACCCGCTGCGCCGCGGTGAGGTCGCCGTTCATGACGTTCAGATCCCTGCCGCCTCCCATGTCGGAGAGCAGGTACGTCGTCGTGCCGGACCCGTCTGTGATCGTCGTGCGTCCGAGCTCTCGGGCCGCGACATTCGAAACGCCAAGCGAAACCTTGCCCGCGATGTCCACGCGCGAAGCGAGCTGGAAGTCCGCGCCGCCGCCGAGAATGCGCATCGCGCTGATGGCGCCCAGTTGTGCAGCGCCGGAACCACCGCCGGACAGGTCGTAGTTCAGGTCGATGGAAACATCGAGGAAGTCAGTGTTGATCGCGACACGAGTGCCGGACGTCGTCGCCGTGATGCCGTTGATCGTCGCCTGAACGTCTTGGCCGTAGTCCGTCTTGCCGATGTCCAGCGACGCGAACGTCACGCGGCTGCCGGAGTCCGAAACCTGCGTGTTCCCGGAGTCGAGGTCGTACACGCCGATCGTTGCGCCCGTGTCGATGCCGCCGTCGTCAATGACTTCCAGCGAGACGAACTCTTCCGAACCGTACGAAGTCGATTCCAGGCGCACACCGGTGCCCGACACCACCGCCCGGACGCCCGTCACCGCCGAGAAGCTGTTGATCGACGCGGCGATGTTGTTCAGCGTCGTACCGGAGCTGAAGGACAACTGGCGTGCACCCTCGTTGCCGGAGACCTCGATCACGAACTGCGAGTTGGGAGCAGCCGTGCCGGGCCCGCTCGCTTCGCCGAGGTCGATTCCGGCCCCACCGAACTCCAGGAACATGCCCGCAACCTGGGCCGAGGCCGTGACGAGCACGTCAACATCCCGAGTCTCACCAAACCCCAGCTTCGCGCCGTTCACGCTGAACGCGCCGATCTCGTCGGAGATGTTGGTGGTCTGGTAGTCGAGATTCCCGTTGAGGAGCTTCTTGCCCTGAAACGCCGTCGCACCCGCGATCCGGTCGATCGTCTGCAGGATCGAATCGATCTGCAGCTGGTTCGCTTCCTTCTCTTCGTCGGACAGGCCGCCGTCGTTCGCGCTCTGCGTCACCAGCGCCTGCAGTTCGTTCAGCAGCGACCCGATCTCGCCGAGACCGCCCTCGGTGATGTTCACCACCTGGTCGGCGCGTTCGGCGTTCTTGATCGCCTGATCGAGACCTTTCATCTCGGCCCGCAGGTTCTGCGACGCGATGAGCCCCGCCGGGTCGTCCTTGCCTCGATTGATTCGCAGGCCGGTGGAAAGGCGTTCGAGTGATGTGCCCAGCATGCTGTTGTTCGCGCCGAGCACGCGCTGACCGATCAGCGACATGACGTTGGTGTTGATGCGGCTCATGGTGGATGTGCCTCCGATGTGGATGTTGGAGTTCCTACGACGAAGTGTGGTATCGGAGGTCTTCCACACCCTCGCGGACCGAAGTCCGATAAGACAAACCGCCGCCCAAAACAAAAACCGCTTTGGTCGATTGAACCAAAGCGGTAAGGGTTTTATCGGGCGTCCCCGAAACCTCGGGGACTCGGTCGGTCCGTCAGTCGGGCTTAGCCGAGCAGCGCCAGCGCGGACTGGGGCTGCGCGTTGGCCTGAGACAACACAGACGTGGCCGACTGGCTCAGGATCTGGTTGCGGGTCAGGGCCGCGGTCTCCGCTGCAAAGTCGGTATCGCGGATCGCGGACTCGGCGGCGGTGGCGTTCTCAAGCGAGACGCCCAGCGAACGGATCGTCGCGCCGACGGTGTTCTGCTGGAAGGCGCCGAGGCGACCACGCAGCGAGTTCACATCCTTGATCGCCTGCTCGACCGCGTCCTGCGCGACCGAGAGGTCGCCGTCGACCACGTTCAGCGTCTTGCCGGAACCGATGTCCGACAGCGTGTAGTTCGTCCCGCCGTCGATCGTCTTGCCGATCTCGCGGACCGCAACGTTGCCGATGCCCAGCGAGACCTTGCCGCCGATATCCACGCGGCCGCCCAGCTGGAAGTCGCCGCCGCCGCCGGTGATGGTGAAGGCGGAGATCGAGCCGAGGGTGGTCGCTCCGGTGGTCGAGAGGTCGACGGACACGTCGAGGAAGTCGGTGTTGATCGAAGCCTTTGTGCCCTTGGTCGTCGCGGCGATACCGTTGATGGTCGCGCGAACGTCCTGACCGAAGTCCGTCGTGCCGTTCGTCAGCGCGTTGAACGCGGTCGGCGATCCGGCAAGAGCGTTGGTGTCGGCGGCGGCGAAGTTGTCCACGCCCGTGCCGGAGACACCGCCGTCGTCGATGACCTTCAGGGACACGAACTCGTCGCTCCCGTACTCGCTGGACACGAGCTTGATGTCGTTGCCCGAGGCGGTCGCGGTGACGCCGGTCACATCGGTGAAGCTGTTGATGGTCGCCGCGATGTCGCTCAGGGTCGTGCCGGAGCTGAAGCTCAGCTCACGCGAGCCCTGGTTGCCGGCGACCTCGATCGTGAAGGTGGAGTCCGCGTCGGTCAGGTCGATGTTGGTGCCGCCGAAGCGCATCACCATGCCGCCGACCTGGGCCGACTGCGTGACAAGCACATCAACGTCGCGGGTCTCGTTGAAGCCGAGCTTCGCGCCGTTGACCTTGAAGCCCGACACGTTGCTGTCGATGCTG
>JANSXG010000278.1 GCA_024743075.1 bacterium | reverse complement strand
CGATGCGGATCGACGAGTAGAACTTCAGGGCCCGGCCGCCGGTGGTGGTCTCGGGCGACCCGAACATCACACCGATCTTTTCTCGGATCTGGTTGATGAAGATGACGGTGCAGCTGCTCTTGGCGATCGCGCCGGTGAGCTTGCGCAGGGCCTGCGACATGAGTCGGGCCTGGAGGCCGACATGGGAATCGCCCATTTCGCCTTCGAGTTCGGCGCGGGGCACGAGCGCGGCGACCGAGTCGACGACGACGAGGTCCACGGCGTTGGAGCGGACGAGCAGCTCACAGATCTCGAGGGCTTCTTCGCCGGAACTCGGCTGGCTGACGAGCAGGTCGTCGATGTTGACGCCGAGACGTCGGGCCCACGACGGGTCGAGGGCGTGCTCGGCGTCGATGAAGGCGGCGACGCCGCCCTTCTTCTGGCAGTTGCCCAGCGCGGTGAGCGCGAGGGTGGTCTTGCCGGAGGACTCAGGGCCGTAGACCTCGATGACGCGGCCAACAGGAAGGCCCTTGCCGCCGAGGGCGAGATCGAGCGAGACCGCGCCGGTGCTGATGCCGGGGATGGACGCGAGGGCGTTCTCGTCCATGGTCATCAGTGAGCCCTTGCCGAAGGTTCGTTCGATCTGGGCCTTGGTGCGATCGAGGGCGGCGGCCCGCTCTTTTGCGACTTTCTCGTCCATGATGGCGTTGTCTCCCGCTGCTCTGTTCAGGCCGTTTGAGGCGTTGAGGCGTGCTGAATTCGTAACTGTGCTGACCATACCGCAAGACTCCTTCGGGCACAAGAATGTTTGGGTGCCGTCAGGATAGCGGACGCGGAGGCCATTGCAAGATCTGTTCGGTCAATTTTCGGAACTTTGAACGGTATCTGGTCGGCTGGGTGACATACTGTTGTCACCGAAGTGGCGATTGACGGCTTTGGCGAACGCCTCGCCGCGATGCTCGTAGTTGGCGAATTGGTCCCAGGAGGCGAAGCCGGGCGAGAGCAGCAACACGCTCTCGCCGTCGTGCAGCGCGATGGCCTCGGCGGCCTCTGCGACCGCCCGATCGAGTGTCTCGGCGTTGATCGCCCGCCCGGCGCGGGCCCGAACGGACTCGGCCAGAGTGGCTCCGGTGTCGCCGATGCAAAAGACGCCGGCACAACCGGCGGCAGCCTCGACGAGTGATGCGGGATCGGTGCCCTTGTCGTAGCCCCCGGCGATGAGCCACACCCGCTCGGCCCCGCACTCGCCGGGCTGGTTGAACGCCTCGATGGCGAGGCCGACGCCTTCGGGCGTGGTGCACTTGGAATCGTTGAACGCGCGGAATCGACCGCGCGGGAGACGTGTGTCGGCGATGAACTGCAATCGGTGCGGGAGGCCGGCGAAGTCGGCGAGAGCGAGTCGGGGGTCGGGAGCCGTGCCGATCACCTCGCGCAATGCGGCGAGTGCGAGGGATGCGTTCTGCTGGTTATGGCGCCCCGGAATGGCGAGCTCGATGTCCGGGTGAGGGGAGACGGGATCGTTGAATCCGAAGGCATCGCAAGCCTGGGGAGACGCGATAACCGCGGTCGAATCGGATCCAGCCAATAGTCGCTTCGATTCGCGGTAGTGTTCGAACGAACCGTGCCAGTCGATGTGGTTCCGCGAGAGCGTGGTGAACACGGCGACGTCGGGGCGGAAGCAAGCGGGCGGGCCGGAGAAGGAGTCCGGGCCGAGCCAATGGAGCTGTGCGCTTGAGAGCTCAAGCACGATCAGATCGCCGGGCTGCAGCGATTCGTCGAGCAGCGAACTGCCGATGTTGCCGGCGAAGACGACGCTTCCTGTTTTCCAGCACGCGCGCGCCGCGTGGGCGATCATCGCGGCGGTGGTGCTTTTGCCCGCGCTGCCGGTTACGCCGATGACGCGGCAGCCGTCTGGAATACGCTCGATACCGAGGCGGATCTCGGTCGTGATCGG
>JANSXG010000187.1 GCA_024743075.1 bacterium | reverse complement strand
GTGCAACACGTCGTTCGCGATCTGGACGAGCGTCTGCATGACGAATCGACGCTCATGCAAGCGCTGTTGCGGGATGGTCAGGCCGGGTTCATCGATGATCAGGTCGGAGTAGAGCACGAGATCGAGGTCGATGGTTCGGGGCCCCCACCGCTCGGTGGACTCTTCGCGGATGCGCCCGAGGGACCGCTCGATGGCGAGCATGGCGTCGAGAAGGGCGCGCGGGCTGAGGGTGGTGCGGACCATCGTGACGCCGTTGAGGTATGGGCCCTGCCCGGGCGGACCGACCGGGTCGGTCTCGATGAGACTCGAGCACCGGACGGTCTCGATCTCGGGATGTCGACCGAGCGCGGTGCGTGCTGATTCGATGGCGAATTCCCGATCGCCGAGGTTCGAACCGAGGGCGATGAAGGCGTTTGCCGGGATGTGCGTCGGTTCGGGCATGCGGGGTATGGTAGGCCCAAAACGAGAGGCGGCCGCCCGGAGAAAGGCGACCGCCGACCCAGTGTGGTGTGAAGAGCGTGTCCTACTCTTCGGCGTCGAACTCTCGTTCGCGGTGCTGCATCTGTGCCTTCAGGCGGGCGAGGATGGAGCTGTGCATCTGGCTGACGCGGGATTCTGAGAGGTCGAGCGTGGCGCCGATCTCCTTCATGGTCATTTCCTCGTAGTAATAGAGGATGACGATGAGGCGTTCGGCGCGGCTGAGGCCCTTGGTGAGCAGGTTCTTGAGGTCGCGCCGCTGGATCTCGCCGAGCGGGTTCACCTGAGTAGTGTCTTCGAGGACGTCGATCTCAAGGACATCGCGCGAGCCATCGGACTGGTAGCGCTCGCGTGAGAGCGAGGACATGCTCACGGCGCGTCCGTCCTTGAGGATCTTCTTGACCTCTTCGGCATCGACCCCGAGTTTGGATGAGATCTCGTCCTGGGTGGCGGGCCGACCGAGTTCGGCCTCGAGCGACGCCTTGGCGCGCTCGACTTTGCTGGTGCGGCTGCGGACGATGCGCGGGACCCAGTCCATCGAGCGGAGTTCATCGAGGATCGCTCCTCGGATGCGCTGGGCGCAGTAGGTTTCGAATTTCACGCCACGCTCGAGGTCGAAGCCGTCGATGGCGTCCATGAGTCCGAAGACGCCGACGGAGATGAGGTCGTCAACATCGACTTCGTCGGGCAGCCGGGTGTGCACGCGCTCGGCGTTGTAACGCACGATCGGCCGGTACTTGACGATGAGGAAGTTGCGCAACTCGTCGGACGGGTTCGCCTGATAGAGCGTCCACAGTTCGGTCTGGTCCATTTCCTCGTACGGCTTGTCGAGCTTGGCCGCTTTGGACTTTCGCGCTGTGGATTTTCGTGAGCCCCCGGCGGGGACGACGACGGGTGACCCCTTCTTCGTCTTCGTTGCTGGCACGGTCTTCTCCTTGACCTTCTGGCCTCGCGGCGTTTTTGCCGGCGCCCATCCTTGGGCAGCGGTGTATCGGACTATACCAAACGCCTTGCGAGACACAAAGAAAAATGCGCAAGAATCGCGACAGCTTTATGCGGCGTGCGATGCCTGCTCGGGTTGCTCGGACGACTCCGGAGTCTGTGATCGATCGTCGGACGTCGGGATGGGTTTGTCTGCTTTGAGTTGATCGATGCGTTCGCTGACCGCGACATTTGCTATCGAGGCGATCATGAGGCCCAAGATGTAGCAAACGACAAGCGCAAAAACTGCGGTCGAGAGGATCGCCGAAACTGATCGGTCCGCGTTGAGTCCGGCGATCAGCGCGATCGCGAACGCGGAAAGTGCGAAACAACTGGCGATGATTCGGGTCGGGGCTCGGCTGTCCACGATGCTATCGGCCCTTCAAGAAACAGAGTGAACGATCCCGTGCGAACTTGATCGGCGCGATTTCGGCGCGCCTTCAGGCCCAGAACAGAAAACCTTCAGTTCCGTCGGAGCAGGCGGCGCAGCCCCCGGCGACGGCGCTCGAGGCGCTGGGGCGAGAGCGTCAGCTTCGCGATGAACTCACCGACGGCCTGCGTATCGCGGGTCGCCAGGGCTTTCGGATCGAGCACGGCGTACGGCTTACGGGCACGCACGGCGTTGAAGACGGCGCGGTCGCGCCGGACGAAGCCGGCGCTGGCAAGATCCGTCGCAAGGAACTTCCGGGCAACTGAGGCGATGCGGGTCTGGATAGCGATCGCCTCGCGTTCGTCGTAAGCCATGTTGACGAGCACGGCGAGGTCACCGGAGACCGGCTCGGCGCACTCGGCAGCCGCGCGGTCGCGTCGGGCGACGACACACTTGATAAGGCTGTACGCGTCGGTAATCGAAGTTGGCTCGGGCGTGGTCACGACGAGCGTAAGGTCCGCGGCGTCGATGAACATCTGAACCTTGGGCCCGATGCCTGCGCCGCAGTCGACGAGCAGCAGTTCGCTGTTCGACTGCATGCGGTTCAGCGAGCGGAACAGGATGGCTCGTTCGTGCGCGGTCAGGTCCGCGAGACGAGCGATGCCCGACCCGCCGGGGACCAGGTCGAAGCCGCCGGACGTGCGCAGGGTGATGTCGTCGAGAGACTTCACGCCGGCGATGACATGCCCGAGATGCCCGCGGGGGCGCACGCCGCAGAGCACATCGGCGTTGGCCATGCCGAGGTCGCCGTCGACGACCGTGACGCGGATCCCTCGCTCGGCAAGGATTGTCGCGACGGAGAGGCAGATGTTCGTCTTGCCAACGCCGCCCTTGCCCGACGCGAAGGCGATCATGGGCGGGAGCGGGCGCTGCGAGGTCGCGGCGAGCGGGTCGTCCGACGGGGCTTCGGTCGGAGCGTTCTTCTCGACGCTCGCGATGAGGGCGCGGAGGCGGGTGGCCTGATCGTCGTTGCCGCGGGTGGCGGCAGACTCGGCATCGAAACGGTCGAGGGTGGAATCGCTGGACGGGAGTTTCATCGGGCTACCCCCCCATCGACCACGAGGCGGGCGATGCGGTCGGCGTTGCCGAGCTCGATCTGATCGGGCACTTCCTGACCGGTTGTGACGAAACTGAGCTTCGCGTTCAGGCGGCGCAGCGTGTTGACGACGAGGCCGACGCTGACGGCTTCGTCGAGCTTGGTGAAGATGACATGATCCGGCTCGATGTCCACGAACTTCGCGGCGGCTTCGGCCAGAACGCGTTCGCTGTGGGTCGAGGAGAGCACGAGATGGGTCTGGTGCGGGTTCGCGGCGTCGACGAGTTGGCGGAGTTCGTCGATCTTGCCCACATCGCGCTGGGAGCGACCGGCGGTGTCGATGAGGATGACATCGCAGTCACTCAGCTGCTCGCAGGCCTGTCGCATATCTGCCGGGGTCAGCGCGACCTTGAGGGGCAGGCCGATGATGTTCGCGTAGGTGCGGAGCTGATCGACCGCGGCGATGCGGTAGGTGTCGCAGGTGACGAGGCCGACTTTCTTCCCGCGACGGAGTTTGTAAGTCGCGGCGAGTTTGGCGAGGGTCGTCGTCTTCCCGACGCCGGTCGGGCCGATGAGAGCAAGGGTCAACGGGCGGCCGTCGTCCTGCTGCCCGGCGGGTGGAAGCGAGCGGGAAACGGGGATGAGGGACGCGAGGTGACGGAGGATGGCCTGACGGACCACATCCGGCGAGGCGAGTTCCTCGCGGTTGAGTTCTTCACGAACATGGGTGGCGATCTCGTCGGCGAGTTCGGAGGCGAGTTCGTTCTCGATCAGTTTGGCGTAGAGATCGGTGAGGGCGTCGTTCTGCATCCCTGCGCCGCCGCCGCCTCGTGAAGTCTGGAGAACCTGGGTGACCATACGCCGGAGGGCTGCGAGTTCCGCTTCGATTGCGGTGTTGCCGGAGGTCGCCTGCGGAGTGGGCTGAGCGGGCTGAGCGGGCTGAGCGGGGGGCGGCGCTTCGGGCTCGCGTCGGGGCGGGATCTGCTGGCGCTGGGGCTTCGGCTCCATCGCTTCGCGCGCGGGCTCCTGGCGGTGGCGTTCTGCGTGGGTAGGGCTGAACGAGTCCTCGGAAGACGACTGCTCGGACGGCGCGGGCTGTCGGCTGCGGGTCGGGCGCAGCGACGGAGTGTTGTCGCCGGAGTCATCGCGCCGGGTGCGCCGAGAGGCGAGTGCAGCCAGCGGGTCCAGCGGGTCGAGGTCGACGGTCTGGTGACGAATGGTCGGTGGTTCGGCGACCGCGGTCTGCGGGGAGGCCGTAGAACGCGCGTACTCCAACAGTTCCCGGCGGGTGACTCGGCGCTCTGCGCTGGCGGAAGCCTGGGCACCCCCGGCTTGCTTTCGCTCTGCGGGCGCCGTCTGACGCTGACCGGAGCGGGATTGCACCGAGCGAGCAACCGAGGCATCGGCGGTCGCGGTGATCTCGGTGACGCTCTGCGCACCGATTCCGAATACGCCGCCGACTTTGTGCGTTTTCGTGTGAAGGATGACCGCGTTGGGTCCGAGTTCGCGCTTGACCAGCGCGAGCGCCTCGTTCACGGATTTCCCGCGAAAGGTCTTGATCGCCATACGCCCTCCTGGCTTCGGCAGCGTCGCATCCTGCGACGCCTGGTTCGGGTTGAGCCGAGTGGAAGATAACTGACTCTTCGGTGGGAGTCAGGTAAAAAGACCGGAATTTTCTTCGCAATTTTCAGCCCGACACCAGCTCCCGGGTCAGGACGCCTGCGCTGTCTGGCGTGCGACTTCTGGCGGGAGCGTCACGAGGCCGACGGATTCGACGTCGATGCCGCTGACGATCTCGTTGTAGCCGAGGACCGCGACACCCGAAATGTGGGGCTCCAGGATTGTCCGGATCTGCGCGCGCACCTGCGGTGATGCGACGACCAGCGGCGGGTGCCCAGCGTTCGTGACCTTGGTGACTTCCTTGCCGACGCGCTGGGCGAGCAGCGAGGCGACTCCGGCCGGGATCGAGAGCGTGGTACCGGCCTGGCCCCGATCGATGTACGCGGCGACGGCGTCCTCGAAGGAGGGGTCGAGCGTGACGCAGACCATGCGCATCTTGGCTCTGCCGTTGTCGGAGTAGTCCTCGGAGGGTACGGCGTAGAGGTTGCAGATCGATCGCCGGAGGGCGTTGCGGACATACTCGACGAGTACATCGGGGTCCTTGGTCTTGCGGGACCAGTCGCCGAGGGTCTCGAGGATGGTCTCCATGTCGCGGATCGGAACCCGTTCGCGCAGGAGGCACTGGAGGACCTTCTGGATCTCGCCGGGCGAGACGATCTCGGGGACGACCTCTTCGACGAGTTTGGGCGCGTGCTGCTTCAGTTGCTCAATGAGGTTGTTGACCTCTTCGCGGGTGAGCAGTTCCTCGCCGTGGGACTTGACCAGTTCGGCGATATGGGTCGTGAGGACGCTCGTGGCGTCAACGACGGTGTAGTTCATGATCTCGGC
>JANSXG010000060.1 GCA_024743075.1 bacterium | reverse complement strand
CAAGCAACCAAGAAGGAAATGCCCGCGCCGCCCGCTCCCTCCAAGGGTGGCGTGGTCAGGAGCGAAGCGGATGGCCACGTTGACAGCGGATCGACTGCTCCTTCTGCCCTCGCGTCAGAAGGTGGCCGCGTTAGCGGTCGGATGAGGGGGCGTCCCGAACCTTCCGACCGTCCAAACGCAGACGCCCCGCCTCCCCCGCAGCCCACACCCCAGATGCACCCGCACGATGCGCGGGTGCAGGAACTCAGGCGCCTCCGCGCGGAGAAGATGGCGAGGCGCCAAGCCGAAGCCCTCGACGCCGAGCAGAACGCCGCGTCCCGAACCATCGCCGCCGCCGGATCCACGAGACCCCGCGGCACACCGAGCTGATTCCTCGCCCAGCGTTGCCCAAGCCCACCCAACCGGGGAATCTCGCCCGTCAGGCATCGGCGAATGGGACCCAAATGACGTCCGGCGGAGAATCTCGCCGGTGGTTATTGACCGTCGTAATTCTTTGTCCATAATGGAGTTACGTACAATCTCGCCCCCATCTCCCCGCCGAGCCGCCATGATCCACCAACCCGCCCTGTTCGCCGCACTGGTGCTGTCCTCATGTTCTTTCGCTGCCCCGCCGCCCGTCGCCCTCTGGCCCGTGGATCGGCCCCTGCCGACGCAGGCCGAACTCGATGCCCGATCTCGCGAATTCGAGGACCGGCTGGCCGAGCGCATGCAGCGCATGTACAGCCGCGGCGGGTGCGGGGTCACCTCGACCGAACTGGAGAACTTCGACGACATCGTCTCGCTGGCGACCTCCGGCCTCTACGAGCCGACGCGCATCGTCTACATCGACGCGTCTGCCCCCGTCGGCGGCAGCGGCTCCTCGTGGCAGACCGCCCACCAGTCGATCCAGGATGCGCTCAGCGCCGGGCCGTACGACGCCGACCTCATCGAGTTCCGCGTGGCGGGCGGCACCTACCGCGCCGATCGTTTCTCCGGCACGGACACCCTCGACGCCGACCTCTCGATCGAGCTCCCCGGCCTGACCTGGGTCGAGGCGATCGACGGCTTCGTGGGCGTGAAGTCCGTCAAGGGCGGCTACGCCGGTCGCGGCGCGAAGAACCCCGACGAGCGCGATCTCGACCTCTTTCCGACCGTGTTCACCGGCGACCTGCTCGGCGATGACGACCCGGAGAACTTCGCCAACTTCGAGGACAACACCAAGGTCCTGTTCCTGCCGAGCAAGACCGAGCTGAACGGCATCACCATCGAGCACGCGCGCATCGCGGCCCACGAGCTCCGCTGGATGACCGACTGCACGGTGCGCTACAGCTTCGCGTCGGGTGATGACCTGCCGATCGAGTTCGACTTCCGCGCACCGGTCTTCGCCGTCGAGGCCCGCCTCGTCGGCAACACCTTCCACAACAACCGAGGCGAGTCTTACGGCGGCGCCATCGGGTTCGAGGGCCTAACCGTTGTGGCCAACTCGCGCTTCCTGCGGAACACAGCGCCCGCGGGTGGGGCGATCGCTAGCCCGGCGGAAGAGTTCGGGCCGGCTAACGAGTTGCTGATTTCGCAGAATTGCTACTTCGCCGGCAACGTGGCCGACGGCGAACTCGGAGGAAACGGAGGGGTCGCCTTCATCTCGTCCGGCTTTGCGCAGTTCGCGCACGGCACCTTCGTCGGCAACGCCTCGATCGAGGGTGGCGGTCAGGCTGTCTACGGCACAGGCGCCGCCTACGCGAATTTCCGGAACTGCATTGTCGATCAGAACTTCGCGTACGACGGCACCGGAATCATCCCTGAGATCTCGTTGACCGGATCCCCCGCGAGCGGTTTCTTCTTCGTCGAAGCGTGCGTCTTCGGTCGGTACAACTCGAACCTCCTCCCCTCTCCACGTGTACGGCTCAACGCGGAAGCGGATCCCGGCTTCGCGGATTTGCTCGGGCCGGACAGCCTGCTCGGGACGGTGGACGACGACCCGTCGCTCGGGCTCGACAGCGCGGCGATCGGGAGTTCCATCTCGCCTGAGGTCGACGCGGAGGTTATGGCGAACTTCGTGTTGTTCGACCTCGCCGACCTCGACGCCGACTGCGACATCACGGAGCCGCTGCCGATTGACATGGTCGGCAACCCTCGCGCGATCAAGGGCACGCCCGGCGAGGGCGTGGACGGGTACGCCGCCGACGCCGGCTGCATCGAGTTCGTGCCGTCGGCCGACGCGCCGCCCGGCCAGTCCTGGTCCTACATCGACCCGATGATCACGGACTTCTCGTCCGAGCCGATCCGGCTCTACGTCGATGCGCAGGCGCCCGAGGGCGGAGACGGGCTGTCGTGGGCGAGCGCGTTCACCAACCCGTGCCCGGCGCTCGACATAGCGGCCCGCCGGGTCGGTCCGGTGGAGATCTGGGTCGCATCAGGAGTGTACGCGCCGATCTGCGCGGACTCGGGCTGGAACGGCTTCCGCCTGCGTGAGAACGTAACCCTGCTTGGAGGGTTCGACGGTACCGAGAACAGCGTCGACCAGCGTGACTGGACCGCCAACAGCACGATCCTCTCAGGCGATGTGCTCGGCAACGACAACATCGACGACGAATCCACCTTCGAGGACAACGCGCCGCATGTGCTGGCGAGTCTCGGTGCTCGCGGCGGCGGCGTGGTGGATGGGTTCTCGATCCGCGACGGCGTGCAGAAGAAACTGCTCTTCGGCCCCGGCTGGTTCTGGGTCGAGTGGGAAGGTCTTGGTACCGGAGGCACGCTGCTGTACCACGGCTCGGGCGATGTGGTGGTGCGCAACTGCCTCATGGAGCACGACACGACGGAGTACTGGGGACCCTTCGCCGCGGTCGGTACCCACTGGGGCGGGCTCGAGTTTGCATCGAGTAGGTTCGGTCCGGGCGGAGAATCTGTTGCGCAGGACTTTACCGTCGCGAGGGTCGGTCGCGACTCAGCAGGATTCTCAGCCGAACCGCCTTCTGGTGAGGCGACGCTCACATTTCGGAGTTGTGACTTGGATTTTAGAGCCGGCCGGCTCGTGCTGCTGAGCCAGTGGCGCGGAGGCGCTGTGACGATCGACCAAACACGGCTGCGATTCGGTGAGCTTCCGAACTCCACAATAATCAGGATCATTGATGTTCTATCAACGGTCCCGGTGACGATCGACGGTTGCCAGATCTCTGGTCAGAACCTCTGGATCCGGGCTCGGATTGCCCGTGTGCGGGAGTCGACTCTCTTCGCGAGCCGGTTTGGGGTCTTTCCCGCCAACGGACCGACTGTTCCAGAGAACTACGAGTTCCTGAACAACGTGTTTGCGTGCGAGGGCGTCAGTATCTCCCCGAGTTCGCCGATCCGCGCATCGGTGTTCGCTCCAACGATCTTCCAGAACACTCTCGACCAGCTCGACGACACGAACCTGGTGTTCGACTTCGAGACAGACGGCGGGGACTTCTTCGTCGATCCCCTCGGCCCCGACGGCGAGCCGTACACGGGCGATGAGGACCTGCGCCTGGCATCGGGCTCACCGGCGATCAACACCGGCCTAAACGCGTTCGTGAACTCGGAGTTCGACCTCAATGGCAACGACCGCATCATCGGCACGGTGGTGGATCGCGGGGCCTACGAGTTCACCGGCACCTGCACCGGCGACGTCAACGGCGACGGCGTGATCGACCTCGGTGACCTGAACAAGGTCCTCGTGAACTTCGGGCAGGCCGTCCCCTTCGGCGATGCCGACGCCAGCGGCAGCGTGGACATGACCGACCTGAGCATCGTCCTCGCCGCCTTCGGGACCGATTGCCCCTGACTCACGCCCGCGGATGAAACTTCTCGTGGATCGCCTTGAGTCGCGGCTGGTCCACCCGAGTGTAGATCTGCGTCGTGTTCACGTTCTGGTGGCCCAGCAGCTCCTGCACCACGCGCAGGTCCGCTCCGCCAGAGAGCAGGTGCGTCGCGAACGAGTGACGCAAGACGTGCGGGTGCACATCGCGCAGGCCCGCGGCGTTGGCGTTGCGGCGCACGATCTGCCAGACCGCTACGCGCTCCAGCGGGCGACCGGTGCGTGAGAGAAAGACCCGCTTGCCCGCTAGGCGTCCGCCGGGGTCGTCACGCCCGTCGCCCTTGTCCAGTCGCGGGCGACAGTCGTCGAGGTAGCGGCGCAGGGCCCGCTCGGCGGGTCTGCCGAAAGGGATCATCCGCTGCTTGTTGCCCTTGCCGGTCGCCTTGATGACGCCGAGGGCGAAGTGGATGTCGTTGAGCGAGAGGTCGGCGACCTCCGAGGCGCGCAGGCCGCTGGCGTACATGGTCTCGAGCAGGGCCTTGTCGCGCAGGTGCATCGGCAGGGCGCGCGGGTCCTTGGCGGGGGTGGGGGCGTCGAGCAGTGCACGCATCGAGTTCGGCGAGAGCACGTTGGGGATCTTCTGCCAGATGCTCGGGCGGTCGATCAGCTCGGTCGGGTCCTCGGGGATGCGTCCGTTGGCGCTGAGGTAGCGGAAGAACATCCGGATCGCCGCGAGGTGGCGGGCGATGGAGGAGGAGGCCATCTCGCGCTCAACGCGGAGGGAGCGGAGGTGGGCGACGAGGTCCTCGGAAGTGATCGAGCCGAGGTCGTCCAGCAGCCCCGACGATTCAAGCTGCTCGCTGAGAGCCTTGAGGTCGCGCCGGTAGGCGTCGATGGTGTTGATCGAGAGCCCGCACTCGACACGGAGGTAGGTGAGGAAGCCCTGGGTCTCCGTCGCGAAGGCGTTGCGGGATGAGGGCTGGGAAGGGCGCATGATCATCGAGCATGGAGTATCGGCACGCGCGTCCGGTGCGCGTCAGAGCGCAGACCCTACGCGTTATCGGGGCAGCCGGACGGTGGAGAAGCGGTGAAAACCGGCCAGATCCGCGCGAAAGGCCGGTTTTATCGGCGATTGGGCCGGTTTGGCACGCCGGGTGCGTTGGCGGAGGGCGTCGCGAGGATCGCGACCGATTCGGCAGCGCCACGGACGGCGTCGACGGACCACCACGGCACGGAGGCCACGGACATGAACGACCCACGACTGACCGAACGGCTGCGCCGGCTCTTCGGCGTCGATCCTGCGCCGCAAGGCGTTGGCTCGGCCCCGCTGGGATCGGCGATCCTGTCGATGGCCCGCGCCGCGGCGTCGATGCACAGCCAGATGGAACCGGCGGTCGGGGCGTCCGGAGACGGCGTCTGGCCCGAAGAGGGCCTGCTCACGGTCGCCGAGTTCGCCGCCCTGCACGGCATCGACCTCGACGCGCTCGACGCGGAGGTCCGGTCATGAACTACGGCCTGTACATGGCGGCCTCTGGCATGTCGGCCTCGATGGCCCGCCAGAACGTGCTCTCGAACAACCTCGCCAACGTTTCGACGGTCGGCTACAAGCCCGACAGCTTCGCGATCCGCCAGCGTGCTGCCGCCCGCCAGGAAGACGGCCTGCACTGGATGGACTCGAACGCGATGCTCGAACGCCTCGGGGCTGGGGTGCAACCGACTTTCAGCCGGGTCGAGCAGGCCCAGGGCCCGCTGACCGAGTCGAACAACCCGATGCACATCGCGGTACAGGGCGAGGGCTTCCTCCGATACGAGCGCCCGAACCTGGAGCACGGCTTCAGTCTGTCGCGTGACGGGCGGCTGGACCTGAACTCCGACGGCACGCTGGTGCGCGCCTCGGACGGCGCGCCGCTTCTTGATGCCTCGGGCAACCGCATCCGCGTGGACCTGGGGCAGGGGGACCTGCAGATCGATGGCAACGGCACGCTGCGCCAGGGTGAGGCGGTGGTCGGGCAGCTGGAACTGGTGACGGTGCCGGATTCGAGCCTGTTGGTGAAGGCCGGATCGGGCGACTTCACCTTCGGCGACCGGGTCTCGGTGCAGTCGATGCGAGCGGCGGACGGCCAGATCAAGCAGCGGTTCCTCGAAGACTCGTCGGTGAACGCGATCAAGTCCATGATGGATGTGACTTCGGCCAGCCGCGCGGCTCAGAGCAACATGCGGATGGCCTCGACGATCTTCGAAGTCATGGGCGAGGCGATCAACCGGCTCGGGCGGACGAGCTAGCGCAGATCCTGCGCGATACGGCGTTGGGTGGCCGGGATGATTTGATGAACTGAACACATGCCCGGTCTGTCGGCGTGTGTTGGCGCACGGTTTGCGTCGGGACACCGTGTGCGGTCGGCGGAGCCGGCTGATGCGAACCGACGGTGTTGGAGGATCTGACTCATGGCGACCATCTCTCTGTACTCGGCCTCGACGGGCATGAACGCGCTGAACACGCGTCTGGACGTCATCGCCAACAACCTTGCGAACGTGAACACGGACGGCTTCAAGGGCAGCCGCGCGAACTTCCAGGACCTGCTGTATCAGGAGAAGCGCCTCCCCGGTGTCGAGAACGCCAACGGCGATGAGAGCCCGACCGGGCTCTATGTGGGCCTTGGTGTGAAGGTCTCGGGCACGCAGCTTGATTTTCGCCAGGGGGCTCCGATCGAGACCGGGAAGTCGACCGACCTTCTTATCGACGGCGAGGGCTTTTTCCAGGTGCTGGTCGAAGACTCGGTGTCGGATAGCGGCGTGGCGTACACCCGCGCCGGAAACTTCGTCAAGAACTCCGAGGGCGAACTGGTGCTTGCCAACGACCTCGGATACCGGCTCGCCGGCGGGATCGTGATCCCGCCTGATGCCACGCAGATAGAGATCGCTCAGGACGGCCAGGTCTACGTCTCTATCAACGGCGACCCGCAGCCGGATCCGGTCGGACAGATCGAGATTGCGACCTTCATCAATCCGACCGGGCTCAAGCAGATCGGCGGAAATCTCTTTGTCGAGTCTGCAGCGAGCGGTGAGCCCTTTGTGGGCGAACCCGGTCAGGATCAGTTCGGACGGATTGAGTCGGGCTATCTCGAGGGCTCGAATGTCGACCCGACGCGAGAACTGATCGAATTGATCCGGACCCAGCGGGCGTTCGAGATGAACAGCCAGGTTGTGCGAGCGGCGGACGAAACGCTGCGGGCGATCGGGCAGCTCCGCCGCTGATCGAATGAACTGAACTGAAACCGCATCGAGCGTAGCAGGAGGCGAAGCGCGATGAACATGACTCTTTCCAATCGAATCTGGGGCGTGAGCGCGGCGATCGTTGCGATCGGTGTGCTCGCGTCGAGCGTCTCGGCGAACACGGTGCGCCTGAAGCGCGGCGCGGTGGTCGAGACCGAACAGGCGCTGCTTTTGCGCGATGTGGCCGATCTTGAGGGCGTCTACGCCTCGGGTCTGGCCGAGACCCTCATCGTGTCGACGGCGGCGGAACTGCTGGATGGATCGGGGAGCGGCAGCGTGTCGCTCGATCGCGTGCGTTCGGCGCTGAAGCGCGATGGTGCGATCATGGGGCGTCTGACCTTTGCCGGCGCGGTCTGCACGCTGCGGAGCGGCACGCCCGAGCGCTCCGGTTCGGACGACGATGCCGAAGCGGTAAAGGCCCGATCGGCGTGGCGGACGCTGGACGACTGGCGGTCCGAGACCGAGGCGACCGTTGAGATCGCGATCGTGCGAAGGTTTATGAGCGAGCTGGGCGTCGGCGCGGATCGGCTGCGGCTGAAGTTCAAGCCGGGCAGCGAAGAGGTGCTGGGGCTCTGCTCGACAACTCGTCGCACGCTGATCGAGCCGGTGTCCACGTACACGAGCAGCGTGGTCCTGCTCCGGGTGGAGCGGTATCTTCCAAGCGGATCCCTCGAACGGGCGGATACGGTGAGCGTCGAGGTGCAGGTTCTGCGCAGCGTGCTGAAACTGCGCGAGCAGGTTTCGCGGCGCGACTCGATCCCGGGCGGTGTGCTCGAAGCGAGCAGCGAGTGGCTTGCGGCATCCGTCGACGCGATCGACGCATCCGAGGCGTTCAAACTGGTCGGGAAACTGGCCCAGACTCGGCTGGAGGCCGGCACGATCCTGCTGCAGACGCATGTGGAGGAGCCGATCGCGGTGGAGCGCAATTCGCTGGTGCAGGTGATCTACCACGTGGACGGCTTCGTGCTGAAGACGCAGGCCCGCGCGCGCAGTGAGGGCCGCGTGGGCGAGATCATCGAGGTCCGTGTGGAGGACACGAAATCGAGTTTCCTGGCGCGTGTGGACGGGCCGGGTCGAGTGATCGTGGTCGAATGAGCATCGCACAAGGAAAGGCAAGAACGATGAAACGAACGACAGCAATCGCGGCGGTGCTGGGTCTGGTTTCGGCGGCAGGGGCTCAGTCCACAATGGATCAGGCCGGGGGTGAGATCGAGCGGAACTCAGAGGGCGTGGTGATCCACCGAGCGAAGGAGGGCGGGCTGACGCTGGCGACGGCGAGCTTTTACCTGGTTGAGCCGCCTGAGCCGCGGGTGTTTCGTGCGAACGACCTGATCACGGTGATCGTGTCCGAGCGGGCCGAGGTGAAGAACGAGAACACGCTCGAGACCGACAAGTCGTACGACTTCTCGGGTGGTGTGACCGCGATGCCGGACCTGCTCAAACTTCTGGAACTGCGTTGGCAGGAGTACGAGGGACTTCCGATCAACGCGGACATGAACTTCGGGCGGTCCTACTCGGGTGAGGGCGAGCAGGAGGTCAAACGCGAGACGACGGCGCGCGTGACGGCCCGGGTTGTGGAGGTCAAGCCGAACGGCACGATGCTGCTGGAGAGCAAGACCTCGATCCGGACCGACGGCGAGGAGCAGGTCATCGTGATCAGCGGTCTGGCCCGTCAGGAGGATGTGACGATCGCGAACACGGTCCAGAGCAACCAGATGGCGAACCTGATCGTGAACATCCAACACCACGGCGAGCTCAAGCGGAGTTCGGAGAAGGGGCTGATCCCGCGGGCCTTCGACCTGCTGTTCAACTTCTGATCAGAACCGCTCGCGCCTGATTATGCGCCTGGTTACGCGGCCGCCTCGGGACGGCCGTTTTTTCGTGCGCGGCACGGGTGTTGCTAACAGGTTCGGGCACACACACAGGAGGTGCTGTGATGACGAAAGGACGCAGGATGCGACCGAAATGGGCAGGATCGACGGCTGTGATTGCTGCGCTGTGCGCATGGCTTGCGCTGGGGACGGCGCCGGCGGCCAGCGCGCAGACCAGCGATATCTCGATCCAGGACATCACGCGGCTGAAAGGCCAGGGCTCGGACCGGCTTTGGGGCATGGGTCTGGTGTTCGGCCTGCCGGGGAGCGGTGACAGTTCGAAGGTGCGTCCGAAGGCTCGGCAGCTCGCTCAGCTGCTTGAGCACGCGGGGAATCCGATCCCGGGCATCGAAGAGGCGCTGGACACGAAGTCGGTGGCGATCGTCATGGTGACGGCGAGGCTGCCCGAGGAGAGCGTCGTCGCCGGCGATGAGTTTCACCTTCGCGTTTCAACGATGTACGACGCCAAGAGCCTGGACGGCGGCGAACTGTTCCTGACGCCGATGCGCGGGTCATCGCCGACGGATCCATGGATCTACGCCTTCGGGGCCGGCCCGATCAGCCCGGACGGTTCGGGCGTCTCGACCGTCGGTCGCGTATCGAACGGCTGCCGCGTGATCCGCGAGATCAAGAAGCCGGTGGTCGACAACTTCGGCGTGGTCACGCTGCAGGTGCGAGAGAATTTCGCCTCGGCGACCACGACGACGCTGCTGGCCAATCTGATCAATCAGGACCGTCAGGGCCTGCGTACGGACGGCGCTCCGCCGATCGCTCGGGCGATGGACGATCGCTCGGTGGTCGTTGAGATCCCGGATGAGGAGTTGGTGAACCCGATCCGCTTCATCGCGGATCTGCAGAAAATCAGGTTTGATGCTTCGCTGCTGTCGATTCGGCCTCGCATTGTGATCAACGAACGGGCGGGGGTGATCACGATCACCGGCAATGTGGTGATCCGGCCCTCCGTGGTCGCCAGCGGTAGCCTGGTCGTGACGACGACGGAACCGGAGATCCCGGCGACGCTCGATAACCCGCTGATCACGCAGTCGAACAGCACGACGGTCTCGACGACGGCGGATGAGCGTGCGGGAGCCCAGGCGCAGGCGCTGCTGGACGCGATGCGTCGGCTGGAGGTTCCGGTGCAGCAGCAGATCGAGATCTTCAAGAACCTGCAGGAAAGCTCGGCGCTGAGCGTGCCGCTGGAGTACATGTGATGCAGGGGATACAGAGTTCATCGGCTTCGGCGTCACTGGACACCGGTCTGCTTGCTCCCGGCGCCCGCGTCGGGGATCGCGGCGGGGCGTTCGACGCGGCGTTGCGGGAGGCGATGGGGCCTGAGAAGCGGGCGCCGAAGTCTGAGCGCGAGCCACTCGACGACGCGACCCGAGAGGAACTGTGGAGGGCCCGGATCGAGGAGCAGCGGAAGATCCGCGAGGACCCCGAGCGGTTTGAACGGGCCCAGAAGGGTGCCGAGCAGCTCGTGGCGGCGACGTTCATCGTGCCGATCCTGCAGCAGCTCCGCGAGTCGAACATGGCGGCGGAACCGTTCGGGCCGGGCATGTACGAAAAGCGTCTGGGGCCGATGCTGGACGCTCAGATCGCTGACCGGATCGTGTCCGCACAAAGCCTGCCGATCGTGGAGGCGGTGCGTGATCGGATGCTTGGGGTTGACCGGCTGCGGGTTGAGTCGAGCGAAGACGCACCGGCCGGGGCAGATGAAGGAGCGGAATGATGCAGCAGAATCTGAGCCCTGAGCAAAGGAAGCGGATCGAGGAGCACCTGGCGAAGGTGAAGGCGTCGAAGCAGGCGCCGAAGGCCCCGAAGCCGGAGCCGCGAGGCTGGATCGATTCGGATGATCCGCTGATCGGCGAACTCGAGACGATGCTGCGTCAGTTGATCGTGCACTACGAGCAGCTGCACTCGCTGGCGAAGCTGCACCTGGAGGCGATCCGTCGGGCGGATGTGGACCAGCTCTCGACATGCGTCGCTCAGGAGAACTCGATCATCCAGAAGGTGGCCGAGGTCGAGAAGCGGCGGCTGCACGTGGTCGGCGACATCGCCGATGTGCTGGGTTCCCCGGCGGAAACACAGACGACGATGAGCTGGATCGCCGAGCGGGTACGCGGGGACAAGGGAGGCCGTCTGGCGGCGATGGCGCGTCACCTGCGCGAGGTGATCGGAGAAATGACCGAGGTGAACAATGCGGCTCGATCGGCGGCGGACACGCTTGCGAAGCACATGGACGGGCTGATGCGGAGCGTGGCGCGTGAACTGAACCACGCGAAGACCTACTCGAACCGCGGCCGGGTGGATGCCGGGCCGGCGGTGGTGTCGGCGCTGGACATATCGAGTTGAGGCGGGGCGGAGTGGCACGGGCCTTGCGTGAGTGAGGCGGGTTCGCCGTGACTGGGCGCAGGAAGCGCAGGTCGTGCGCGGGCGACTGACCGGAGCGTGCCATGAGTCTGACGAGTTCACTGCTGATCGGCCGGACCGCGCTGAACGCGAGCCAGGCTGCGATCCAGGTCACCGGCAACAACATGGCCAACGCCGCGACGCCGGGGTATCACCGGCAGCGCGTGGAGCTGGGGCCGCTTCGCGGTCAGCGCGACGGGCTCGGGTTCGTCGGGCGGGGCGTTGAGATCTCGCGGATCAGCCGGGCGATCGACCCGGCCCTGACCGCTCGGTTCCGGGGCGCGCTGGCCCAGGAGAACGCGTCGGCGGTCGAGCGACAGGTGCTGAGTTCGCTCGAGGCCATGATGAACGAGCTGACCGATGCGGACCTGAGTTCGCAGATGGGCCGGTTCTTCAACGCGTGGTCGGAGCTTGCGAACAATCCCGGTTCGAGCGTGACGCGTGCGGCGGTGGTGGAGGAGGGCGCGAACCTCGCGGGGTACATCAACGGATTGCGGAGCGATCTGATCCAGCAGCGCGGTCAGATCGAGCAGCAGATCGCCTTCAATGTTGATCGTGCGAACACGCTGCTGACGGAGATCGCGGGGCTGAACCAGGCGATCGTGAATGCCGAGCAGGGCAACGCGGTCGAGGGCAACCTGCGCGACCAGCGCGGGGTGCTGCTCGACGAGCTTGCGGGGATGCTGGACGTCACGGTGATCGAGCAGCAGTCGGGCGCTGTGGATGTGCTGGTCGACTCGTTCCCGATCGTGCTCGGATCGACAGCGCGCGGGATGGAACTCGATATCCGTTCCGTAGAGCCGAACCCACAGATCAACGAACCAGGGGGGATCGAGTACCGGATCATGTCGGTGCTGGATCAGGAGGAGATCCGGCTGACATCGGGCACGCTGGGCGGGCTGCTGCAGCAGCGGGACGGCTCGATCCAACGGACGATCGACGAGCTCGATTCGGTCGCGGCAACGCTGGCGTTCGAGGTGAACCGGCTGCACACATCGGGCCGGCCGGTGAACGGGATCACCGACATAACCTCCGCGGAGTCGCTGGAGCCGTCGGAGTGGGCGGTGGCGCTGAACGATCCGGCGAACGAGACGCTCGCGTTGCTGCCGTTCGCCCCTCGGAACGGCAGTTTCCAGGTGCGGGTGACCGATGAGAACGGGAACACATTCGACCAGACGATCTTCGTGGACCTCGACGGCATCGACAGTGCCGGAGCGACGGGCTTCGGAGACGACACAACCCTGGACGACCTGCGAGCGTCGATCGACGCGGTCCCGAACCTGAACGCGGAGATCACCGCGACGGGTTCGCTGCGTATCTATACGGATGCCGGGTACGAGGTGAGTTTCGCCGACGACTCGTCGGGGGTGCTGGCGGTTCTGGGGATCAACACCTTCTTTACCGGATCGGATGCGGGTGATCTGGCGGTGGCGGGGGCGCTGCGTGCGGATCCGGAGCGGATCAGCGTGGGGAGCGGTCCCGGGGAAAACGACACGGCTCTGGCGATCGCCAACCTGCGTGACACGCCGATCTCGCGGTTCCCGAGGTTCATGAACGGCGGGGCGCCGGCTTCGGGGGATGTAACGCTTCAGGATCTTTGGGGGAGCACGGTCGAGCGCAACGCGGTTCTTGCGCGTTCGGCGAACACGCGCTACGAGTCGCTGAGCGCGGTGCGCCAGTCGCTGGAGGCGCAGGACCGCGCGATCGGCGGCGTGAGCATGGACGAGGAGTCCATCAATCTCATTCAGTACCAGCAGCAGTACCAGGGTGCGGCTCGGTTCATCAGCGTGGTTGACGAGCTGACGCAGCTTCTTCTGTCGCTGGTCTAGTGCAAGGGGTTCAGGTATGACGGTTCCCGCACTTTTCGGTCGCGTTCCGACGCTGCTCGCGTCCCAGATCTCTCTGCGCAATGCGACTGACACGAATATCGCGCTGCTGAAGCTGAACAACCAGCTCAGCAGCGGGCTTCGTATTGATCGGCCGAGCGAAGACCCGATCGCCGCGGCGGTGGTGGGGGTGCTGGACAACCGCCTGGAGGGCGACACGCAGCGGATCCGCAACATGGGTCACGGCGGATCGGTCCTGAACAGTCTGGATACCGCGCTCTCGGAGATGCTCGACACGGTGCTGGAGGCCCAGTCGATCGCGTCGAGCCAGGTCGGCGTGGGATCGGATGCGGGAACGCGGGTGGCTCAGGCGGAAGTGATCGACCAGATGATCACGCAGATCAGCGGGGTGATGAACCGTGACTTCGCCGGGATTCACTACTTCGGCGGCGGGCGGGTGACCTCTCCTCCGATCTCGAGTTTCCACGGCGGGTATCGGTACACGGGTGCGGGGGAGGGTCTGCGGACCGATCTGGGGCCAGAGCTTGAGTTCCCGATCACGCTCGGGGCGGAGCAGGCGGCGGGTGCGCTGTCGGCGCGGGTCCGCGGCGACCGGAATCTGAACCCGAGTCTGACTGACCAGACATTCGTGCGAGATTTGCGCGGGCCGATGGTCGGGCGCGAGCTGGGGACGCTGACGATCAGCATCGATTCGGGCACACCGGTCTTCGTGGATGTGGACCTTTCCGACGCGGAGACGATCGGCGATGTCCGACGGCGGATCGAGGCGGCGATCCGGGATACGGACCCGTCGGCGCTGGGCGGCGCCTTCCCGAACGGCGTGACGATTGCGCCGACCGGCGACCGGCTGGAGTTCGCGACGATCAATGCAGGAACGACGATTTCGTTCGTGGACGGGCCGATCGGTGAGACGGCGAGCGCCCTGGGTCTCGAAGGGACGAACTTCACCAGCGTGGTCACGACGGCGTCGGGTGGGAACGGAGATCTGGACCCGGTGGTCACGGCGCGGACGACGCTGGGGGCGCTGAACCCGCTGGCGGGGGCGGTGGACTTCGGGGATATCACGATCGTCAATGGCGGTCGGACCGGCACGGTCACGACGGGCGCGGGGATGACCGTGGCGGAACTTGCCGAGGAGATCAGCCGGCTGAACCTGGGCGTGCGACTCGAGATCGACGGGGATGGGGACCGTCTGGCGATCAAGAATGAGGTTGCCGGGATGCGGATGGCGGTCTACGAGAGTGGGGCGAACTTCGCGGCTGAGACGCTGGGCTTGCGGACGTCGACGGCGTCGACCCGGGTCGACACGCTCAATGACGGCCGCGGAGTGGAGATTTCGGATGGGCAGACGGACCCGACGACGGGCCTGCCCGACGCCGCGCGGAACCTGGACTTCCGGGTGACGCTGTCGGATGGGTCAAACTTCACGGTGGACCTGGTGCCGGCGGACATGGACACGCTGTCGACGGTGGTCGGCAAGATCAATGCGGAGGCGGCGGCGCAGGGTCTCGGCGCGGTGTTCACGGCGTCGATCGACCCGAACACCGGCGGGATCGCGTTCGCTGACACTGCCGGCGGGGGCGGGCAGATCTCCGTATCCAGTCTGAACGGGTACGCGGCGGAGGACCTCGGTCTTCTGGACGCCAAGTCGGCAACGGCAAGTCTTGCCGGTTCGGATCGGTCAACCGTGCGCGTCGACGGGTTGCTGACGTCCCTGATCGAGCTTCGTGACTCGCTGCTGGGCAATGATGTTCGCGGGATCACCCGTGCTTCTGAGAATTTGGAGGGCGATATTGATCGGTTGACCTCGGCACGGGCGTTGGTTGGCACGCGATCTGCTCGGGTGGAGCAGGTTCAGTCGCGCACCGACGAGCGGATGCTTCTGGACCGCGCCATCAAGAGCGATCTGCAGGATCTGGACTTTGTGGAAGCGTCGACTCGCTTCAGCCTCCTGCAGACGCAGTTGCAGGCGGCGTATCAGGTGACGGCGAGTTCGCAGTCGCTGAGCCTTCTGAACTTCCTCGGTTAGCGCCGAGGGGGCTCGATTCGGATCCCCGGCGGAACTCGGCCGCTGACGGGGAATGGACAGGATGTCGCCCGCGAAGGACGTGGGTGTTCCAGGATGGTCGGCCGATGGAGCGGAGCACTCCGATGGAAGTGCAAACCACACGGTTCGGAACGGTGGAGATCGCGGAGGACCGCGTGATCACGTTCGCGAAGGGATTGCTCGGGTTTAGCGAGCAGTTGCGTTATTGTCTGCTGCAACCCAGCGACGACGCGTGTTTCTTCTGGTTGCAGTGCGTTGACGATCCGTCGCTCGCGTTCGTCGTTACCGATCCGTCGTTGTTCTTCGACGACTACTCGGTCCCGATCAGAGCCGAGCAGGCCGAGGATCTGCGCCTGAAGACTCTCGATGACGCGCAGGTGTTCGTGATCGTGAACCGCGTCGGCGGCAAGCTCACCGGGAACCTGCAGGGTCCTCTTGTGATCAACACCGTCGACCGTATCGGAGAGCAGTTCGTGCTCGCCGAGAAGCGGTGGACGACGCGGCACGAGTTGCTGTCGGTCGAGGACATGGCAAAGGCCGCGTCGGCGTAAGCGCCAGCGGATTGTGCGGTGGCGGGTTGCTCGGGACGAGCGACGACGCCGCGGGGGTTCAGCCCCGAGCCGCTGGTGGTGTCTCGGCGTGTCAGGCGCACCGGCTGTTCGCGAGAGCGAGCGGGGAAGGGTGTGGTTGCGCAGCGAGGCGCCCGCGAGAACGGGAATCCAAGGAAGGAGCCTGGAGCAATGTTGGTGCTCTCCCGTCAACGCGATGAAACGATCATGATCGGTGATGACATCGAGATCACCGTCGTCGATGTACGCGGCGACAAGGTGAGGCTCGGGATCAACGCACCGGCGAAGATCGCGGTCCATCGCAAAGAGGTATACGAGGCGATCCGAGCCGAGAACGAGCGTGCCGCTCGTGTCGAAAGCGACGATCTTGTTGAGCTTTCCAAGAGCGCGCTCGGTCGGGTGCGTGACGGCAAGCCGAATCCGAAAGTGACGAACCGTTCGTCGGGGCTGGTTCAAACGCAGCCGCCGAACGGCAAAGCCCAGAAGCGGGCGTAATACTCGGACACACATCGTGCCGGTGGGCGAAGGCCCTCGGCAGAATTTTCGACGACAGCGCGGCTCAGCGGGATGCGGAGACACACCCGAACCGCGACACACGGATGAACGCAATCACGGAGGATTGTCATGTCCAGGATCAACTCGAACATCTCGAGCATGATCGCCCAGTTCAATCTGGCGAAGAACAACAGCAATCTCGACACGCGCCTGCAACGCCTGGCGACGGGTCTGCGCATCAATCGGGGTGCGGACGATCCGGCCGGGCTGATCATCAGCCAGCGACTGAGGACGGAGCTGGAGGGGATCAAGCAGGGCATCAAGAACTCGGAGCGAGCCTCGAACGTCATCGCGACGACCGAAGGTGGGCTCACGGAAGTGAGCGACATGCTCAACTCGATCCGTGCGCTGGTCGTCGAGGCCGCGAACTCCGGCGCGTTCAGCGCCGAGGAAGTGGCGGCGAACCAGCTGCAGATCGACTCGGCGATCGACTCGATCACGCGCATCGCCAACACGGCGTCGTTCGGCGGCCTGAAGCTGCTCAACGGCTCGCTTGCCTACAACCTCTCGGGTGTGGACGACACGAACATCGCCAAGGCCTCGGTGAACGCGGCGAACTTCAGCGGTCGGACGAACATCGATGTGGATGTTGAGGTCGTCGGCTCGGCACAGCAGGCCTCGGTCTTCCTCAATACGAACTTCGCGGCGCTCTCGGCCGGGCTGACGGACGGCATCCTGCCCAACGAGATCACGATCGAGGTCGCGGGCCCCGATGGAGTGGTGGAACTGACGCTCGCGTCGGGATCGACGCTGGCGAACATCGTGACGGCCATCAACGACCGATCGGGCGTCACGGGCCTGCAGGCGGCCCCGGTGAGCGCCAGCGATGTTTCGTCGGGCATCCGCTTCTTCTCGACCGAGTACGGCGCGGACGCGTTCGCCTCGATCAAGACGCTCTCGGGTCGCGACGACTACACCTGGGCGACGCTGATCGACAACCAGCCGGGTCCGATCGACTGGGCCGGCGGTTCGGGCACACAGTGGACGACCGCCGACCGCGACACCGGCAAGGACGTGGTCGCGCTGGTCAACGGTGCCGTGGCGACCGGGCGAGGGCTGCGCCTGGACATCCGGGGGCCGGAACTGGATGTCTCGCTGCAATTGACCGACATCTTCGCGACCACCGTGAACGGCACCTCAAGCAGTTTCGACATCACCGGCGGCGGGGCGCTGTTCCAACTCGGTCCGCAGGTGAACTCGAACCAGCAGGTGAACATCGGTATCGGCTCCGTCGCGGCGACGCGACTCGGCGGGACCTACCAGCTCGACGACGCGGGGAACTTCGAACTCCAGTTCCTGTCCAGCCTGAAGTCCGGTGGCGCGAACTCGCTCCGCGGGAACCTTCAGAACGCCTCTCGCGTGCTGGAGACCGCGATCGACGAGGTGTCGACCCTTCGAGGACGCCTGGGTGCGTTTGAGCGGAACGTGCTTGATACCAATATCCGGGCGCTCCAAGCGGGCGTCGAGAACATCACGGCGTCGGAATCCGTGATCCGTGATGCGGACTTCGCGGTTGAGACCAGCGAATTGACGCGTGCTCAGGTTCT
>JANSXG010000017.1 GCA_024743075.1 bacterium | reverse complement strand
CGCCACCCCACCAACTCTCCTTGGCCCGGTGACTCCTCTCGCCTCGGTGCTGCTGTCGGGGGGGGGGGGCGGTCCCCCCCGCCCGCCGCTTTCCGTACTCGGCGGGAAGAAGTGGCAGGCTCAGAAGGACCACGTCAAAGAATCCGTCAAGGACCTCGCGGCGGAAATGCTGCGCGTGCAGGCCGCTCGCGAGTCGATGCCCGGTATCCGCTTCCCCGCGGATACCCCGTGGCAGACCGAGTTCGAGGAAGAGTTCCCGTACGACGAGACCGAAGACCAGCTCAGCGCGCTCGGGGCGATCAAGCGCGATATGGGGCGGACGCAGCCCATGGACCGCCTGCTCTGCGGCGATGTGGGCTACGGCAAGACCGAAGTGGCGATCCGCGCCGCGTTCAAGGCCGCCGAGTTCGGCAAACAGGTCGCGGTGCTCGTGCCAACCACAATCCTGGCCGAGCAACACGGACGCACGTTCAGCCAGCGATTCGCTGACTATCCATTCCGCGTCGAAACGCTCAACCGCTTCAAGACGCGTCAGCAGCAGAACGAGATCCTCAAGCGCGTTCGCACCGGCCAGGTTGATGTGCTCATCGGCACGCACCGCATCCTCAGCAGCGATGTGAAGTTCTCCGATCTTGGGCTCGTCATCGTCGACGAGGAGCAGAAGTTCGGCGTTGAGGACAAGAACAAACTCCTGCAGCTCAAGCTCACGGTGGATGTGCTCACGCTTAGCGCCACGCCCATCCCCCGCACGCTCCACATGTCCATGCTCGGTCTGCGCGATATCTCGTCGCTGTCGACGCCGCCTATGGACCGGCGGGCGGTCGTCACCGAGGTGATCCCCCACAACACGAAGCGCATCCGCCACGCGATCGAGCGCGAACTCGCTCGCGAGGGGCAGGTCTACTTCGTGCACAACCGCGTGCACAACATCAAGTCGGTCGCCGATGACATCCGCCGTCTCGTCCCGGACGCCCGGATCGTGATCGGACACGGCCAGATGCCCGAACGCGAGCTCGAAGAGGTCATGCGCACCTTCATGGACCGTCGCGCGGACATCCTTGTTTCGACCACCATCATCGAATCCGGCATCGACATCCCCACCGCCAACACGATGCTGATCAACGACGCCCATATGTTCGGCCTTGCCGACCTGCACCAGCTTCGAGGTCGGGTGGGCCGCTACAAGCATCGGGCCTACTGCTATCTTCTCCTCCCGCCGGACAAGCCCGTGCCGGACATCGCGAAAAAGCGACTGCGCGCGATCGAGGAGTACTCGATGCTCGGTGCGGGCTTCAAGATCGCGATGCGCGATCTCGAGATCCGCGGGGCCGGAAACCTGCTCGGCGCCGAACAATCCGGGCACATCTCGGCGGTTGGCTACGATATGTACTGCAAGCTGCTCGATCAGGCCGCGAAGGAACTGCAGGGCGAGCCGACCGGAGCGGTGTCGGAGACGACCGTGAGCATCGGTGTCACCGGGAACCTGCCGAAGAACTACATCCCGTCCGACGCTCGTCGACTGGAGGCCTACCGGCGTCTCGCGCTGGCCGAGTCGCCCGAAGCCGCCGACGCGGTCGAGGAAGACCTCCGGCAGGCGTACGGCGCGCTCCCGAAGCAGGCCGAACGCCTCGTTGAGCTCGCCCGACTCCGGGCCGCAGCCTCGTCACTGGGAATCCGCTCGATCAACGTGCACGAGCAGGACGTGATCTTCCGGACCAGTCGCCCGGATCTGCTTGAGCAGCACCTCGGCGACGCACCGGGCACCCTGCGGCTGGTGTCCGCCGCGCAGCGCGCAGCGGCGAAGTCGAAGGCCAGCGACAGCGCGCCGAATCGAGACGGCACGGTCCACGACGTCTACTACCGCCCGCCCGCACAGTTTCTCGAGCCCTCCACGCTGCTCGTGATGCTGCGACGACGGTTCAGTGGCGAGAAGCGCGCGGCACAAACAGCGTAGCATGTGACAATGGAAAAGCGCCGGCCCCGCTCCAAGCGACAACTGTATCTCGGCATCCTCTTTGTAAGCCTGGCGGTTGTGGCCGCGCTGCTGCGAAGCGGATTCCCATCGCCGACGCCGGTTGCCGGGGGTGCATCCGAACTCGTGGGACTCACGGTGTCCGAGATCATCGCCCGTCTCGGCGAGCCAACCACGCGCACCGAGTTCTACCCGGACGAGGACTTCCACGCAGAACGCGCCGCACTCATCGACAGGCTCCGCCGATCGGGCGAGCCCGTCCCGGAAGTATTCCTGGAGCTGGCGTGGTTCGTGGAAGAGCGCATCGTCACCGTGCGGTTTCCGGCCGAGTTTGACGAGGAACTTGGCGTCGTCCCGAGCGGGGAGAGCATCGACGCCCGTCGCTCGACAAGGTCGTCACCCGGTTGATCGAACCTCATCGGTCGCGACGACTGCTATATCCTGTCCATCGCACGCTTCACGCATGATCAGATAGACCGCGGTCGAGGCCGTTGCATAGAAACTGATCACCCAGCCGATGAACACGAGCCAGAGGAGCTGCACCCAGAAGTTCACCGCGCTGGCGGTGAACTCCGCATCCGCGTCTTCCAGACCGGACTCCGGAAGGGCGGCGAGGGCAGCGTTGATCGCCACGCGGAACACGGTCTGCACCAGAGCGTAGGCGTAGTTCAGCAACACCAACAGCACCAGCACGTAGAGCACAAACCGGATGGGGCGAGCGAGCAGGTACCCGACGCTGCGCTGGATCGAATCTATCGCGTCGGCCCCGTCGATGGCCGACGCGGGTGCGAGCATGCAGTGCGATGCGACGAAGGCAATTCCGATCGCGCCCAGCACAAGACCGATGAGCAGTGGCACGACGAACAGGATGCCACCGATCGGCTGGGTGAATCCGGCGGAGAACAGCACAAGCCCGAACAACGCGATCAGGGCCGAACCCACCCCGAGCGCGAGCAGCGGGATGGCGGGTGCGCCGATCAGCGCAGAGAGCCGGCGTACCGAGAACTTCGCCGACGCGCGCAGCCCGATATGCCGATTCAGGCAAACATCGAAGGCCGTGCTGCGGGCGATCGCACCGAGGAAAGGGCCCGTGAGGACGATGGCGAAGGCGACCACGATGCTCGCGCCGACCTCGTGGAACTCCGCGAAACGCTGGAATCGCGACAGACGCGACTGAAGCATCTCCGGCCCGCCGGTCGGCCAGAACGCGCCGAGAACACCAAACGGCGACCCGTCGGAATCGAACATGGTGACCAAGGCCCGATCGAGCACCCAGGCCCCACCGAGGACGAGCAACGCCGCGACGCAGCCGAGCAGCAGGTGTCCGGGCCGAAAACTCTGGAGAACGCCCCGGGCGAGCAACGGCAGGTGCAGTTCGTTTGAGATGCGAGCGACCAGCCCCGCGTCGCCATCAATCTCCGAAACGGGGCTCGTGGGTGGAGTGTTCATCGGGTTTGGATCGTCCCAAAACGCGGGCGGGCTGTCGAGGGCTCAGCGCCCGACAAGCCGAGTCGCCTCATCGAAGATGGCTTCGGGCTCCTGCATCCGCCCGGGTCCGACCGCGCGGCAGGCCTGCCAGCCCTCGGTCGGGCCGGTGAAAAAGAAGCCGTCGGCTTCGAGTTGCGCCCGATTCCGTCGCGTGGACGGCTGCGACCACATCACCTCGTTCATGCTGGGCGCGAGCAACACAGGCGTCTTCGAGCGATCGATCGCTGAGAGCACCAGCGTGACCATGTCGCCGGTCAAACCGGCGACAAGCTTCGCCATGCAGTCCATCGTGCACGGCGCGACGATGGCGAGGTCGAGCGAGGACGCCAGCGAAATGTGCTGCGGATCCTGCGACTCGATGTGTTCCCACATATTCGAGTAGACCGGGCGGCCCGAGATCGCCTGAAAACTCAACGGCGTGACGAACTTCGTCGCCGCGTTGGTCATCGCCACGGTTACAGACGCACCGGACTGAACCAGCCGACTGACCAGTGCCACGGACTTGTACGCCGCCACCCCGCCGGTCACCCCGACAAAGATGCGCCGTCCGTCCAGTTCAGAAGCCACTTGGGAGTCCCGTCCGGGAATTATTCGCCGGTGTTCACCAGCGCCGCCGCAGCGGGCGAGAGTTCGATACCCTCGGTGGTCTCGAAGTCGATCGTGATCTTATCTTCCATGATCTCGGCAACCACGACTTCAAGATCCGACCGGCCGTTACGCTCCACAAGCGGGCGGGCGCCATCGAGAATCTCAACGAGGCGCTTCTGGATCAGGGCGCAGAGCTTGAAGCGTCCGCCGACCTTGTTCACGATTTCCTCGCTTTTGAGAGCTTCGATCATGGGGCTGGGTTCTCCGGGTATACTCTGTCTGAGCAGACGGCTGGTCGCCGAGCGCGACTGCCCGTTGGGACTGTGACGGGCGGCGAGTTGCCTCCGATCTGCTGCGAACAGAGAAGTGTAGCCGAAACCCATATCACCGGGCAAATCCGGCGCTGGCCTACGCGTCCAGTTCCGGGACTCAAGCCCCGGAATCCTCGGTTTCGCCCCCCTGAGAGGCCCATCCATCGGGTCCCGTGCTAAGGAGCGTGATTTTGATCGCACAGGATGTGTTCGGTTTTGGAGACCGCGTGGTGCACGCCGGCAAACCCGAATGGGGCATCGGGGTCGTTTCCAGCGCCCAGAACCTCAGTCAGGACGGCAAAGCCTGCCAGCGACTGACGATCCGTTTCGAGCGTGCAGGGCTGAAGACCCTCTCGACCGCCGTCGCCGACATCCGCCCCGCGGATCAGGCGGACGCCCCGGCGCGACAGATCCGTTCTGAATCTGAGGGGGCCACCACGACCGAGTCCAATGGCTCCTGGCTGCAGGAACTTGAGGCGGGCGACCCAGCCGAGGTCATGGCTCGCCTTCCCCAGTCCTGTACCGATCCGTTTCAGTCGATCGGCAATCGGATCAAAGCCACCCTCGGCCTTTTCAGATTCTCCGATTCTGGCGGGTCCCTTCTCGACTGGGCCGCGGCTCAGACCGGCATGAAGGACCCGCTCTCGCGGTTCAACCGCCACGAACTCGAGCAGTTCTTCGCACGATTCCAGACCAACAGGGACGCCCACCTGCGCCGTCTTGCCGCCGAGGCCCTCAAGAAGGACCCTGGCTGCCTCCGTGAAGCGGCGAAGAACGCACCGCCCAAGGGCGTTGACATGTTGCGTGGCTGTCTCGTGAAGCGTTGATTCCACGCAACACGACGCACAGACTGCCGCCCAAGGCGATCTCCGATCTTCTGCCCGGCGAACTCTCGGTATGACGGCGTTCCCCGTTCTGGCCGCGGAAGCCCCGTTTTTCTCGGCCCCCAGCCCTCGCAAGACTTCGGCACGCGCGCCGTGCCGGAATCGCGCCCCCGCTTTGCATCCTTCAAGGCGTCGCCTCGGCTACCGGGGCGCCGAACAACGCCTAAGAATTGAAGGAGCGACGCGCGATGAACGATCACGAATTCCAGGACAAGCTCGGCGACCTTATCGCCCAGATCGAGGATCTCCCGAGCGAGAAGCGCGACGAGCTCCTCCAACTGGCCGAAGAAACCCGCGACCGCCGTGAGAGAATCAAGCAGACCATCCGAGGCCTGCAGGACTCGCTGGATCACCTGCGACTTTCCGTGAAATATCTCGTGTTCGATCTCGAAGCGACGCGGCGCGAAAACGAGTACCTGCGCGGGCTCGTCGACGGCGGCGAGAGCGGCCCGCTCGGTGAAGGGCCCGAAACCGACTGATCCTCCGGCCTGCCCGGATGCGAGCAGCGGTTCGACCCACCCATCGAATCGTTCGGCGTTGCCCCCTCAGACGCGATGCCACCATCCGGACAACGAGGCACGCGCCAGCGACCCACGCGCGGGTCGCCGGTCTGCGTTTTGGTCAGCCGTCGCGACGGCTCAGGTTCTCGCGAGCGATCATCAGTTCGAATGTCGATGCAGCGAAGTCGGCGTCCCGAGCCGAGAGGCTTGTGTAAAACGGCAAGGCCAGCGTCCGCTCAGAAACGCTCTCGGTGATCGGGAAGTCGCCCTGCCGGAAGCCGAGCGCCTGGAAGTGCGGCTGGATGTGAATCGCCGGAAAGTACGCCGCGGAGCCGACGTCGTGACGATGCAGGCCCTGAACGATCCGGTCACGCTCCACGCCGGTGTACTGGTCGTTCAGCCGAAGCACGAACACGAACCAGCTCATCGTCGTTTCGTCGCTGATGTTCGGGAGCACGACTTCCGAGAGGCCCATGAACCGCTCGATGTACCGGTTCGCGACCGTCCGGCGAGCTTCGAGGATCTCGTCGAGGCGCTCAAGCTGCGCGACGCCCAGTGCCGCCTGAATCTCGCTCATCCGGTAGTTGTAGCCAAGGCGTTCAAACTGCATCCAGTTCCCGAGACCGGAGGTGCCCGGCGTGGCACGCCCCTGGTTGCGCAGCGACCGCAGCACCTCTGCGCCGCGATCGTCGTTGGTGAGGACCATGCCTCCCTCGCCCGTCGTGATCTGCTTGTTCGGGTAGAAACCGAAGACGGCATAGTGACCGAAGTCCCCCACCGCCCGCCCCTGGTAGCGACCGCCGATCGCTTCGCAGCAGTCTTCGATCAGTTTGATCTCGTTGCGATCGGCGATCTTGCGGTACTCGTCCATGTGCTGTGGATTGCCGAAGTTCTCGACCGCGATGATCGCCTTGGTCTTCGGCGTGATCGCGGCTTCGACTTTGACCGGGTCCATGTTCAGCGACTTCGGACAGATCTCGGCAAAGATCGGCTTCGCACCGACATAAAGGACCGCGTTCGCCGGCGCGATGAAACTGAACGGCGTCGTGATGACCTCGTCCCCGGGACCGACGCCCGCAGCGATCAGGGCCATGTGCAGACCCGCGGTGCCGCTCGAACAGGCCACACCGTGACCACGATTGCATCGCGAAGCGAGCAGGTGCTCGAACCGCTCGACCATCGGTCCGATCGAGAGCCGGTCCGAACGGAGCACCTGCGTGACCAGTTCGATCTCGCGATCAGTGATATCGGGTTTGGACAGCGGGACATCATCCATGGCGGGCATCCGTCGAATCGTTCTTCGGGAGCGACCGTCCGACGCGGCCACACCGCTGCAGGATACCCGCACTGGCCGGATTCGGGTCAGGCGGCGCTGGCTCGGCGGAGGATCTCGTCTTTGAGCATGGCGTGCAGCTCGGCCACGCGCAGTTCTCCAAGGATACCGCCAGCATCGCGCGACTCACCCGCATCGATCATCTTCTGTGTCCGCTGGGCCGCGGTGACGATCGTCGAATGGTTCCGCCGGTTGAGGTCCCGCGCGATCTCCGGAAACGACCGGGTTGTCAGATTCCGCGCCAGAAGGGCGCAGAGCGAGCGGGCGAACACCACGAGCCGGTGACGACCCGAGCCGAGCACATCGTTGGGTTCGACGCCGAGCTTCTCACAGACCACATCCACGATCAGGTTGACCCGAAGCGGCCGCCGCCCCGGCGTCGAGTTCCCGTCACCGAGCACCCGGCGGACCATGGCCGCGTTAACCGGGGCACCAGAAGCTGGTCCGCCGAGAAGTTTCTGGTACGCCTCCACGCGCAGCACCGCACCCTCAACCTCGCGGGCCGAGGCGTGGCACGCGCCGGCGATCGCGTCGGCGGCGCCCGGCTCCAGCTGCAGTCCGCGTTTCGCGGCGATCCGGGCGGCGAGCAGAGCCCGCAATTCCTGGTCCGGCGGCTCGATATGGACGACCATGCCTGAGACGCAGCGCGAGACCAGACGGTGGCTGAGGCGTGCGATCTTCTTCGGGTGCTCATCGGACGCGAGCATCACTCGGGCGCCGTCGAGGTCGAGAGTATCGATGGTGTGCAGGAGTTCCGACTCGGTCGCTTTCTTGCCCGCGACGAAATGGACGTCGTCGATGCAGAGCAGGTCGACGCCTCGGTAGCGTTTGCGGAACGCTTCGAGCGAGCGGGACTGGACGGCCGCGATGAACTCGTTGGCGAACGACTCGCCGGTCACGTACCGGACTCTCGCGCCCGGACACTCGCGACGAAAACGGTCGGCGACACCCTGGAGGAGGTGGGTCTTGCCGACACCGCACGGGCCGTGAACGAAGAGGGCTGAGATCCCGGCGATCTGCTTCTGCGCGGCGAGTTCGAGCGCGGCGTTCACCGCCATGCGGTTCGTGCGCCCGACCACGAGCGTGTCCAGAGAGTAGCGCGACTGGGCGTGCCGCCGGCCGGGAGCCCCTCGCGTCGGAGCGGGCGAGGGCGCGACCGCGGGATTCTGCCCCACTCGTGAATCCGCCGACTGGCCGGCGGCTCGGTTCGGACGACTGACCTTCCAGTGCACCCTGGCGGCGTCACCCCGGACCGCGGCCGCCGCTCGTTCGACTTCGGATGCGAAGCGGCGTTGGAGCAGTTCGGACTGGAACGAACTCCCGACCTTGAGGATAACCGCGTCCGAGGTCGACTCGAAAACGACCGACCCATCGAAGAACCTCGCGTACCGATCCTCGCCGATCTGCCCAATCAGGCGGTTCACCAGCTTCGTCGCGTGAGAGCCGGGTTGAGGATTCGAAACGGGCACACGGTCGATGGTCACGGTTCCACCTCGCGTTGCGGAACCGGCGAAGGCCGATCTTCCGCGCAAAGGGTCGGTCGAGTTGACGCGAATCCGTTCCCGATCAGACCTGCCGAACCATGAGCACACCCACCGCGCGAGATCGATGCACGATCCCTGACACTGCCTGTTACGGCATGTTCGAGGAGGGGCACAGGTCGGCCGGGCCGCTGCTCTCCGACGCGAGCACACATGCGTCGATCAGCGTTCCGGTCTGTCGGCCGTCAGTGGCCGGTCCGCACAAAGTACCGAAGGCGCGAGGCAGCACAAGGGGGAATGTTTCGACTTTTTGTGCGCGCCGCGAAAACCGTAGGAAATCAAAGCAGAAATTATCGCCATCGGGTTACGCACACCGGACCGTGGAATGCTGCACAATCGGTGGATAGTTTCCGGAACACACCAAAAACATCGAGAAATGCAGTGTATTTTTGTGATCCGCTCAAACTCCAAACGACCTTCAGCGCGCTCCGATGGCGCGCACCATCGCGACCCGTTCGGCAGTCATTTGAAAGCCAAGCCCCCGATACAGGCGACGCGCCGGCTCGTTGTTCAAGTCGACGGCGCAGGTCAGCCGCGCGCGCTCGCGGGCGCGGCCGCGCGGCAGACCGAAGGACAGATCTCGCATCCCGCTGCGCATAAGCGTCCGTCCCAGGCTCCGACCACGAAGGCGCGGAGAAATGCCCAGATAAACAAGTTCCACGCCGCCTGAATCGGGGCAAGCGGTGAACAGCATCGCGCCTTCCGGTTCTCCGTCCAACTCGATGAGCCACCACCAGCGCGGATCGAACTTGCGAACCGATTTGTGGCTGTCCAGGACATCTTCCGGTGTCCGAAGAGTGCAGAGTTCAGGGCAATCCATCGTCTGCTCGTAACTCCGACTCAGGGCGAGCACCAGGCGCTCGCTCGTCTCGGGAAGGTCCGGGCCGAGCGTTGCAAGCGATCGTGCGGAGATCCCCTCCGGCAACTGCCATGGCTCGAAGTCTTCGAACTCACTCGGCGTCGGAACGGGGCGTGCCATGTACGCGAGTCGCGCCAACTCGTGGAAACCGCCATGGGCGAACGCTCTCGCCGCCGAGCGTTCGCCCGGATTGAGCAGCGTCTGAGCCAGACGAACGTCCGCTTCGCGGCCCCTGGAGCCAAAATCCTCGCAGGCGGCGTCGATGACTCGGCCAAGCTCCTCTTCGGCGGCTCGGGTCGCGGGCTGCGACGTGAAGCACATCGCGGTTCGCCCGGATCCTCGGACGCCGAGCGCCACCTCTCGGACACGCCCCGTTTCCGGATCGCAGCTGGACCAGAAGTGCTCTAGATCGATTCCGTGGGTTCTCGCGGCCCCGAGAAACCGCTTCCCGGCATCCCTGTCGCCCTGGGCCGAAGCCTCGGCAAGGCGCTGCGCGGCCGCGAGGCGGGCGGGCGCGTCCACCTTGCGGATCTCGTACCCGTCGGGCCCTTCCACAGCACCCGGCGGTTTGGCGGCGGCCTGGCTCATGTTCGCTCGGGTCTCCAAAGGCAGTTCAACGGGTTCGACGCCCGATAATTCCCAGACTGATGCGGGGTTGACTCTTCGAAAGAGTCCCGGGCTGATGCAACAGTAGATCGGATTCCGGCGTATGAGAAGCACGAAATGCGGTAGGAGTCCGAAACTTGGCCCGGCCGGGATCCAGTCCCGACTCGCGAGCCATCGGGTTCCGGTCTACACTGGCCGTTCATCCGCACCAACCGGGAGATCGCTTTGAACCGAGCCCAGATGAAGATGCAGAACACCCTTCGCGCCACAGTTCTGGCGGTCCTGACCGTTGTCTTCGGTGGCCTTGCCCTCAGCCCGGCGATCGCCGCTCCCCAACCCGACGCCATCCCCAGCCGCTGGGAATTCGACCTGCGTCCGGGCCCGCTGCGTGTGACCACGGTCGATGTCGAAGGCGTCGGCCCGCGGGCGTTCTTTTACATGCCGTACTATGTGGAGAACAACAGTGGGGAAGACCGATTCCTCGCGCCGCGTTTCGAACTCGCGACCGAAGAGGGGGAAGTGATCCGCTCCGGCGGCTCGAACGTGCCTCGCGAAGTCACGCGGACCATCATCGCCCGCTTCCAGAACGAGCTGCTCGAGGACGAGATCTCGATGCTTGGGCCGATCCTGCAGGGCCCTGAGAACGCCCGCGAGGGCGTCATCATTTGGCCCGCGACCGACCTCAAGGTCGATGAAGTCACCGTTTACGCCTCGGGCTTCTCCGGCGAGACCAAGCAGTTCGTCCGCCCGGACAACGGCGAAGTGGTCGTCCTTCGCAAAACGCGGATGCTGCGTCACGCCACCCCGGGCAACATCGACGCGACATCGGACCAGCCGTTCCGCCGAACCGTCGATCGTTGGATCATGCGCTGATCAGGTCGTCCAGATCGACCGGTTAGCCGCTTTACAGGCGACGTCCTGCTCGCTACTCTGTTCGGCCCTCCCGACGACATCGGGCGGACACCGCATCACCTTTCTGATTAGAGGGAATCGCCATGGCTCACAAGAAAGGCCAAGGTTCATCCAAGAACGGTCGTGACTCCAACCCGCAGTACCGCGGTGTGAAGCTCTACGGCGGCGAAACCGCGAAGGCCGGTTCGATCATCGCCCGCCAGTGCGGCACGCACTGGAACCCCGGCTATATGGTCGGTCGCGGCAACGACGACACCCTGTTCGCCAAGATCGCCGGAACGGTCGTTTGGAACGGACGCAAGGTGCACGTTTTCCCGTCTGACGAGTCCGTCCCGGTGCCCTTCTACGTGAAGTTGCCCGAGGGCAAGGCCGCGAGCGCCTGAACCCTGTCGCAGCGTTCGAAACATTTGACTGTACGATCAACCCGGCGCTCGTCGGGTTTTTTCATGGCTCGCGCCCACCGTGCAGAGGAGGAATCGTGATGAGTCGTCGAACGGGTCGGTGGTGGTGCTGGGCGCTCGCGTCTGTTCTGGTCGGACTGACTGTGCCGTCGGTGTGCGTAGGTATCAAAGCGACGGACCAAACCGGCCCGCCGGAGCCGGTGCTTACCCCGGACACCGCGGCAGGCAAAACGCTCGGCTGGCTACTCGAGGCGCTTAGCGGACGGATCGGGGAGCCTGAGACCGAACGCTTTGCTCCCGAGTTTGTGAAGCAACTGCCGGGTTCGATGCCGGACCCGAAGTCCACCGCCGCTCTTCGCTCCGGACACTCGGCGATCTTCGGTTCCGGCGAGGCGACGCTGGTTTCAATCGAGGAAGGGGCGTCGGATCACGCCCTCCGTGCGATCCTCAAGGCGGAGGCGACCGGGAAGCTGTTTCTGCTTCAACTCTCGATCGATCCGGGAACCGGCCTCATCGACGGACTTCTGATCACGCCTGCGCCGAACAGCGGGGATATCCCGCAGTCGTGGGCGGAGGTCGACGCGGCGTTGAAGAAGTTGCCCGGCGACCTGTCGGTCCTCGTCGCCTCGGCGGATGGAGCCGCACCCGCGCCCGTCTACGCCATCAATCCCGACCACCGCCTCGGCATCGGCTCGGCATTCAAGCTCTGGGTCCTCGGTGCCCTCGCGGAACTCGTCCATGACGGTGGGGCCAGTTGGGAAGAGCCGCTCGCGTTGGACTTTGCCATCAAGACCATGCCGATCGGCGAACTCCGAATGCAGGCCAACAGGGAGGGCATGGGAGCGGATCCGGAGTTCCCGCTCAGCCGGTTCGCGGATGTGATGATTTCTGTCAGCGACAACCCGGCGACGGACCACCTGATCGAGCGGGTCGGGCGCGACCGGATCATCGAGTTTATGTCGCGCGTTCACGATGAGCCCTCGCAGAACCAGCCTTTCCTCTCGACCGGCCAGTTCTTCAAGCTCAAGCGCGGCGCACCGGACGAAGTGCTCCGAGCGTACATCGCTGCCCAGACGCCGGAAGAGCGTCAGGCGGTCCTCGATTCCGACGCGTTCCAGAACGCCGTCATCAGCATCCCACTCGCGATGAGATGGCAACAGGACGGCCCGATCGCGATCGACGCCGTCGAATGGTTCGCCAGCGCTCGCGAACTCGGGCGGACCATGCTCGAGTTGCGCCGGCTGGAGCAGCGACCGGGCATGAAGCCGCTCTCGCACGCCTTGCGAATCAACGACGGTATCAATCTCGACGACAGGGTCTGGCCGAAAGTCGCCTTCAAGGGCGGTTCCGAGCCCGGCGTGTTGAACCTGACGTATCTCGCTGAAGATGCCGCCGGCAACCAATGGTTGGTGTCGCTGGGTTGGAACAACTCCGATGCGATGGTCGATGATGACCGGATGATCCACATTGCGTTGGGCATCTTTGCGCTCTTGGCGGAAGGCGAACTCCCGACCGCGTCCGTTACGGACGAGGCGACAGCGAGCCCATAAGCGCCGCAGCGATGCCGTCGGCGAAGAGCCAGCCCCGCTCAGCGAGTCTCAGGCGCGCGTCCGCGGCGATTTCCAGATCGCCGCTCTGAACGAACCGGTCAATCTCACGGCGAAGCGGATCGCCGGCGCCGAATGTGCCAGCCTGTTCCTGCAGCGCGTTCAGATCAAGCCCTTCGCGCAGTCGCAGCCCGGTCATGATGCGCTCCGCCAGCGCGCGCGGGGCGTTTGGCGTCTCCAGATCCACGACGCTCGACCAGCCGTCTGAGGTGCGGACGGATTCCATCCAATCCGTGAGTCGAGGGACATTCTTCCATCGAAAGCCTCTGGCGTGTCCCGATGCGGACGGCCCGGCGGCGAGCCACTGCTCCTGTCGCCAGTACGCGAGGTTGTGCAGGCATTCCGCGCCGGCGCGCGCGAAGTTGGACACCTCGTAGCGCCCGAAGCCGCGCTCCGCGAGCTTCGACCATGTCAACAGTTGCATCCCGACCTCGGTGTCTTCATCGATCGCGTCGAGGCGGCCGAGTTCGAGCTTCTTGGTCATTGCGGTGCCCTGCTCATAGGTCAGAGCGTACGCGGAAACGTGCTCGATACCTTCACCGTCGAGAAGCCCGAGCGCGGTGTCAAGATCGGCTTCCCACTCGGCGAGGGTCTGGCCGGGGATTCCGAAGATGAGGTCTACCGAGCGTCGCGCGATGCCGGCATCGCGCAGAAACTCGAGCGAGCGCTCGACGTTGGCCGGGTCGTGCCATCGCTCGAGCGTCTTCAGATGGCGGGCGTCGAAGCTCTGGGCCCCCACCGACGCTCGGGTAACACCTCCCTCGCGGAGCACCTCGGCGAGTTCGCGGGTGACGGTTTCCGGATTGCACTCGACCGTGAACTCCGCCAGTTGCGACAGATCGAACCGGTCGCCGAGCGTTTGGAGCAGCCGGCGCCAGAGTTCGGGGCGGAGCAGACTCGGCGTGCCGCCTCCGACAAAAATCGTCTGCAGTCGCCCGGCGGCCGGTGACATGGCTTTCAGTTCGACCTCCAGTGCCTGGACGAATTCGGCCTGTCGGTCACGAGAGTCCACGAAACTGTAGAAATCGCAGTAATGGCACTTGTGGAAGCAGAATGGGACATGAACGTAGAGCGAGCGGGCGTCGACGTCCGGGCTCGTCAGGGCGATCCTCGCGTCGGCTCGTTGCCCCCCTACCGTGATGCCAGTAGTCTGATTCACGAAAACGCAAGCACCTTTCCGAACCGTCCAGCCCGATCGTCCGAAGAGTGACCGTGGACAGCCTCGGCCAGCATTCTTTCGAAGGATACCCGCCCAGTGACCGTTAACCTCGTTGTGTTTACCGAAGATGGTTCACGTCGGGACGTGCCGCTCAAGCCCGGCACCCACGTCGTCGGTCGGACCTCCGACGCTGGCGTACGAATCCCGCTCCCGTCGGTGTCGCGTCGCCACTGCGAACTGATCGTAGAGAACTCGACGCTGCGGGTACGCGATCTCGGTTCGTCGAACGGCACCTATCAGAATTATCAGCAGATCGAAGAAGCCACCCTCGCACCCGGCGATGTCCTCGGGATCGGCGGCTGCCTGCTCACGGTGCAGATCGACGGTGCTCCCAAGCAGGTCGAGAAGCCCGAGCCGCCGCTCGACGCCGCGGGCGGATCGACCATGTCGACCGGCATCAGGTCTCCGGGCGCCAGCGGCAGTTCGATGATGGAAGACTCCGGTCCGCCGGCGATGAAGGGCTCGCTGCTCGACGACAACGACGGTTCGAGCCTCTTCGATCTCGATCTTTCGGATCTGGAAGACGACGACGAGCCCAAACTCTGAATCTGGTGGACCCGTCTCAGGCGTCCGTCGGCGGGTCCGCCGCGGCGGGGTCCGGCTCGACGGCGGCCTTGATCTCCTGCTTCGCCGGCACCTTGATGCTGGTTCCGCAGGATCGGCAACGCACCATACGGCCCCGCGCTTCGGCGGGAACGGCGAGTACCGCTCGGCAGCGGAGGTTCGGGCACATGATTCGGATCGCGCTGACGGCCATGGGCTCTCCCGAGGGTGCTGATTTCCACTAGTCGAATCGGCCGGATTGGGGCTCGAATTCAGTTCCTCGGTCGATTCCCTGTTGATCGGGCGCGCCCACGATTCGGGTATGTATCTCGTGTTTTGACCGGATCGGCTACGATGCGGCTTTCGCCCTCCCCGGAAACGAATTTCATGTCCAGCCTGACTTCCACGACGCCGCAGAACGCGCCCAGCCTCTCGGACCCGATAACGGGAAACACGACGGCGGTGGTCGGTCTGCAATGGGGCGACGAGGGCAAGGGCAAGGTCATCGATCTGCTGGCCGGATCGCACGATGCCGTCGTTCGGTACAACGGCGGCGCCAACGCTGGTCATTCGATCGTGATCGACGGCCAACGGTTTGCGCTGCACCTGATCCCGTCGGGCGTCTTCCGGCCGGACACGGTTTCGGTCATCGGCAACGGAGTGGTGCTCGACCCGTTCAAGCTTATTGAGGAGATCGAGGGGCTTCGCGAAAGAGGCGTCGAAGTGAAGAATCTCGCGATCTCCTCGCGTGCTCACCTCGTGCTGCCCTACCACAAACTGGAAGACGCGATGCTCGAGGATCGGCTTGCGGCCCGCGGGCTCTCGATTGGCACGACGAAGCGTGGCATCGGACCGGCCTACTCGGACAAGGCCAACCGCGCGACATCGCTTCGAGTCGGAGACCTGCTGGACACCGATTATCTGCGCGCGAAGGTCGCCAACCTGGCGGAGTACAAGACCGATGCCCTGCGCAGCATCGATCCGAGCGCCGAAGCGATCGAGCCCAAACGCCTGACCGACGCCCTGCTCGACGCGGCGGAAACTTTGACGCCGTTCATCGAGGACACGGCGTATCTGCTCCACGGCATGCTGCGCAAGGGCAAGTCGCTGCTGTTCGAGGGCGCGAACGCAACCCTTCTCGATGTGGACCACGGGACCTACCCGTTCGTCACGTCGTCGAACTGCTCGGTGCTCGGGATCCCCGCGGGAACCGGTGTACCCGGCGCGGAGGTCAAGCAGGTTGTCGGCGTGCTGAAGGCCTACTCGACGCGTGTCGGCGGCGGGCCGTTCCCTACCGAGCAGGACAACGAGGTCGGCGATCAGATTCGCCGGCAGGGCAATGAGTACGGCACCACCACGGGCCGGCCCCGCCGCTGCGGCTGGCTCGATCTCGTCGCGGTGCGCTACGCCGCGATGGTGAACGGCTGTACTTCGCTCTCGCTGATGCTCCTCGACGTCCTGTCCGGGATCGAAGAACTCCAGGTCTGCACCCGCTACCAGATCGGTGATGACCCCGAGGCGATCACCGGGCGTTTCTTCCCGGACGCGAACCGACTCGCCGGGATTAGCCCGTTGTATGAGTCGCTTCCCGGCTTCCACGGCGATGTGACCAAGGCGCGGAGTTTCGACGAGCTGCCGGCGCCGGCACGACAGTACATCGAGTTCATCGAAGACTTCGTCGGCCTCCCGATCTCGATCATCAGTGTGGGGCCGGATCGGTCGCAGACCATTCGTCGCGGTTGATCGAAACTCTGGCGCTCAGTCGTCGGCGAGTTTCAGATTGCCGCCGCGACCGTTCATCATGCTGCTCGCGGCTTCGAGACGGGCTCGCACATGGGCGTGCTGGCTCGGGAACCGGTTCTCGTCGAACACCTTGAGCGCGTGCTCAAAGCACTCCACCGCACGGCACAACTGCTGTGAGATGTTTTCACTGGCCTTGAGTTCTGCGATGCCGGTGAACGCCTGGCCGAGGTTCGCCTGCGTTTTGGCCCACTCGACGGGCTGCCGGTCGCGGGTTCGAACCTTGAGCGCATCGAGGAAACAAGACGCGGCGTGGCGGGCTGCTTCGGCATCCCCGGACGCCGCGAGTTGCAGGTACACCGATCCCATGTTGCAGCGGGTCGCCGCCCAATCGTTCGGAGCCCGCTGGGGCGTCCGCACCTCCAACGCCCGTTCGAACGCTTCGATGGCGCGTCGCAGGTTGGCGGTGCGCTCTTCGGGGTCGTCGGTCGGGAGCATGGCCCACGCGCTGCCAAGGTGGCTCTGCGCAGTCGCCCATTCGCTCCTTCGGGACTCGCGGGACCAGATCTCCAGTGCCGCGGCGTAGCAGGCGATGGCCCGGTCCGCGTTCTGACGAGGTTCTCCGCTGGGGAACTGGAGCCAGACGTGGCCCAGATGCATCTGCAGGCGTGCCCAGCCGATCGGATGGGTCTCGCGTCGCCGCACGATCAGCGCGGAAGAGTAGCAACTGACGGCGTGCTCGAGATTCTCGGTCCGATCCCCGGCGGCGCGCCGCTCATAGGCGAGACCGAGGCTCGACTGCGCCGCGGCCCAGTGGCCCGGAGAAGAACCACGCGTCCAGACACTCAGCGCGTCGGTCAGGCACTCGATCGCCTTCTCGAAATTATCTTCGCGCGCATCGCGGCTGGATGCCGGAAGTTCGAGCAGCGCGGACGCCAGGAACTGTTTCAGTTCGGCCCACCAGCCGGGGTACTTCTCCTTCGTGAGCACTCGCAGCGCGCCTTCGAGCAGTTCCACGGCTTCCGTGAGATTGTCGAGGCGGTCGCCGATGGGAGCGTGCAGGAGCGCGTAGCCGAGAAGGCCGGCGGTCCGCGCCGCTTCGACGTGCGTCTTCGGGATTTTGGTCAGCATCTGGCGCAGCAGGCGTGTGGAGTCGCCGAAGCGGGCCTTCGCCGATCCTCGCTTGGACTTGAGCATCGCCATCGCCAGCGCGCGCTGGCCGGCCGGGTCGTCGTCCGAGGGCGATGCGGCGCGGTACTGTTCGAGCGCCTCGTCGTAGCGTCCTTCGAGTTCGTAGCGGTGGCCGCGGAGCATCGCGAGCAGCGAGTCGTCGATGTTTCCCTCGAGGTGCGGGAGGAAACTGTCGGCGAGACCGAAGTCGCGTGTGGCGATTGCCGCCACGACCCTCGCGTACGGATCGCTGTCCTGACGCAGGCGCGAGATCGCCTCGTCCTGCTCGCCGGTGAACTCTCTGTCGCTGGGGAACTCTGCGGGCCGCTTGTCCTCGAATACGGTGTGCCAGATGAGCGCAAGGTCGGCTGACGAGTGCTCGCGTCCGCCGGCGTACTCGGTATCCAGTTCCTCGGGATCCGGTGCCGCCGGCGCAGGCGACTGCTCGCGGCCGGGGGCAAGGCCCTGGTCGGCGAAATCCGTGAGCGGGCCGTCGAGCCAGTCGTCGTAGGCGTCGAGTTCGTCGGCGATGCCGGGGCCGGCATCGTGCATCCACTTGGTCACGCTGACCAGCAGGGAGGCGTGGCGCCGGAGTGTTGGTTCGATCGCGCTGGAAGTGACGGTCATGGCCTGGTGCCACGAATTTGCCTTCTCCGACGAGATCAGTTCGTGGCGGCGGCGTCCTCTGGCCAAAGCATCGAGGGCGCGCCGGAGTGTGCCGTACCGACGGACCAAGCGGGAGAGATACGCGGCGGCGCGCTCGCGGTCACCATCGGAAACCCCCGAGTGAACGACGATCGTGTCAGCGACGAGATGAATCAATTTCGGGACGATCCCCAAGCCGACGGTCGTCGACTTTGTCTTGCCTTCGAGCGTGGTCACTGCTCCGGCACTAACAGATCCGGCAGTGGCCACGAGCTTTGCGAGCATTCGTGCACTGGCCATGCTTCCAAAGTACGCCGTAGCAACACTTTGGCGAAACAAAATCCGGACGAATTCCACAAATTCCCGGTTGCCGTCTGGGAGTCGGCTTCAAAACCCGGCTTCGCGGAGCCACTCGCTCGGGACCGCGTCGAGAGCGTTCGCGACGCTCAGCAGACTCTCCAGACTTGGCAGGTGCGCACCGCGCTCGATGCTGGAAAGCTGCGACACACTGACACCTGACGCCTCGGACATTTCCTTGAGGGTCCAGCTTCGCTCGGTGCGGGCAAGCCGGATCTGGCGCCCGAGCGCCTGCCGCAGCCGGTCCTGGGGCAGTCCGCCCAAGCCGAACTCGCTGGCCGCGTTGGCCAGCACCGTTCGCAGGTCGTCGATGCCGAAGGGCTTGGCGAGGTAATCGAACACATCACGCTTGAACGTCGTGCGCATGCTCTCGAGCGATGGGAAACCGGTGATCACGATGACACAGAGTTTCTGCCACCGACGCCGGATCTCCTCGAGAACCTCCTGACCGGATGCCTTTCCCATGTTCATGTCGAGCAGCACGGCATCCGGTAGATCGTCTTCGCACGCGTCGAAGAACGCCTTGGGAGTTCCGACTGCTCGGACAGAGTGCCCGTCGGTAGCCAGCAGGTCGGTGATGTACTCCCGGAAGTCAGCGTCGTCGTCGAGCGCGACGATCGAGAGCGGGTGGACCGATTCTGGGGTCTCGCTGCTTTGGAGCGCTTCGTTCATCCAGGTCTCCGTACGGGCGTGAGCGCCGGTCCACGCAGCATACCACGGCTTCTACCGTATTCAGGGGCTCGGACACGATTCCGATGGTTCAAACAGCGGACAGTCCTTCACCGGGAGCACGACCTCGAAGATCGCACCGGTATCCGGTCCCGGCCGATTGCCGGCGATGAGCACGCCGCCGTGCTCCTTGATGATGCCCTCGGCAACGGCGAGGCCGAGGCCGGTGCCGTGGCTGTCGAGGCGGGTCGATGCGAAGGGTTCGAACAGACGCGGGAGCACCGCCGGATCGATGCCCGGTCCGTCATCGGTGATGCGAACGCTGATCCAGCGTGCCCCTTCCCGCTCGATGATCTCGTGAGACACCCGGATGCTGCCGCGAGGGCCGGTACCCGTGTCGAGCGCGTCGACCGCGTTGCGAAGCAGATTCACGAAGACCTGAGTCAGCCGATCCGGGTCTCCGAGCACCTGCTCCTCCGTCGCATCGTTCAGCGAGTTGGTGAACCCGATGGCCCTGGCATCGCGGTCGAGCGAGACAAGCGTCCACGACTCCTCGACGATTTCTCGGAGGTGAAGCGGCGTACGGGAAGGCTCCCGTGCCCGCGAGATATAGATCAGCGATTCACAGAGTAGTTCCAGGCTGCCGACCACTCGCTTTATTATTTAGAGTCGCGGTCGATGGGACTCGGTAACAGCGTGCTCGTCGAACTGCTGCACGCTCCCCTTCAGCACCGCGAGGGGTGTGTTCAGCTCGTGGGCGATGCCCGCGCTCATCATGCCGAGGCTCGCGAGGCGGTCCTGGTCGGCGAGGTTGCGCCGCGCGGTTTCGAGCATGTGGTTCTTGCGCTTCAGCTCCGTCGCGACCGATTCGAGCTCTTCCAGCGCGTCGTTGAGGTCGCGTTCCTGACTGCGGAGTTTGAGGATGGACCGGTTGCGGCTGCGCATGATCTCGCCCAGTTCGTCGTTCGGAATCTCGCTCTCCGGGATCAGTTCGGATTCCTGTCGCCCCTCCTGCACCGCGAGGTCGGCGCGCCGGAGACGCTCGATCGGCAGGTACACCTGCGATGGGAGTACGAACACTTCGAGCGTCAGCGCGATCACGCCGTATACGCCGAGTAGAGCGGCACCGAGCAGGATGTACATGCGAGTGATGGCTTCCTGACCCGCGCTCTCACGCAGGGTGGCGACGACCAGTTGGTTGTCGGATGGGCGCTGCACCGCGGCGATCGGGCGTCCTCGGACGTCGCGTCCATCGATAATCTCGCCCGCCTCGCGCTGGACCTGTTCGAGCAGATCCAGGGGGATGATCGAAGGCGAGGACGAGTAGACCGCAAAGTCGATTCCACCCGCCTGCTCTCGCGCGCGATCCGCATCGGCGAGCAGCAGACCGAGCGCGAGTCGGCACTCCTGCTGCTCCGAGCGCGTGACAAGCTCGAGCATCGACACGCGCACGGACAGAATGATGATCACCGTGAGCGCGAGCGAGAACACCGTGTGGAGCACGATCAGCTTGCGCCGGATCCTCGCGGTCGCCTGGGTCGGACGCGAACGCTTCACGGCAACGGGTCCGCGGTTGCCGGCGGATTGTCCCCGCTCGGAAGGGTCTGGCTGGCATCCTGCCAGCTGAGGAGGTCGAACAGGACAACCGTCATCAGCACGACGAACACCGCCAGCGCGCCTGCGAGCAGCATGCCGCTTCGCTTCTCTCTGCGCCGTGCCGCGTCGCGGGCGGTGTGAAGCCGATTCAAAAGTTCGGCGCGATCGAGCGCATCAAAACAGACTCGGAGATCATCAGCGATCGCTCGCGACTCACCACCGAGGCGGGACCGCCCCTCATCGAGCGTCCTTCGGGCCGCGGCCGCATCGCTTTCACAGATCCACCCGATCTCGGCGACGCTCAGGCCGGCACCGCCTTCGAGCCACAGGCACGCACGCTGGATCAGGCCGAGCGGCTCGAGTGTCGGGCACACCGGCGCCTCCGCGCCGGACTCCGGCCGGACACCCCAGAGTTTCGCTCGGACCAGCGCTTCCCTTCGCAGTCGAGCCTCGGAAACGCGGCCAAGATCGGGGTGATCGCGCGCAATGGAGGCGACCACGCGCGCCGCCCCGGAAGCGCGATTCGTGCAGGCGAGCGCGAGCTCCCAGAGGTCTTCTTCGATGGGCGCGAGTTGCTCCGCCATGCCCGCATTCTACGCCGCGCCGTCATCGACGGCGTGGTACATTCACCCGCCCAAGAACGCTCCACGCACCGATCACGGAGAGACCGAACAGATGACCGGCGAGACCACTACACGGATCGAGAAAGACACCATGGGCGAGATGACCGTCCCCGCCAACGCTCTGTACGGAGCGTCGACGCAGCGGGCGGTCGAAAACTTCCCGATCTCCGGACGGACGGTGCCAAACGCGATTTTCTACGCGTTCGGCCACCTCAAGGCCTGCTGCGCCGCGGTCAACCGCGATCTGGGACGCCTAAATGATGCGCGAGCGGACGCAATCGTTCAGGCCGCCGGGGAGATTGGCCAGGGCAAGCATCATGAGCACTTCCCCGTCGATATCTTCCAGACCGGCTCCGGCACCTCGACGAACATGAACGCGAACGAGGTCATCGCCAACCTCATCTGCGTGGCCAACGGCGCGCCGATCGGCTCGTCGAAGAACGCCGACTACATCGGTGACGCCGAAACCGGACGAGGCGTACACCCGAACGATCACGTCAACATGGGGCAGTCCTCGAACGACACGTTCCCGACCGCGATCCACATCGCGGCGGCGTACGACATCAAGAACCACCTTGAGCCGGCGCTCGAGAAACTCGCTCAGGCGCTCGAGACGAAAGCGAAGGCCTGGGACGGGATCGTCAAGATCGGTCGCACCCACCTGCAGGACGCGACACCGATCCGGCTGGGGCAGGAGTTCAGCGGCTACGCACAGCAGATGCGACACGCCGAGCGCCGGGCGCACCAGGCGCTCGAAGCGCTGTGCGAACTGCCCATCGGCGGCACAGCGGTCGGCACCGGTATCAACACGCACCCGGAGTTCGGCCGCCGAGTCGCGGACGCGCTCGCCGAACGACTGGATATCCCGTTCGAAGAGGCCCACAACCACTTCGAGGCTCAGCACGCCAAGGACGCCGTGGTCGAGGCCTCCGGGCATCTCAAGACCATCGCCATCTCACTCAGCAAGATCGCCAACGACGTCCGTTGGCTCGGTTCCGGCCCACGCTGCGGCATCGGCGAACTGAAGCTTCAGGCGACCCAGCCCGGCTCATCGATCATGCCCGGCAAAGTCAACCCGGTCATGTGCGAGATGGCGGTGCAGGTCGCCTGTCAGGTCATGGGCAACGACGCGGCGATCAACTTCGGTGCGTTCGGGGGTGTTGGCTCGATCCTCGACTTGAACGTCGCCATGCCGATGATGGCGGACAACCTGATCGAATCGATCCACCTGCTCGCGCGGGCTTGCGATGTGTTCACGGACAAGTGCATTGAGGGTCTCGAGCCCGACGCGAAGCGCTGCGAGGAGCTCATCGAGGGCTCGCTGGCGATGTGCACCTCGCTGGTGCCGGTCATCGGCTACGACAAGTCCGCGGCGATCGCCAAGAAGGCGTACGCCGAGGGCAAGACGGTTCGTCAGGTGGCGATCGAGGACGGCGTGCTGAGCGCGGAGCAACTCAACGATCTGCTGGATCCAGAGAGCATGACGCGGGCGCACTGATCTTGTTGCCGGCAAGACACCAACGAAAGACGCCTCCGAATTCGGAGGCGTCTTTCATGGCCCTTTCGGACTCGATCAGCGCATGTCCCGGCGCACATCGACCCGGTCGCGAATCTCGTCCCTGAGTTCGGACACGAACGTGTCCAATGCCAAGACGGGCTGATCCTCGATGCCGTAGCGGCGCATGGTCACGGTGTTCTGCTCGGCTTCCTGCTCGCCCACGATCAGGTTGATCGGGATCTTGCGGGTCGTGCCGGAGCGGATCTTCTTGCCCATGGTCGCGTTTGAGTCGTCGAGCTCGGTGCGCACAAGGTCCTTGCGCAACATCGCCTCGAGCTTCTTGGCGTAGTCGATGACCTTTTCGCTCACCGGGATAATGTTCACCTGCACCGGTGCGAGCCAGGTGGGGAACGCTCCGGCGTAGTGCTCGATCAGGATCGCGATGAACCGCTCGTGCGTGCCCAGCGGGGCGCGGTGGATGCAGTACGGCGTTTTCTCCTCGCCGTCGCTGTCGGTGTACACGAGGCCGAACCGCTTTGGCACCGCGAAGTCGAGCTGGTTGGTCGTCGCGGTAAATTCGCGCCCGGTGACGGTGCGGAACTCGTAGTCCACCTTCGGCCCGTAGAAGGCCGCCTCGCCGCGCTCCATGGTGTATGAGAGACCGAGTTCCTCGAGCGCCTCCTGAACCACTTTCTCGGTGAACGCCCAGCCCTCCGGGTCGTCCACATACTTGTCGCCCTTCTTCGGGTCGTCGGGGTCCCACTGGCTCAGACGCAGGTAGTAGTCCTCGAAGCCGAAGAGGTCGTAGTAGGTCTTGTGCAGGTCCATGACCGCCTTGAACTCGTCCTTGAGTTGCTCGGGCGTCACGTAGATGTGCGCATCGTTCATGCACATGCCGCGCACGCGGGTCAGGCCCTGCAGCGCACCCGCCCGCTCGAAGCGGTAGCACCGCCCGTACTCACTGATGCGCAGCGGCAGGTCGCGGTACGAGTGCTTCTGCGCCTTGAAGATCATGTGGTGGTGCGGGCAGTTCATCGGCTTCAGGTAGTACCGCTCGGTTGGGTTCTCGTCGCCCTCACCACCGCCGCCCGGGCCCTCCTCGTACAGTTCCATCGGCGGGAACATCGAGTGCTTGTACAGCGGCAGGTGGCCGGAGGTGTAGTACAGCCCCTCGCGCGTGATCTCCGGCGTGGACACCTTGTGGTACCCCGCCGCGAACTCCATTTCGTACGCCAGCTTCTCAAGCTCGTGCCGGATCGCCGCGCCGTTGGGCAGCCACAGCGGCAGCCCCTTGCCGACCTCATCGGCGATCGAGTAGATGCCGAGTTTCTGTCCGAGGATGCGGTGATCGTTCTTCTTTGCTTCCTCGACCGCCTGCGCGTGGGCTTTCAACTCGTCCTTCGACTCAAAGGCATAAGCGTAGATACGCGTCATCTGCACGTTCTTTTCGTCGCCACGCCAGTATGCGCCGGCGAGCGAGTGCAGCTTGAAACAGTCCGGACGCAGGTTCTTGGTGTTCTCCACGTGCGGCCCTTCGCACATGTCCACGAACGGGCCGTTCGTGTAGAACCCGATCGTGTCGAATCCCTTTTTGTCGTGCAGTTCCTTGCAGTACTCGACCTTGTGGGGCTCGCCCATCTCGGTCAAGCGTGCGATCGCCTGCTCAAACGGCAGATCCTCTTGCACGAACGGCTGGTCTTCGCGGCAGATCTTCTGCATCCGCTTCTGGATACCCTTGAGATCCTCGTCGGTCAGAACGACGCCCTCGGGGAACAGAAAATCGTAGTAGAACCCGTCGTCGATCGGCGGGCCGAAGCCCAGCTTCACGCCGGGGTACAGCTCCTGTACCGCCTGCGCCAGGACATGCGCCAGGGAGTGACGGAGCTTGTAGAGGTCCGAGTTCTTGTCGACGGTGCGCTCGATGACCGGCATCGCGGTTCCTTTCCTCACCGGCTCACGTGACGCTGCCGGCGACGGACGGCGACCGCGTTTTTGCCCGCGGCCGCGATTGGTTGGAAGGCGGGTGCAGCGACACACCCGCAGGGCGGGATCCTACCCGGTGTCCCTGATTGATGCCCACTGGAGGCGACCGCTGCTCCGCCGCGGCTACACTTGCCCGTGCGCGTCAGTTACCACGAAGACTATGTGATCCCACTGCCCCCCCGGCACTCGTTCCCGATGCCGAAGTTTTCGGCGCTGCGGGACCTGCTCGTGGAGGAAGCGATCGTCAGCCCCGACAACATCGTCGCGCCAGAGGAGGCCGACTGGGACCTGCTCGGGCTCGTTCACACCCGGAGCTATCTGGAGTCGCTCCGCTGCGGCTCGATGGCCATGTCCGCCATCCGCCGGATGGGCTTTCCCTGGACCCAGGCATTGGTCCGACGCTCCCGGCTCGCGGTTCAGGGCACGGTCAACGCGGCGCGGATGGCTCTCGAAGACGGCGTGTCCGGCAATCTCGCAGGCGGCACGCACCACGCCATGCCCGACCACGCCCAGGGCTTCTGCGTCCTCAACGACACCGCCATTGCGATCCGGTTCCTGCAGGAATCCGGCCTGATCCGGCGAGCATTGGTCATCGACCTTGACGTCCATCAGGGCAACGGCACCGCGAAGATCTTCGAGCACGACCAGAGCGTCTACACCTTCTCCGTTCACGGTGAGAAGAACTTCCCTCTCCGCAAGGAGCGCTCGACCCGCGATGTCCCGCTCCCCGACCACATGGAAGATGCGGACTATCTCAGGGCTATCGACACGCACTTACCGTCGGCCCTGAACGAATCCGAGCCGGACATCGTGTTCTATGTGCAAGGCGTGGACATCGTGAAAGGCGACAAGTTCGGTCGCCTGAACGTGAGCCGCGGGTGCCTGCGGGCACGAGACGAGCGGGTGATCCGGTCCGTGGCCGAACGCGGCATTCCGCTTGTGTTGTTGCTCGGGGGCGGGTACGCCGCCACGCCCGAGCTGACCGCTGACCTGCACGCGGAAATGCACCGGGCTGCCGCCTCGCTCGGACTGATCTCGTCCCCACAGCCCGCGTCCTGAGCCGCCCGATCGGGTAGAACACCCGCGTGGCCCTCGACGGGAGCGCGTGTGCAACTGACCGACCTGACAGACCAGCAGCTCGTCGACCGGGCCAACGCCGGCGAAGCCGCGGCGTTCGATACCCTCTACCAGCGCTACAAGGACTGGGCCTTCCGGCTCGCCCTGCGTGAGACCGGTCGCGACGAGGGCCTCGCGGCCGACGCCGTGCAGGACTCGTTTCTTTACCTGCTCAAAAAGTTCCCCGGCTTCGAACTGCAGGCCAAACTGACGACCTTCCTCTACCCCGTCGTCAAGCACAACGCCCAAAGCGCCGACCGCAAACGCCGACGCAAGACGCCGAGCGGTCCGCAGACCGATTCCGCGGATGAGACCGACTCAGAGCCGGAACCCGACAGGCTCGACGGCCTTCGATCGATTCTTGGCACCTTGCCGGAGCACCAGCGAGAGGTCGTCTTTATGCGATTTCTCGATGACATGTCGCTCAACGAGATCGCTCTGGCTCTGGGCATCCCGCTCGGGACGGTCAAGTCCCGGCTGCACCACGCGATCGGGGCACTCCGGGAGGAGCCGGCCTGTCGCGCGTACTTCGATATTGACCCATAAGCCCTGATTTCAGACCAATAGGTCGCGATTCAAAGATTTTCTTGACGGGCGCGAACTTCCCGCTGCCCGAGATGCCTTCACGAAAGAGCAGACGATGACCCCCCCTCCCGAACAACCCGATCCGAAACGACCGGCCAACTCCGAGGAGAGCCTCCCCGGCCCGCTTGAGGCGGATCTGCGTCAGGCCCTGCGTCCGGATGAGGTCGATCTGCCCAGCCGCGTCGATGAACGGGTGCTCAGTGCCTCGGCGGAACACTTTGCCTCGTTCGGTGCGAAGGACCAATCAGATCAGCCACACCGGGAACTCAAGCCCGGTGTGCTCGCGTGGATCACCGGTCGCCCGCTGACCAGCGCCGGCATCGGCGGCGCTCTGCTCGCCGCGTCGCTCGCGATCGCCTTGATCGTCGGTGTCCCGAATTCAACCGGTCCTTCCGCCGGCCGATCGGTCGCGATGGATCAAGCACCGCCGAGCGAAGACGCTGCGGCGCCTTCCGCTGCGTCGCTTGGCGCTGACCTCGCGTCGGAAACCGCCGGTTCGATGGAAGCTCCGGCGATGCCCGAGCGGTCTGCCCTCGCAAGGCGCTCCGGAGCCAGAAACGATCTGGCCGAGGTCGAGTCCGCCGACTCCATCCTGATGGACGCGCCCCCCCTGCAGCTCAAAGTCGCTGAACTCCCCGGCGACCTCGACGCAGACGGCAGGATCACCATCGCTGATGCTCTGCTACTCGCCCGAGCGCTCGAACGCGGCGATACGCCGGCCGTCGCCGGGCTTGATCTTGTCGCCGACGGACGCCTCGACCGCGCCGATGCCGACGCGATCGCCCGCCTGGCGGTGCGTCTCACGCCACCGACCACCGACAAACCCAATACGGAAGGAGCATCCTGAAATGCTTCGTCACAGCCTCATCGCAATAGCACTCATCGCGCTCTCGTGCGGCGCGTTCGGCTTCCGAGCGCACGCCGTCGCGACACAGGACGCCGAAAAGGTCCGCTTCGGCGTGCTCGATATCGCCGTGCAGATTCCGGACGGCGCGGAACTCGGCGCGTACCAGATCGACCTCACCCCCCTGCCCGACCTGCCCACACGCGTCCGCGTGGTCGGCATCGAGGGCGGCGAGCACGAAGCGTTCAAGACGCCCCCGTTCTACGACCCGCAGGCAATCGGCAACGAACGCGTCATCCTCGCGGCGTACTCGACCGCGCCGGAACTGCCGACCGGTCGCTCGCGTATCGCCAGAGTCCACTACGAGATCACCGGCGAGGGTGACCTGCCCGCGCCGGTCCAACTGATCATCGTCCGTGAAGCGCTCGCGACTGACCGCGACGGCAACGCGTTCGGTGTCCCCTTCCTCCTCTCCTCCAGCCCGGGAGTCCAGCCATGACTCGCACCCGCCCCCTTGTTCTGATCGCCACGCTCTCTATCGCCTGCACACTTGTCGCGTGCGATGCCGAGCCCAAGCAGGTCGAAGCCGCGTCCGCCCGGACTGTGACGGTGGAGACTTCCGAAGGCCCCAAAGACTTTCAGACCCCCTTCGGCACCGAAGGCCCGAAGCACAAGTAATCGCCGCGCACGCTGCACCCCAGTTCTCCCGAGCAAAGGAGCCCGACCATGACCACGCCACCCGACAAACCGACCCCGCCCACCGCGCCGAGCCGCCGACGCAGGATCATCATCACCTCGGTGCTGCTCTCCGCCGTAGCCATCGGCGGCGTGATCGCCGCGTGCAGTTCGCAGGTCGGGACGGTCCGCAAGCACTCGGTTGCTTCTGGAACCGATGGTGAACTGGCGGACGCCGCCCCCGAGGAAGGCCAATACCTTTACGAACTTGCACCGCGGCCCGAGCACCTCCGGCGCGAACGAGACAGTTTCGGCAGTGTCCTTAGCCTGTCACCGGGGACCCCACCCCCGCCGCCGCCTGCAGCCGACGCCCGAGCCTCGCTCCGCGCGTCTGAGCGTTCCGTGGGTGCTGGTCTGAACCAAGCCGGCCGAGGCGGCGACGGATCTCATCCCAACGGCCAATCTGTTTCTCCCTCATTCGTAAACGCTCCCGGCGAAGAACTCTGGATCATCTCGCGCACGCCCGAGACCGGCCAGGCCCGCCCGCGCACCCTCTCGCCCGACGACCCCGGCTCCGGCTGCCTCGTCGGAATCGTGCCCGGTCAGACCGAGCAGGTCCCGATCCCGCTCGAACACACCGAGGTCGGCGCGGACATCCGCGGCTACATCAGCGCGGTCGGTGTGCAGCAACGCTTCCACAACCCCTTCGACACGAAGATCGAAGCGGTCTACGTCTTCCCGCTCCCCCAGAACAGCGCGATCAACGAGTTCCTCATGACCGTCGGCGACCGCACCATCCGCGGCATCATCCGCGAACGCGAGGAAGCCGAGGAGATCTACGCGAACGCCCGCGCCCGTGGTCACGTCGCCTCACTCATGACGCAAGAGCGTCCGAACATCTTCACGCAGAAGGTCGCCAACATCGAGCCCGGCAAGACCATCGACATCGACATCACCTACTTCCAGACGCTCCGCTACGACAACGACGCGTGGGAGTTCGTGTTCCCGATGGTCGTCGGCCCCCGCTTCAACCCTCCCGGATCGACCGACGGCATCGGAGCCGCGCCGCGCGGCAGCAACCCGGGCGCGACCGGCCAGACCACGCAGATCAGCTATCTCGCGCCCGAGGAGCGCAGCGGCCACGACATCGGCCTGACCGTTGAGATCGACGCGGGCATGCCCATCGGTCGCATCTCGTCTCGCTCGCACGTGATCGAGGTCGATCGCGCGGACTCCACCCGCGCGACCGTCCGCCTCGCGTCCACCGACACGATTCCCAACAAGGACTTCGTGCTCCGCTACGAGGTCGCCTCCAGCGATATCCGAAGCGGCGTCATCACCCACGACAACGGCGACGGCACCGGCATCTTCAGCCTGATGCTCGTCCCGCCCGCAGAAGCCAGCTACCTCGAGCGCCAGCCCGTCGAGCTCGTCTTCGTGCTCGACTGCTCGGGCTCGATGAGCGGCAAGCCGATGGAGCAGTCCAAGAACGCCATGCGCCGCGCCCTCCGCTCCATGCAACCAGGCGACACCTTCCAGATCATCCGTTTCAGCTCGAACGCCTCGCAACTGGGCAGCGAACCCGTCGAAGCGACACAGCGGAACATCGAGCGCGGCCTGGACTACATCGAGAGCCTCAGAGGCGGCGGCGGCACGATGATGATCGAGGGCATAAAGGCCTCGCTCGACTTCCCCCACGACCCCAAGCGCCTTCGCTACGTCGTCTTCCTGACCGACGGGTACATCGGCAACGAGTCGCAGATCCTCGGCGCGGTGCACGACAAGCTGGGACCGGCGCGGATCTTCTCCTTCGGCGTCGGCAGCTCGCCCAACCGCTACCTTCTCGAGCGCATGGCCAAGCTAGGCAACGGCTGCGCCGCGTTCCTCGGATTGAACGACCCAGCCGTGGACATCATGGACGACTTCTTCGAGCGGATCAGCCATCCCGCCATGACCGACCTCGCCATCGACTTCGCGGGCGCGGAGGTGGACGGTGTCTACCCGCGCCGTCCGGCCGACCTTTACGCCGGTCGCCCGGTCATCATCACCGGCCGATACCAGGGCTCGCTCCCCCGCGAGATCGCCGTGCACGGTCGCCTCGGCGGCGAAGAGCGCAGCCTGCTGATCCCGGTGCGGAACGCAGCGGACGAGGGTGAACGCTTCGACGCCCTCGCCGCACTCTGGGCGCGTACCAAGATCGCCGACTTGTCCGAACAGATGACCTGGACTCGCGATCAGGACACGCAGCTCGGACTCGCCGGCGAGATCGAACGGGTCGCACTCGCGCACAACCTGATGAGCGCGTACACGGCGTTCGTCGCGGTGGACTCACTCACGATCACCGAGGGCAGCCACGGCGTGACAGTCCCTGTCCCGGTCCCCGTGCCCGACGGCGTTCGCTACGACACCACGGTGCCGAGCGGATCGATCACCAACTAATCGAACCGATTTTCAGCGTGCTTCGACGGGCTGATCCGTGAGACCGAGTTCCTCCTTGGTCCACGGATTGGTCACGAAGCAGGCCCGGCCGGTTTTGATGATGTAGTCCTGGTGGTAGCCCTCGGCGTCGTAAAATTCCTTGGCCTCTTCCACCTCGGTGACGATGGGCTTGGAGAAGCGATCGGAGGCGTTGAGCTCTTCGATTTTCGCCTCCGCCGCCCGCTTCTGGGCCTCGCTGGTGTAGTAGATGCCCGAACGGTACTGCTCGCCGATGTCCGGGCCCTGGCGGTTGAGCTGGGTCGGGTCGTGCATGGTGAAGAACGCGTCGAGCAGGCGGTCGTACGAGATCCGGTTCGGGTCGAACACCACCTTTACGCTCTCGGCGTGCCCGGTGCGCTTGCTCAACACCTGCTCGTAGGTCGGGTTCTCCGTCGTGCCCTGCTGGTAACCGCTAATCGCGTCCAGCACGCCCGGGCCCATTTGGAAGTAGTGCTCCACACCCCAGAAGCAGCCCGCCGCAAAGTACGCGGTCTCGGTCTGGACAGGGCGGCTGGCCTCGGGGACTTCCTCGCCCTTCTCGATGAACGTGAGCGACGCCGAGTTCAGGCAGTGACGCTCACCCGTCGGGGGCGGGCCGTCGTTGAAGACGTGGCCCAGGTGCGAGTCGCAACGGGCGCAGTTAATCTCGGTCCGGCGCATGCCGTACGAGTTGTCGGGGCGCTCTGTGACGTGGGCGACGTCGTACGGCTGGAAGAAACTCGGCCAGCCGGAGCCGGAATCGAACTTGTGCTCGCTGGAGAACAGCGGCAGCCCGCACACGACGCAGGCATAGAAGCCCTGCTTCTTGTTGTCGAGGAGTGTGCCACAGAACGCAGGCTCTGTGCCAGACTTCTGGGTGATGCGATAGGTCTCTTCATCGAGCTTCTCGACCAGCGGCTTCTTCTGCTCGTCGGTAAGCGGCGTGATGTCGTAGCCCGACTTGCTGTACTGCGGAAAACTCGCGGACACGGTGCGTCCCTTCTGGGCGCCATCAGCGCCGTTCGGAGCCATCGCCGCGGCAGCAAAGACGGCGGCGAGAAACCCTACTGAAAACAATACGATTCGAACGATCATCTGAGCCCTTCCGGAAGAATCGGGCCTTGGGGGATGCCACAGCCCTCACAGACGAGTTCGCCTGTCCCCGGATCAAGATTCCGAGGTACCAGACTATTTCGGGGGTCGAGACGGATTTCCAGGCGCAGGGCACAAGTGAGCGCCCCGTGACCCAAAACGAACAAGGCCCGATCCACTGGACCGGGCCTCGAAAGCGGGTGATCGGATTCGAACCGACGACATTCACGTTGGCAACGTGACGCTCTACCACTGAGCTACACCCGCGGGTGTACCGGCCGGTGGATCAACCATTCGGCCGGGCCGGAAAACATATTGTCGGCCGGCAGGCGTGTCAACTGAATCGCCCTTGCCGACCGCCCTGTGGACAAGAATCGGCGGGTCGGCGGGTTACCGGGCGGCGACGGAGTCGTCCGCCGGGGCCGTGCCACCTGCCTCGTCCAGCAGGCGCTGGAGTTCGCCGGGCGTGAAGCTGTCCACGGTTCGCGGCTGCTCGAAGTCCGGGCCGTACACCACCCACGCGGGGATGCCGGTCTTGCCGACCTGCTCCTTCAGGAACCGCTTGACCTCCGGGCGGTCGAAGTCCGCCTCGAAGATCACCACATCGTCCTCGCGCAGGCGGGAGTACACGGGCTCGGGCTCAAGGACCGTCTTCTTGAAGGCTTTGCAGGTGACACACCAGTCGGCGGTGAAGTCCACGAAGACGGCCTTGCCCTGATCAAGGGCCTGCTGCAAGCCGGCCTCGGTGAATTCCAGCCAGACGCCCGAAACCACGCCAGCCTCGCCCCCGGCCGAAGCCTCGGCGAGAAGCTTCTGTCGCTGCTCGTAGTCCGTGCGTGAGGTCTCGACGAGGTTGTTCATCCCGAGGACCGCCAGCGCAATGACTCCCAGACCGACCACCCCGACGACGCCACGCACGGCGACGGACTTGGCAACCTTCCGGGCCCCCACCAGCACGACGATGCCGGCGACAACGATCAGGAGCAGGGCCACCAGCCACTCGATGTCCGACGCGAGGTACGGGCGGTTCTTGAGGAGGGTCTTGAGCCCGGTCGTGGCGAAGAAGGCACCCGCCGCGAGCATCAGCAGGCCCATGGACTTCTTAACCATTTCGCCGGCCGGACCGGTCTGGGGCACCTTCTTCACGAGCGCCGGGTTGGCCGAAAGCACGAGGTACGGAGCCGCCATGCCAACGCCCAGCCCGACGAAGACGATCATCACGGTCGATGCCGGCAGAGCCGTGCCGCCCGCCAGCAGGCCACCAACGATCGGCCCGAAGCACGGTAGTCCGAGCACGGCGGTCATCACGCCGAACAGGAACGAACCCGAGGGCGAGTCTGCCTTGGGGTTAAACATGTAGGTCGACTTGGGCAGCGAGATCGTGAACAGCCCCATGATCCCCAGCCCCATGAGGACGATGATCAGGCCCATGCCGAGGGTTACCGGCCACAGACTGAAGACCGTGGACGGGTCGATGCTGTTGGCAGTCGCGGCGACGGGGATGCCGACGCCGATCCAGAACGCCGCGACACCGGCAGCCATCCAGAGCCCGAGCAGCAGCGTCCGCTTGCGATCGG
>JANSXG010000201.1 GCA_024743075.1 bacterium | reverse complement strand
CGACCACGGCGTGGACTTCGACCGGTTCGAGCAGGCCGGCACAAGCTCGCGCGACCCAGAAGACGTCGCGCCGATCGCTCGCCCGCGCATCGGGTTCGTCGGCGGGATCGACTCGCATACCTTTGATCCGGCCCTTTACGTCAAAGTGGCCCGCTCCATGCCCGATGCACAATTCGTGCTCGTCGGCGGCTGCTCGCTCGCGGACGGTTGGTGTGATCTGCCGAACGTTCACCATCTCGGGCGCAAGCCGTACGACCAGGTCGCCGATTACATGGCTTCGTTCGATGTGCTGATCATGCCCTGGAACCAGAGCGACTGGATCCGCGCCTGCAACCCCGTCAAGATGAAGGAGTACCTCGCCGTCGGGAGACCGGTCGTCAGCACGTGGTTCCCGGAGGTCGAGCGCTATCGCGATCACATCGCTATCGCGATCGGCCCCGACGAATTTGTCGCGTGCATTCGTCACGCCATCGAGAGTCCCGGCGATCCGGAACCGGGTCGCAAGCGCGTCGAATCGCACACCTGGCAGAACAAGGCCTCTGAGGTCTGGGACAGGCTTCAGGGAACGCTGCAACCGGACGTCAGCGATGCCGACGTCGGCACCGCGGTTGGCGCCGGAGGTGTCGCTTGACCACCAGGCGAGTCAATCTCTGCGTCCTGCTCGCCGGCGGCTTGAAGCCGTCGCCACTCGCCGCGGCGGCCGGTTGCTCGGTCCTCGACCTGACCGCGGACGGCAGCAAGACCATCATGGAGCACTGGATCGAGCACCTCGCGCCGCTCGGCAGCGAAGACGCCCCGCTCCAGGTGCGGATCATGCACGGTTCCCGGCTCGCACCTACTCCGCCCCCAGATCACGCCACCCCGCCCTGTCTGCAGCTGAGCATCGAGCGCGAAACAAAGGAGTTCCGCGGGCCCGCCGGCGTCGTGAAGGACGCCGCGAATGACCTGCCACCGCAGGCCACCGTCCTGGTAATCGAAGCAGCTCGCTGGTTCGGCGGCGACCTCGCCGCGGTCATCGACGCACACAGCGGAGCGCAAGCCGCATCCGACCAGCCTGCCGTCACGGTGACGGCCACTTCCAGCAGCGCTCCCGGGGGAATCGTCGTTCTTGAGCGATCGACGCTCGACCTGATTTCCGAGCTCGGTTTCATGGACCTCAAGGAACAGTGGCTGGGGAAGGTTCGCGATGCCGGAAGGCGCGTCCGTGTCGTCGAACTCGGCGATTCCAGCCCCAGCGTCTTGCTGCGCGAGCGATCGGACCTGCTCTCGGCCGCCCGATCGTGCCTGTGTGATACTCGGGTCTCTGATGTGTTGAGCGGCGGAGCCGCCGGGCTCCGACCGCTCTACTCTGGGTCCGATCAGGGTTATTTTGCCGCAGTTTCCCCCGATTCGACGATCGAACCGAACAGTTCTATCGTGGATTCCGTCATTATGAACGGCGCTGTCGTCCGCTCGGGCGCGATCGTCGCGCGGTCGCTGATCTGTCCCGGGGCCGTCGTTCAGACCAACGAGGTCGTCGTCGACCAGGTTCGATCCTGTTCGGGGATAAGTGTGTCGGCCGGCGTGGGTCGAGGGGAGAGATCAAGATGAATCTCAGGCGAAGCTGGAAGTTTTCGGACGGCGTGCTGTTGGTGGGCCTCGCGGCGCTCGCTGTCTTCGCAGCTCGTGATATCTGGCAGAACATCTTCACGGTCGGGTTCGGGGACGAAGAGCAGTCGCACATTCTCATCGCCCCGGTTGTGGTGGTTTGGCTCGCCTGGCTCCGCCGCGACCGGCTCCGTCTGACGCCCCACGCGCCGTCGATCTGGGGTCCGCTGGTTATTGCCGGCGGCTACGGGCTCTCGGTGTACGGCTTCAGTGATGGTCTGGATCTGTTCTGGCACTCCGGTGCAATACTCATGCTGGTCGGCGCGGTGCTGACGGTGACCGGCCCACGCGTACTCTGGAAGTTCCTGCCCGCAGTCGTCGCACTCGCGTTTCTGCTCCCGATTCCCGGTCGCCTCCGCCGGCCAATCGCGAACACGCTCCAGGACGCCTCGGCTCAGGCGACGGAGTTCCTGCTCGACATCTTCGCGGTACCGGTTGCCCGCTCCGGCAATCTGCTGACCATCAACGGCTACGACGTGGCCGTGGCCGAGGCCTGCAACGGCATGCGGATGGTCGCCGCCCTCGCGCTGGTCTCTTTCGCGTTCGTGTTCTCGGTCCCGATGCGAACCAGCGTCAGAATCCTCATCCTCCTCATCAGCCCCCTGATCGCGCTGATCGTCAACGTCATCCGCCTCATCCCTACCGTGCTGATGTACGGATACTCAACCGAAGATCGAGCCCAGCTCTTCCACGACATCTCGGGTTGGGCCATGCTGGTCCTGGCGATAGGCATGCTCTGGTCTTTCCTCGGCCTGCTCCGATGGCTCGAAGTTCCTATCAACCCCATCCCACTCAGCAAGGCCTGATCGCCGGGCCACAGATCCGAACGCACACGCATGACCACTACCGCATCATCCAGCCAGACCGAGCGTCGCCACGCGGCTCCCCGCTCTCCGAAACGCCGCGGGCCTTCGCGCGCTGTCGCGATTGGAGCGCCGGTGGCTTCCGCTCTCATACTGCTGTGGGTGGCGGTGTTCGGCGGACTCAACCTCGAACAGCCTGCATGGGCCGAGGAGTACCACACCGACGTCGCGAGCGCGATCAACTCGATCCCGCAGCAGGTCGGCGACTGGATCGGATCGGATGATCCCGAGATCCAGCCGGCGCAGCAGCGCATTCTCAAGCCGAACATCATCGTCCAACGCACCTACCGTCAGCCCGGTTCCGACAAGTACATCCGGCTTCTCGTTGTGCACTGCAAACTCGCAAGCGACATGAACGGCCACTACCCTCGCATCTGCTACCCGAACACCGGCTGGCAGCTTGGGTCGGCCGATCCAATGTCGATCCGATTGGGAACCACGGCGATCCCCGCGACGCACTACGCGTTCACATCTTCGCGAGAGGGCCGCGACATCGAGATGTACAATGTCAACTTCTTCATCCTGCCGGCTCGCGAGCAGAACCTCGCCGCGAGCATGGAGGCTCTCGAGCGTTCAGCCCGAAACGTCCAGCGTGTCGGTCTCGGTGCGGCTCAGGTTCAATTCATCAGCGATGAGCCGCTGAATACCGAGGAGTGGAAGCCGGTCCTCGAACGCTTCGCCCGCGCTGTCGAAGGCCCCATCGACGCCATCGTGCAGGGAGCCGAGCGATGAACGAGCAAAACGGCCAACAGCCGGCGGCCGCCGGTAGCGCATCGCCGCCGGACGCCATCGAGCAGTCCGACAAGGTCGTCTACGCCGAGGATCTCCCGGCCCCGGCCCAGAACCCGATCCTGATGGTCCACCGCTTCATGCGCGGGCGCTACCTGTACGCCTTCATCCTCGCGGCGCTGTTCGCACCCATCGGCGCGATCGCCGGCTACATGGCGATGCCGGGGAAGTTCGTGTCGGTGGCGCAGATCCGTGTCCCCGCAGCTCTCGATCCGATTTTGTACGACGTGCAGGAGCAACTCGTAGGAGCGGGTGGCTACGAGCGCGTGGTCGGAAACGAAGTCGAGCAGATGCGCCGCCCCGACCGGATGCGCGAGGCTGCTTCACTGCTGAGCCAGTACGTCAGCGTGTACAACGAAGGCCTCGCACCCGGCCTGCCGGACCACGCCCCGGGAGGTCGGGATTGGCGCATCGATGAGGCTCGACAGGCGGCCGAAGAGATCATCACGATCGCTTCCGATGAAGCCACATTCCGCGCGTTCGAGCAGGATTGGTCACTCCGCGCCGCGTCCGGTTCCTCCACGACCCCGACATCAATGCTGGAAGCGGTTTCCCCCGTACGCCTGCTTTCTCCAGTCGGCCAACAGATGCCGACACGGGAGGATATCGCCGCGCTGGACCCTCGCCGGCTTGAGCTCGTCATCGACCCGCGCACCGCGCGCCGCGTCGTCTCCGACTTCGTGGATCTCTTCCAGAGCACCACGGCACCACGACCACCACGCGGACAGGAAGAGCCTGTCGTTTGGGACGCCGGACCGGGCGCAGCCGAGCGCCTGAACGGGATGATCTCTATCTCCCCGCCCCGACGGTCCGAGCTCATCACCATCGAGGCCCAGACCGATGATCGGCGCCTCGCCGCGCTCGCGGCGAACGCGGTACTCGTCACGCATCGGGCGAGGTCCGCGTACGCCGATACCGGAAAGCGTCTGAGAGAGCTTGAGACCCGAGAGGCAGAACTCGATCAGCAGCTCCGACAGCTCCGACGCGATGTTCTTGCGATTCGCAACGGCTACACCGTTGTTTCCGCGGCAACGCCACCACCGGCCGAAGCGGCGGAGGTGCCATTTTCCCAGGATCCCCGGTACCTCGATCGCATCGACCCGAAACTCCGCGAAACAGTGAACGGGTACCGCCCGGCAGGCTTGCAGCGCGTCCGCACGTCGGTGAGCCCCGACGAGTTGTACGCCGAAGGTGCGGCCGTCCTGTCAACACTCAACGGCGAACTGCAGTCCATGG
>JANSXG010000034.1 GCA_024743075.1 bacterium | reverse complement strand
TTGCGGAAGGCGAAGGCCTCCGAGCCGCCGTCACCGCCACCGGTGTAGCCGATGGTGAGGGTGCTGCCGGTGCCGCTGATGGCGGCGGTCAGGGTCTGGAAGCTGTTGGTGAGCTCGGTGCCGTTGATGGACATCGGGTCATCGAGGGCGATGGGAGTGCCGTCGGCCATGACGTAACTGCCGACGGCGGACTCGTCGATAGACGAGGTAAAGAGGGCCGCGGACGGGCTGCCATCGATGGACCACACGAAGTTGTGGAAGTCGATGCCGTTGTCCTCGAAGTCGCCCATCGCGGCGAAGTCGATGTCAACGGAGAGGCCGCTGAAGCCCGAGACGTCGAAGGTCCACACGGCGGTGCCGCTGTCGCTGCCTTCGCCGTTGACGGTGTCGACGACGCCGAAGAAGCGACCGAAGTCGGCGTTGGTGTCGATGATGCCCTGGGTGTCGCCGGGGAAGACGGCGGCCGAGTCGTCCGCGATGGCGAACGGCAGGCCGGGGGTGCCGGGCATGCCGACGGAGCGGATGCCGAACATGTCGCCGCCGATGGTGTAGTCGGCGGAGATGGATTCGGTCAGGAAGTTGTCGTTGCTGGCGTCCGCGGAAACCGCGGCGCCGACCTGCGCGTTGGCGGCGCCGGCAAACATCGACAGGGCGATTGCGCTAAACATGATCTTCTTCACAGGTGGTTCCTCTCTCGAAAACCTTGGTGGACACAGGGGACTCTCAATGTACCCGATGTCCCGAGTTACTCTCATCCCAAATGGCAGACTTTCTGCCGAATTCTGATTCAACGGTACCCGCGCCATGAGGGCTCCACAACCGGCAAACACCGGCAGCGCCTTGATTTAACCGAGCTCTCACGCGGACCGCGAGTTACGAGCTGCTGCCCGCCACCGACCGCGTCAAACTGCGCAAACTGGGGAGTTCAGAGAACACTGAAAGCCGGTTGCGGGCTCATCCCAGCGGGTCGGGCTTGAAAAGTTTGGTGCCGAGGGCCCAGACCTTTTCGGTGAAGCTGCCGCCGAGGTCGAGGCCCTGCTGGCGTTCGGCGCGAGCGGAGGTGACTGCGATTTCCATTTTGGCGTCGAGGTTGTCGATCATCGCCACGAGCAGGGCTTCGGGCGAGGAAGGGACCTTGGCGGCACCATACTCGGGCTCGCCGTGGTGGCTGAGGATGATGTGCTGGAGCGCGGTGACGAGGTTTCCGGGGAGGCGCATGCCCTGGTTGACCATGACCGACCGGGCCTTGTCATGGAGCATGATCGCGCCTTCGACGATGTGACCGACGAGTTCGCCGCGATCGGTGTAGGCGAACGCGCCGTCGTAACTGAGTTCGGTTGTCTTCCCGAGATCGTGCAGGAACAGGCCGAGCAGGACGATGTCGCGGTTGACCTTCGGGTAGGACGGGCAGATGGCGTCAGCGAGTTTCATGACGCTGAGGGTGTGCTCGCAGAGGCCGCCGATGTAGGCGTGGTGCATCATCTTCGCGGCGGGAGCGGTACGGAACTGGTCCATGAGCATCTCGTCGGAGAGGTACTCGGCGGCGATGGCCTTGGCGGCCGGGTGTTCGAGCGTGTCGAGCAGTGCCTTCACCTCGGCGAACATCTCGGCGGGGTCGCGTTCGGCGGAGGGGAGCAGGTCGCGGAGCTGCTCGCTGGTCGGTTCGATCGGATCGATCTTGTGGATGATGAGCTGGAGTTCGCCCTGGTAGGGCTGGGTCTCGCCCTCGACATAGACGAAGCCGTCGGTCGGGAGGCGACCGATGACGGTTTCGTCGGCGCCCCACATGCGACCGGGGGCGGTGGCGGTCTTGTCGCCGAGCAGGCAGCGCAGGTAGGGCTTGTCGTTTCGCGTGCGCCCGAGTTGGGCGTTGGAGATGCTGAAGGCGCCCTGGAAGCGGGCGTTGGGCTGCATGGCGGCGATGAAGATGCGCTCTTGGGCGGTCTCGGGCATGATGATTCCTGCTTCGGATCTGCGTGGCGAAAACGGCGATCAGGGACGCGGGACTGTACCAGACGCCCGAGGGGGGAGACGGATTCGCGTGCGGGTCGTCATGACGATGCGGGCTCGGAATCGGCGGCTCGCGTGAATCGGACCGGTGAGCCGCAGCGTGGGCAGGATTGGTCGTTGCGGGTGGCTCTCCAGTGCCATCCGCATTCGTCGCAGACGCCGCGGTGAGCGGAGGCGTCGTCTGCGCCGGTGCCCTCGCCGCGGATGCGGCGTTCGTCGCGTTCGGCGGCTATCAGACCGGGCATGAGGATGAGGGCCGCGCCGCCGAAGAGGGTGGCACCGGTGGTCAGGATGATGATGGCGTGGCGCGGGACGATGAGCAGGCCGCCCATGACAACGAGCACAGCGAGGGCCGAGCAGGACACGAGGATGATCGCCTGGGTCTTCGAAGAGAGTTTCAATTGTCGGCTTGCTCCTGCGTTGCGTCGCCTGCTTCGCGGATACGCCGTACTTCTTCGAGGCGCTCGGCGAGCACGCGTTCGGCGCCGTTGCTGGTTGGTCGGTAGTAGCTCGGCGTGCGCCCGTGCTCATCGACGAGGTACCGCTGCGCTGACACGGGGCCGATGGAGGCGATGTGCTCGGCGTCGTGGCTGTAGCGGTAGCCCTTGCCCTCGACCTGCGAACCGAAGCTCTCGGTCTTGCGTTTGTCGCGAAGGTAGAGCGGGATCTCGAGGGTGCGCCCGTTGCGGATGTCGTCCATGGCGGCGTTGATGGCCTTGTAGCTTGCGTTGCTCTTGGGCGCGAGCGCGAGGTAGATGGCGCACTGGCCGAGGGTGATGCGTGCTTCTGGCATGCCGATGCGTTCAGCGATGGACCAGCAGGCATCGGCGACGGATATCGCGCGGGGGTCTGCGTTGCCGATGTCTTCGCTAGCGAGGATGGCGAGGCGACGGGCGATGAATCGCGGGTCTTCGCCGGCTTCGAGCATGAGGCCGAGCCAGTACACCGCGGCGTCGGGGTCCGAGCCGCGGATGGACTTGATGAGCGCGGAGGCGTGGTCGTAGTGCTGGTCGCCCTTAGCGTCGTAGACGACGGCCTTCTGCTGGGAGGAGGCCTGGGCGTCGTCGAGGTCGATGCGGATCGGGGCGGATGCGTCCTCCGCCTGCGCTGACAGCACCGCGACTTCGAGGGCGTTGAGGGCGCGTCGGGCGTCTCCGTCGGAGACCCTGGCCCAGTGGGCGACCGCGTCGTCGCTGACGGTGAGGTCGAGTTTGCCGAAGCCACGATCCGGTTCGTTGATCGCTCGGCGAACAACCGTCTCGACGTCGGCGTTGTCGAGCGGTTCGAGGCGGAAGACCGTGCTGCGGCTGACGAGGGCGGAGTTGACCGTGAACATCGGGTTCTCGGTGGTGGCGCCGATGAGGGTCAGGCGGCCGCGCTCCACGTCGTCGAGCAGCGAGTCCTGCTGGCTCTTGGTGAAGCGGTGGATCTCGTCCAGGAAGAGGACGATCGGCTCGCCGCCCTCGGCTATGCGCAGTTTGGATTCTTCCACGATCTCGCGGATGCGTTTGACCCCGATGGAGGCGGCGTTCTCCCGGACGAACGGGCGAGCGGACTCGGCGGCGACGATCTCGGCGAGGGTGGTCTTTCCGGTGCCGGGAGGGCCGTGGAGGATGATGGAGGTGAGGCGACCGGCCCGGATCATGCGCCGGAGGAGCGGGACTTCGGGCGAGTCTGGGTCTCCGACGATGTGGCGCTGGCCCGAGAACTCGTCGAGGCTGCGCGGTCGCATGCGTGCGGCCAGCGGCTCGACCGAGGAGAGGCGTTTCTCGCGTTGTGGGGCCCAGAGGTCGGTCACGGGGTCATGGTACGCGTCGGGCGAGCGAGGGTCCGGGCGCTGCGACATCGGTATTGGGCTGGGATTCGGGCGTGGATCCGTCCGATGACGAACCGAGAACAGTAAACGGGCGTACCCTGTTGGCCGGATCTGACTCCGGGCCACCCGGAGGACGGGGGACGCGTACGCCTATTTGGAGCAAGGCAATATATGTGCGGAATCGTCGCGTATATCGGAACCAAACCCGCGAAACCCATTCTGCTTGAGGGGCTGAAGCGCCTGGAGTACCGGGGGTATGACTCGGCGGGCGTTGCGGTTCTCGACGGAGACCTGTCGGTCGCGCGGGCGGTCGGGCGGGTGTCGGTGCTGGAGGACAAGCTCCAGCAGGCCGGGGGTTTCGGCGGGACGCTGGGCATCGCCCACACGCGATGGGCGACGCACGGCTCGGTGACCGAGCAGAACGCGCACCCGCACCGCGACGACCGCTCGGGTATCGCGCTGGTGCACAACGGGACGATCGAGAACTACGCGTCGCTCCGGAAGTACCTCGAGGGCAAGGGGCACACCTTCCACTCCGAGACGGATACCGAGGTGCTCGCGATGCTGATCGGGGAGTTGTTCGACCCGGAGCGCGGCATCGACCTCGAGAAGGCGGTGCAGGCGGCGCTCAAGGAGATCAGCGGCGCGTACGCGATCGCTGTGATCTGCGAGCAGGAGCCGGACACGCTGGTTGTGGCGCGCAAGGGATCGCCCCTGATTGTCGGTGTGGGCAACGGCGAGTACATCGTGGGGTCGGACGCCGCGGCGATCATCGCGCACACGGCTCAGGCGATCACGCTGGATGATTACAACGTGGTGAAGGTGACCCGCGACGGGTTCCGCACGAGCAACCTCGACAACGTGTCGCTGGACGCGAAGATCCAGCAGCTGGAAATCGACCTCGAGGAGATCGAACTCGGCACGTACTCGCACTACATGCAGAAAGAGATCTTCGAGCAGCCGGCCTCGATCCGGAACACGCTGCGCGGCCGTCTGGACCTGAGCGAGGGCCGGGTGGTGCTCGGCGGTGTGTCGAACTTCGCGAAGGAACTGATCAAGTCGCGCCGGATCATTCTCGCGGCGCAGGGCACGGCTCTCCACGCGGGCATGATCGGCGAGTACATGATCGAGGAACTCGCGAAGATTCCGGCAGAGTGCGAGTTCGCATCGGAGTTCCGGTATCGCAACCCGATCATCGAAGAGGGCACGGTGGTGGTTGCGGTTTCGCAATCGGGCGAGACGATCGACACGCTGTACGCGCTGCAGGAGGCCAAAGACCGCGGCGCACTGACGCTGGGCGTGGTGAACGTCGTCGGTTCGACCATCGCTCGCGAGACGGACGCCGGCGTGTACCTGCGCGTCGGTCCGGAGATCGGTGTGGCGTCGACCAAGGCCTTCACGGGTCAGGTGGCGGTGCTGGCGATGCTTTCGCTTTTCCTCGCCCGCCGCCGGTTCATGAGCCCCGATGCTTCGACGCGCCTGCTCAAGGAACTGAACCTGATTCCCGAGAAGATCGAGCAGATCCTCACCCAGGACGCGACGATAAAAGCGATCACGCAGAAGTACATCAACCGGGAGAACTGGCTGTTCCTCGGGCGCGGAGTGAACTACCCCACCGCCATGGAGGGCGCGCTCAAGTTGAAGGAGATCTCGTATATCCACGCCGAGGGCATGCCCGCGGCGGAGATGAAGCACGGGCCGATCGCGCTGATCACCGACGGGATGCCGGTGGTGGTCATCGCCAACCGCGGCGCGCAGTACGAGAAGGTGCTCTCGAACATCGAGGAAGTGCGCTCGCGCGGTGGGCACGTGATCGCGATCGCCAACGAAGGCGACGACCGGATCGGCAGCATCGCCGAGGATGTGATCTATGTTCCGGAGACGGCGGAGCCGCTGAGCCCGATGCTGACGGTGATCCCGCTGCAGATGATGGCGTACCACGCGGCGGTGCTGCGCGGGCACGACGTGGACAAGCCGCGGAACCTGGCGAAGAGTGTGACGGTGGAGTGAGGATCAGATCGCGTATCGGTAGCGATCCATCAGGTCCTTGATCGATGCGCAGTGCGGGGCGATCTGCTCGGGGTCGAGATGGTTCTTCCAGTCCCCGGCGATTCCCTTGCGGAAGAAGTGGCCTCGCTCTTCCTCGCCGTTGTTCCGGCCGTTGCTTAATGCCTGAAACGAGCACGCTTCTTTGCAGGCGTTGATTGTCTCGAGGCGGTCATCGACGTTGCAGAAGGAGAAGATCCGGGCGAGTTCGGCATCGGGGTTGGTCAGAAGGTCCTCGTAGCGGACCTCGCAGAACCGATCGGGCCCGAGCGACTGGCCGCTCTGCAGCGCGTTGCGAACATTGACGGGCCAGTTCTTGTTCAGGAACGCCTCGGTGTGCGTTTCGATCGACGAGCCGAAGCGGAGCGGGTCGCCGTGGAACCATGAACTGACGGCGGCGTCGCGCGGGTCGCGGACGATGTGGACGAACCTGGCTTTGGGGTAGATGCCGGAAAGCACTCCCATGCAGACGGCGTGCTGCGGGGTCTTGACGCCGACGAGACGGACCTGCGACAAGGGCGCCTTGGAGTGATCGAGGTAGTTGCCGAGCTGCGCGTTGATGGCGGCGCGGAACATCGCCATGCAATCGGAATTCTCGATGCAGGTGAGCTTTGTGTGGCCGTGCGATACCTGGTGCTTGTTGTACTCGCCGAGGGCCTGATGGAGCATCGGCACGAGCTTCCAGCCGGCGCATCCCTCTCCCTTGACGACCATCTCCGGGTGCTGGTCGAGCAGGCGCTGGAGCCATGTCGTGCCGGATTTGTAGCAACCCACCACAAAGACCTTGTCGAGAGACTCGATGGAGGCCTGCCGGTCGAGCCATCGGGCGAACCCGATGCTTCCCACATGGGCAGCGCGATCGGGTGACGAACGCGGCTGGTCTCGATGCATCGTTTCGGTGGGCATGTTCACCTTCTCGGCCGGCTCTCGGAAGGGTCGCCACAAACGGTGGTTCGGGATGATCCGGGGCGGGCGGCGTCGTTGCGACTGAATCTCAATACTGCTTGACAGGAATTCTTGCGGGTTGCTACCCTTTGGTTCCAAGGCCACCGTATCGTTGCATTCTCCCCCTGATGAGCACACTCGACACCACATCCTCGCGCCTGACCCGGGGCGTTGATGAACGGCCGCATCTCGCGGCCCGGATGGTGCTGCGTATGCGTCGAATCCTGCTGGCGTGCCTCGGCGTGCTGTGCGTGGGTCTCGCGGCGGTTGGCGTGGTGGTCCCCGGCCTGCCGACGACGATTTTCCTGATCCTGGCAACGGTCTGCTTCATGCGGAGTTGCCCCTGGCTGCAGCGTACGCTGGTGGAGAATCGGCTCTTTGGACCGTTTTTGAAGTATCTGGAGCCGGGCGCGGAGATGCCGCTCCGGGCGAAGGTGATCTCGCTGGTCGCGATGTGGGTGGCGATCTCGACAAGCCTGGTGCTGCTTTCGACGGCCGATGCCCCGATGGTCTGGGTCGTTCCGACCATGGTGATCGCGGGCGCGATCGGGACGGTGAGCATCGTTCGGATCGGCCCGAGTGGGAGCTGTACCGAAACCGCCTGATCTGCAACTTGGTCCACGAAACCGTTGCGTTGATGCCCGAAAGCCGGGATAGTTGCGCCATTGGCCCACGATGACCCGGACATTCGCAAGCGTCTGGAGCAGCTGGAATCGCGTCTGACGCGGATCGAGCGAGCGCTTGGACTGTCCGCCGATTCCGGCGAGCAGGAGTCGGTCCAGCCGAAGCCTGAACCTCCGAAGGCCGCTGCCACTCCGACGCCGGCGCCGAAGACCGAGCCCCCAAAGCCCCCCGCCGCTCCGGTGGAATCACCGAAGCAAGTTCCCGAACCGACGACTCCCCGGCCGGCTAAACGCTCACCGAAGCCGTTGCCGCGGCACATCGGAGGGCCATCGCGGCGTGCGGTACGATCGACTCTGACTCAGCGCTTCGGACTCGGGTCCGACTCCAAGCCGTTCTCGCTGGAGCAGTTTCTTGGTGCGAAGGCGTTCGCGGTGGCCGGATCGCTGATCGTGGTGGTCGCGGTCGTACTGTTTCTCAAGTACGCGTACGTCCAGGGCTGGATCAAACTGATCTCGCCCGCCTGGCGCTGCGTGATCGGCGCGGTGTTCGGCATCGCGCTGATCGCGACCGGCGAGGGCGTGCGCAAGCGGATCGGGGCGTTCGCTTCGTCAGGACTGACCGCTACGGGCCTTGCGACGCTCTACGCGACCGTGCTGGTGGCGCGACACATCTTCGAACTGGTCGGCGCAGGAACCTCGTTCGCGCTTCTGCTGACTGTCACGCTGACGGGTATCGGCCTTGGGGCTAAGGACCGGCGCCTGTTCATGGTGTTCCTGTCGCTTGCGTCGGCGTACGCGGTGCCGTTCATCGTGGGCGCGGTGGACCCATCGCCGTATGTGTTTCCCGGCTATCTGATTGCGCTGCTGACGCTCGGGCTCGCGCTGGCGGCGATTCTGGGCGGGGCGTTCCGATCGCTCCGTCCGACGGTCTGGGCAGCCACAGCACTTCTCGGCGGGCTATGGATCGCGAAGATCGATGCGAGTCAGCTCTGGACCGCGCTGGTCTTCGTGACCGGGGTCTGGGGGCTGATCCACGCGGAACTGGTGCTCTGCGTGCTGCTACGCCGCGGGTCCCTGCCGACGAGCGTGCGGGGTTTCGACGAACTGGAGCGGGTGTTCAGATGGCTGGCGAGCATCCCGGCCCCGTCGGTGTCGCTGTCCGCGACGGTCTGGTCGGCGATCTGCACGATAGTCGTCGTTCGGCGCGTGGATGCGGACTGGCAGGCGCTGCCCACACTCGTGCTGGCCATCGCGTGCGGCGTGATCGCCTGGCGGCTTGCGCCAACGTGTGACCTGCTGCGTGGGCGGATCGAGAGCGTGCGGGCCGCGCTCGCGACCTCGCTGGCGTTCCAGTCGGCGGCGCTGATCATTGCCTCGATCGCCCTGTACTTCAGCGGAAACGACCAGGACCTCGCGTGGCTCGTTCTCGGCGCAGCGGCGTGCGTGCTTGGGCGACGGCTCGACGCGATGCCCCTCGTGACGTACGGCCTGGTCACCCTCGGCATCCTGATCGTGCGCCTGTTCCTGCAATGGAGCGACATCCACTCCGGCGATGTGGAGTGGTTTGAGGTCTCGGAATCGGCGTGGGTTGTGAAGACCGTTTTCGCTGCGGTGGCGACGCTCATCGCCGCGCTGTGCAGCGAGCGGTTCGGTCGGGGCTTCGTGCTGACACTGACGGGCATCGCGGTCGCGCTGCTGATGGCCACCCCCCTGCTCCCGGATGCGGAGGCGGGGACCGTGGCTCTCGTGTGGTCGGGCATCGCGGTGCTCGCGATGATCGGATCGGGCGGCAATCGCTGGCTCGAACTGGATTCGATGGCGGTCGTCGTCGCGACGCTCGTGACACTGCCGGCCCTGCTCGGCTGGATGGTGCTCATGGGAAACGAGACCGGGCGCGGGCTCTTCCTGACCAGCGCAGGCGTCGCGATCCTGCTCCAACTGGGCTTCGCCACGCTGGTCGAGCGCGGGTTCGTGCTGCGGCTTGCCCCGCGGCTGCGATTCGTGACGGCTGCCGGGGCGGTGCTGCTGCTCGCGGCGTACTTCGTCGGTCCTGATACGAACTACAGCTCGGTGGTGATCATTTGGGCGACGCTGGCGTCTGGGCTGGCAGTCGCCGGATGGCGACTGAGATGGCTCGCAATGGATCTGTTCGGCGCGGTGGTCGGAGCGATCGCGGTCCTGCCGTGGCTGGTACACCTGATCGCCGAGTACAAGCCCACCGACGATTTCGTGCTCAATCCGACGATGGTCTCGGGCTTTGCCATGACCGGCGCGATGTGGCTGGTGGCGTATCTGCTGCTCCATCGGACCGTCGCGTCACGCACGGGCGATCACCAGCGGGACGCGGCTGGCACGGCCCTCGGCGCTCTGGGGGCGGTGACCCTTCTGGCCGCCACGAGCATCGAGGCCAACCGAGCGGGGCAGTTGTACGTAGAAGACGAGACCGCCCGGCAGGCGCTGCTCTCGATCTGGTGGGCCCTGTACGGCGTGGCCGGTCTGGTCTTCGGGTCGATCCAGCGCATGAAGGCCGTTCGGCTGTGCTGCCTGATCCTGATCGGGCTCGCGGCGTTGAAGGTCGTCGCGTACGACCTGACGAATGTCTCCCCGCTCTGGCGAATCGCCAGTTCTCTCGCTCTTGGCATGCTGATGCTGCTGGTCGGCGTTGCGTACGCCCGGTCGCTCCAGCGAACACACCCGGATACTCCCGACGAGAACGACCGGGCGGCCCCGGCTCAGCCAACGGATCAGTCGGTCCAGAAGTGACGGTTTCGATCCATTCTCGACATCTTTGCAGGATTGACCCCGTCGGCCGACTGGTCAGCCGGTACTCTGGGGCCCCAGGGCCGAGTGGCCCGTTCGCCTCATCATTCCAACGGAGAATGGCATGATCCGCACAGCGATGCTCACCACGGTAGTTCTGATCTCGATGCTCGTCATCTCGATGCTCCAGGGGTGCGCCGAGTCACCGGCCGCTCGGGTGGCCGGCACCTACGAACTCGACACCGACGCGATGAAAGCGGCGATGCAGGCGGAGATCGACCAGATGGAAGATGAGATGGAGAAGATGGGCGCGAGCATGATGCTCGGGATGATCGATGGGATGTCGATGACGCTCACGCTGAACGAGGACGGGACAGCGAGCGGCGTGGTCGTCATGAACGGCGAGGAAGACCCGGCCTCGGGCACATGGACCCTCGACGGCGACGCCATCTCGATCACGATGGCGTCGGAAGGCGGCTCGCCCGAGGAGGTCACCGGCACGTTGGACGGAGACACGATCCGGATGCCGAGCCCCGGCGGCCAGATGCCGATCGATATGGTGTTCAAGCGTCAGAGATCGTAATCGCTCTGTCCGCGGTCCTGTCCTGCGGCAGGATCATCCGGACCGACTTCGCTTGGAGCAACGATCCCTCGCTGGGCACGGCAGGATCGGTCCGGCGGCGTTCAGATTCTTCTTGCGTCCGTCTGACGGATCCGGGATACTCCCTGTTGCCTACCAGATGTCGTGGAGACAGCTGTTGGGCACACCGTCCCTGCTGCGGAGCGGCGGGACACACATGGTGAAGATCCGATCGGCTCCGGCCGAGCGGAGATACGGGCGCGACGGCCGTTCAGCGGCCGTCGCCTGACATGGAGGTCGCCCGCTGATGCGTTTATCCAGGATCACCCTCAACGGCTTTAAGTCGTTCGCGGATCGCACGGAATTCACATTCGACGCCCCGGTCACCGGCGTGGTCGGCCCGAACGGGTGCGGCAAGTCGAACATCGTTGACGCGATCAAGTGGGTGCTTGGCGAGCGCTCGGCGAAGTCACTTCGCGGCAAGGAGATGGCCGACGTCATCTTCGCCGGCAGTTCGGGGCGCAAGCCCAGCGGCATGGCGAGCGTGGCCCTTTCGTTCGAGAACCCGATGCTGGACGGGGCGCAGGCCGAGCTGTTCGAGGCGGCGGAGCAGGTCCGGGCGATGAGTGCGGCACTGCAGTCGACGACCGCCGAGGAGCAGGACGAGGATTCACAAAGCGATGACCCCGCGCAGGTGGACGACGCGGCCCAGTCGATCGGCATCGATCGGCGTCGGCGGACGCGGTACCTGCCGATCGATGCGGAGGTGGTCGAAGTTGAGCGTCGGCTGTATCGAGACGGCAAGAGCCAGTACCTGATCAACGGACGCACGGCCCGCCTGAAGGACATCCGCGAACTGTTCATGGACACCGGCGTCGGCGCGGACGCGTACTCGATCATCGAGCAGGGTCGGGTGGATGCGATGCTGCTGGCCAACCCGGTCGAGCGTCGGACGTTTTTCGAAGAGGCGGCGGGGATCGCGCGGTTCAAGGCCCGTCGGATCGAGGCGCAGCGGAAACTGGAGCGGACCGAGACAAACCTCGTGCGCACGCGCGAGCAGCTCGAATCGACCGAGCGGCGCCTGCGGATCGTGAAGGGCCAGGCGGCGAAGGCCCGCCGGTTCATGGAACTGGACATCGAGTTTCGGGCGCGCCGGCTGGCGCTCGCGTTCGAGCAGTACGACGATCTGCGCCAGCGGCTTGACGGGCTGACCTCGCGCCTGCACGCGCTGGAGCGGGACCGGCGCGAGGCGATCGAGGAAGTCACCCGGCTCGAGGACGACAAACAGACCAAGGAACTGGATCGGTCTAAACTGCACCGCAGGCGTGAGGAGATCGAGCGCGAGCACACGAGCGCCAAGCACCTCGCCCAGTCGGCCGCGCAGCGCAAGACCATGGCCGAGCGGTCGCTCGAAGAGGCACGCCAGCAGATCGAGGCCGACGAGCACCGGATGACCGAACTCGGCACCGAGATCGAACGCCTGACCAAGGAAGCAGAAGAGCAGGCGCTGAACGCGTCTTCGCTTCAGGATCTCGTTCGCAAGAGCGAGGAGCAGTTGGACTCGGTCGCGGCGGAACGCGAGCGGGTGCAATCGGAACTGTCAGACCAACGGCTGAAACTGGCGGAGCGTCGCTCGGCGGTCGCGAACATCGATCGGGAGCGCGGTTCGCTGAACGCACGACTGGACGCGGACCGGCGCCGGCTGGCACAGCAACAGGAGCACCTCGACGCGCTCGAACGGCGGACCAAGGCGCTCGACGACGAGCGCCGGCAGGTGACGACCGATCGCGATGCGCTGCAGGGCGATGTCGCGAAGCGTCGCGAGGCTGTGGACGAACTCGAGCGGTCGATCGGCAGCGCGGTGGACTCGGCGACCTCGCTGTCCGAAGACCAGCGGTCACTAGCGACCACGCTCAGCGAGAAGGAGCAGCAGCTCGCTCGCCTGGACTCACGACGGACCACGCTTGACGAGATGGCGACCGCGCGCGTCGGTTTGGGCGAAGCGGTGCGCAAGGTGTTGGAGCGGCGCGATGAAATCCGCGAAGGCGCGGAACCCGGCGACGGTGAGGCGGTGTTCACGCACATCATCGATCCGCTCGCGGACCTGATCGAGGTGGACTCCGAAGACGCCGTGGCGGTCGAGGCGGCCTTCGGCGCGACGCTGCAGGCGTTGGTCGTGGACCGGGCATTCTCGCTCGCCGAGTGCGGCGATCTGACAACGCTCCCCGGTCGGGTGACGTTCCTGCCGGTGCGGAGTGACGAGAGAACCGACGCCCCTTCAGATGACCGCGCCCGGTTCCTCGGCTCGGTGCCGGATCACGTGGTGCCGCTGTTCGACCGTGTGCGCTGCGACGACGCGGTCGCCCCGGCGGTCGCGCGAGTGCTCGGGACGACGTTTCTCGTCAAGGACCTCGACACCGCGATCATGCTCGATGCCGGGCCGCTCGCGGGCGCCCGGTTTGTGACGCGTGCCGGCGAGATCCTCGAGCCGGACGGGCGCGTGGTCGCCGGGCCGCTCGGGACCGGTGGCGAGACCGAAGAGGGCAGCGGTCTGCTCCAGCGGGCGAGCGAACTCAGCACCCTCACCGAGCAGGTGCGCCGCCTGCAGACCGAGATCGATGCGAAGCGGGACGAACTGCGATCGATCGACGAGGCCGCGGCGACGCTGGAGCGGAAACTGTCCGAACTGCGCAGCGCGCAGGCGTCGGAGCAGCGTACGCTGATCGCCGAGGAATCCCGGATCGAGAGGCTGAACGCCGATCTCGAGCGGCTCGATCGCGAGCAGCCGAAGCTCAAGGCGGAGTCCGATCAGTGCGAGGCGAAGATCGCCGAACTCGATGAAGAGCAGCGCGAACTGCGCGAGAAGCTCGAGAGCCTGGATCGGCTGCACGGCGAGCAGGCGGGCGTGGTCAACGAGATCGAGCGCTCGGTGGAGTCGTCGCAGACGAAACTGGACCAGATCAACGAGAAACTGACGGCGGTCCGGGTGGACCTCGGCCAGCAGAGCGAGAAGCTGTCGTCGGCGCAGCGTGAACACCGGCGGCTGCTGGCCCAGTCCGAAGAAGCGGAGCGTCAGCGCCAGCGGGTCGATGAGTCGCACGGGCTGCGCCTCGGCAAGATCGACGAGCACGAGCAGGTGATCGGCGATGCGGAAGCCGAGATCGCCTCGGCGACCGAGCGGGAACAGGAACTGGCCAGCGTTCTGGAATCGCTCCGCTCCGAGATCGACGACGCGTCGAAGGCGGTGCACGAAGCCGCCGCGGTGCTCGACGAGGCCCGCCAGCGGGCCGGGCGCATCGAGCGGGACTGGAACAGTCTCGAATTGTCCAAGCGAGAGCTCGAGGTCCGTCGCGAGAACCTTGAGGAACGGACCTCGGAGGAGCTGCTGATCGATGTCTCGGCCGAGTACGCCGAGTACCGGGCGATGATGGCCGATGGCGATGTGGAGCGGATCGACGTCGAGGAGACCTCGAAGGAGATCAACGAGCTACGCAGCGCGATCAAGAAGCTCGGCAACGTGAACATCGACTCGATCAAGGAAGAAGACGAGCTCGCGGGTCGCAACGAGCTGTTGATCCAGCAGGTCGAGGACATCGACCGGGCCCGGACGCAGCTCGAGGAACTGATCCTGCGCCTGAACGATGTCAGTCGCGACCGCTTCAAGGAGGTCTTCGAGACGATTCAGGGCCACTTCTCGGGCAACGACGGTATGTTCCGTCGCCTGTTCGGCGGTGGCTCGGCGCAGGTCCGCCTGATCCCGGATCCCGAGACCGGCGAGATCGACTGGCTGGAGAGCGGCGTCGAGGTGACGGCCAAGCCGCCCGGCAAGGAGCCGCGATCGATCAGCCAGCTCTCCGGCGGCGAGAAAACGATGACCGCGGTCGCGCTGCTGCTGTCGATCTTCCACAGCAAGCCGAGCCCGTTCTGCGTGCTCGACGAAGTGGATGCGGCGCTGGACGACGCGAACGTGGAGAGGTTCAGCAAGATCATCCGCCAGTTCCTGGAGTACTGCCACTTCATCGTCATCACGCACAACAAGCGAACGATGCAGATCGCCGACGAGCTGTACGGCGTGACGATGCAGGAGCGCGGCGTATCGACGCGCGTGAGCGTGCGATTCGAGGATGTTCACGGCGACGGCTCGATCAAGGACAGCGCGGTCAAGCGGGCGCAGGCCGTGGAAGCGAAGCCGACGCCGTTCGAAGACGAACAGGAGCAGCAGGTACCGTCGACCAGCGACAAACTGCGCCGGGCTCTGGCGGAGTCCGCTTCGCAGAACTGAGTGTCGTCTTAGTGATTCAGGATCAGATCGAGGCCGTCAGCGACGGCCTCTTTCAATTCCGCGGCGACCGCGCGGTCCCAGCGGAGGTCGTTGCCGAGTACCCCCTTGGCCGAGAAATTGTGGTCGGCACCGGCGATCTTGCGCATCCGCACACGCTCGTTGCCGGCTTGAAGAAGAATCTCGACGATCCGCTCCGATTCCGAGGGGGGCACGCTGGTGTCGGCCTCGCCGTGGATGACCGCTACCGGCATGTCCCTGAGTTCAGCGAGGTCCGAAGGGAACGAGTCGCCGGAGTCATGATCGAGTTCGTGCTCGTACCAGGACCGGCCGATTCGAACCATCCCGCCTTCGGCGCGGGCGGCGGGACGCTCGAGATAGCCCCGCTCCGCGACTTGTTCGAGCAGCTCGGGAGTGGTTCGGGCGTACTGCCCGATGGAGGCGAGCGTGATTACGCCCTTGACCGGCCTGGACCACTCGCCGCGCACCGAACGGACCGCCGCACCGAGCACGCTCGCGCCCGCTCGGCTGTGCCCGACAAGGATCATCGGGAGTGGCTCGCCACCGAGCGTGCCAGAGTGCACGGCTTCGGCGACGGCGTGGATGTCTGTCATCGAGTGGTGCACGCTGTCGCGCTCGAACTCGTCGAGTTTGGTGATCCGGTCGGCGCCGAATTCGATGCCGCAGTGGCCGAGGTTGAACCGGTGCGTGAGGCACCCGAGATCCGCGAGCTGGCGGGCGACCAGCGGCACGACATTGCGATCGAGATGGCCGGTGTAGCCGTGAACGACCAACGCGACGGCGCGAGCCGAACCTGCTGGGCTGGTCGTTTTGCCGTGGACCGTCAGCCCCTCGCTCCCGGTCAGCGACCAAACGGGCTCGTCGACGGACGCATCGGGATACGCGATCTGGTTCGTCATGCCGACGCGACGGCGGGCTGATCGGCGGAATCGGCGAGCCAGCGTCCGTAGGACCGGAGGCCTTCGATCGGGTCGACGCCGGGGCTCCAGCTCAGCCCGTCCTGCGTCAGTGTCATGTCCGCCTGGGTGAAGTCTTGGTAGAAGGCGCGGATGTGTTCGGGCATCTCGAAGTAGTCGACAGGGAACTCCGATTCAGACAGGCCCATGCCCTCGCGTACGGCGGCCGCCACATCGGCGAACGAGGTCACCTGTCCCGAACCGAGGTTGTAGACACCCGGGCGCACGCCGTGCATCGAGCCGGCGATGGTGCAGGAGACGACATCGTCGACGTGCACCTGATCACGGGCCTGCGAGCCGTCGGCGAAGAGGCGCGGGCGCTTGCCGGCGAGCATCTGCTGGGCGAGCTGGTAGGCGATCGAGGCCATCTTGCCCTTGCGTGCTTCGCCGGGGCCGAACACGTTGAAGTAGCGCAGACCCACGATGTGCGGCGTGGTCCCCGACTGCTGCTCCCACTCACGAGCGAAGCGCCGGTGCTCGCACTCCATGAGCCACTTGCTGAAGCCGTAGATGTTGTTGGGCCTGCCGGCGGCATCCACCGGGAACGGTACGCGAGCGCCGGTCTGGGGCGGGGTGCCGTAGGTCGCGGCCGAGGAGGCATACACGAGCGGGATCTCGCGCCCGGCGGTCGCGATCATCAGGTCGCGGAAGCCCTCGACGTTGCCCTCGAGCATGATCCGCTCGTCCATGACCGTGGTGTCGGTGATGGCGGCGAGGTGAAAAACGGCGTCGGGCGAGATCGCCTCGATGACCTCTTCCCAGTCGATCTCGTTTGTGCTCCATCCGTGGACGGTCCCGGTGAACGGGCCGACGCCGGCGCGGTCGCAGGCCTCGACGAGGTTGGCGAAACTGGACGAGCGGAAGTCGTCGATGACGAAGAGATCGGCGCCGGGGTGCTCGGCGGCGAGGCGGGCGACAAGGTTCGACCCGACGAAGCCGCAGCCGCCGGTGACCAGGACGGTCGGACCGGTTGTCTCTTTGGTCTGGTTCATATTTCGTGCTCTGGTCGGCTTGAGTCGGAGGGTCGATCAGTCCGCCGGCGGAGGCGGGATTCTCAGGATCATACCCGGCCTGAGGTTCGTTCCGTTCGAATTGACCTGATCGGCGTTCGCGCTCTGGATGTATCGCCAGAGCGATGCACGCCCATAGATCGCCTGCGAGATGGCCGAGAGGCTGTCGCCGCTCTCCACTCGATATTCGATGTAGTCCATGCGCGGAGCAGCCGGTGGCTCCTCATCGGATCGGATGCCCTGGATGTTTTGTGGGTCCTCGGCGAGTTTGATCACCCGCCCGACCCGAAACAAACGCCGTGCATCCACGGTCGGGTTTGACAGCAGGACCGAAGCCCAGTGCTCACGCGTGCCGTAGAACCGCTCGGAGATGGTCCACGCGTTGTCACCGTCCTGAACCGTGTACTCTACGAACGTCGGTGGGATGATCCGGGGCCGCTCGGATGGCGGCGCCTCCTCACCGTTGGCGTCATCGATCTGCTGCGACTGATCGTCCGGTTGCTGCGGTTGCTCGGGCTGCGGATCCGAAGGCGGATCAACGCCGGTCTGTTCCAAGGGCTGCTGGTACGTGACGCGCGGCGGGGAATCGCCCGACTCCGGCGCCGGGGTGGCCCAGTAGACCACGACCCAGAGGATCACCAGCGACAGGCAGGCGATCCCGATGCGGGTGGTGCCGTCCATGTGCGCTGGCTCCTTTCAGAGACCCGGATCGGATGTCGATCGGGTCCGGATCAGGTCTGCGGGTTCTGGGGCGTTTCGCCGGCCTCTTCAAGCAGGCGCTCTTCGGTCTGGCGCACGAACTTGCGGGCCGACTCGGGGATGCGCTTCGTGTACGCCAGCGGGGCGGCGACGGCGATCGAGGAGTAGGTACCGATGAGCACGCCGCAGATCAGAGCGTAGGTGAACGAGGACAGCGCATCGCCACCGCTGGAGAACAGAACGATCAGCGCGATGAGCGTGGTGCCCGAGGTGATGATCGTGCGGCTCAGGGTCTGGTTGATCGACCGGTTGACGATGATCGCCGACGCGTAGGCCAGCTTGCCCCGGTTCTCGCGGATGCGGTCAAGGATGACGATCGTGTCGTTGAGCGAGTAACCCACGATGGTCAGGATGGCCGCGACGAGCGCGAGGTCGATCTTGTAGGGCTGGAGGCCGAGCGAGACGAGGAACGGGACGTGCTCGTAGAGGATCTCGGCGAAGGCGATCAGACCGATCGCGATGATCACATCGTGCACCAGCGCGGTGATCGCCGCGATCGAGTAGCGGACGGAACCGAATCGGGCCCAGATGTAGATCAGGATGAGCAGGAAGCTGAGCAGCACCGCGACGATGGCCTGGGCGCGGAACGAGCTGGCGATCTCGGCCGAGAACGACTGCGTGCTGGTGAGACTGGTCGCGTCGGTGAGGGCCTGACGGACGAGCGTCCACTCGCGCTCCGCGATCTCCGCGTTCCAGATCCGCTCGTTCTCGAAGTCGATCGCTTCGTCGCGGACGAGTACGACCGCGGTCTCGACGGCATCCGAGGTGCCTTCGAGAACCACAAGATCGAACTGGCGGTTGAGAGCCCACGAGTTGTCGGGCTGGTTGCGGAACAGTTGGAGCCGGTCGTTGAGCGAGGATTCGGTGACGCTGGGCTCGATGTCGGCGAGGACGATCGCGGCGCCGCCGATGAACTCTTCGGTGTCGTTGTCGTACTCGACGCCGTTGATCCGGCCGAGGGTTTCATCAAAGATCTTGATGATCGGCGCCAGGGACGCGTCCTCAAGGTCCGAACCCTCGAAAGACAGCGCGGGCTGCGAATCGACGACATCGGCAAAGGCGTTGGTCAGCTCGTTGCGGAACAGGTCCGCGTCTTCGGGCTGGTCGCCCAGCGTGGTCTTGACCTGGAACTTCGCCGAAGAGACGCCGTCGTCGGAGTCGATGGCGACGATGTCGGCGTTCTGGAGGACCGTGAGCGGGCTCCCTTCGCCGGCTTGCGCGGCGATCTCATCAACGCGCTGTTCGACCTCTTCACGGGTCAGGCGAACCTGTTCGCCGGTCTCCGGGTCTACGCGGAACTGAAGGGTAGCGACGGTGCCGCCGCGGAACTCGGTGTCGAGCATCTCATCGCCCTGGACGGCGATCATGCCAACGCCGAGGCCGATCAGGCCGGCGGAAATCAGGATGAACAGCGGACGGAGTTTGATCCAGTTGATGTTCGGCTCGAACGACTTCTGCAGGAACGGCACGAGCATCGGGAGCTGGCGCATCTGCGAGACGCCGAAGCGGTCGATGAGCCACGCGTAGATGATGCGGCTGATGAACAGCGAGCTGAACATCGTCGCCACGACGCCGATGCCGAGGGTGATCGCGAAGCCCTTGACCTCTTCGGTCGCGGTGTAGGCGAGCACGAAGCAGACGATCAGGTTCGTCACGTTGGCGTCGACGATGGTCGAGAGCACCTTCTGGTACGCGAGGCGCACGGCGGTCTTCAGGTCGTTGCCGGCGAGCAGTTCCTCTCGGATGCGCTCGTAGATCAGCACATTCGCGTCGACCGCCATGCCGAAGGTCAGCACGATGCCGGCGATGCCGGGGAGCGTGAACGAGGCCTGGGCCAGCGACATAATGCCGAGGATGATCAGCGCGTTTGCACCAAGGGCGATCATCGCCACGATGCCGTGGAAGAAGTAGTAGATGATCATGAAGACGCCGACCGCGATCAGTGCGATCCACGACGCGGCGAGACCCTTGTCGAGGTTGTCCGCACCGAGTTCCGGGGCGATGGTGTTGATCGAGAGCGGCTCGGGCGCGAGTTTCGCCGAGAGCGAACCGGCCGAGAGCGTGCGGACGATGTACTGGATTTCCGCCTGAGAGAAGCGTCCGGTGATCTGGCCCTCGCGTGCGATGCGTGACTGGAGAGTCGGAGCGGTGTACACCTTGTCATCGAGCAGGACGGCCATCTGCTCACCGACGTTTGCTTCGGTCATCCGTCCGAGGAGCTGAGCGCCAACGGTGTCCATGCGGAAGCCGATGGCGGGGAAGCCATCTCTGTCGCGCGTCGGTGAAGCGCTGGCGACCGACCAGTCCCCCTCCAGACCGGTGAGACGCTTGCCGGGGACGTTGTAGACGAGCATGTAGTAGCGTCCGCCGCGCTCTTCGACGATGAATCGACGGCCATTGCTTTGGAAGTAAGCAGCGGGATTCTCGACGGCGAAACGGAACTCGGCGATCTCATCTGCGAAAGACTCGAGCTTTTCGATCTCGTACCAGCGGTACCGGTCCGTGCTCGCCGCGGCGGGGCCGCGACGACGGAGTTCCTCGCGGAGTTGCTGTTCGAGGTCACCGATCGCTCCCGCGTTAACCGTGATGCGGAACTCAAGGACGCCAGCACCGGCGAGGAGTCGCTGCAGGTCAGCAGGGTCGTCGAGGCCTCGCTGCTTGGCCTGGTATGCGCTCAGTTTGCCGAGCAACGATTCCAGGCGGTCGATGCCGCCATCGATCTCGCCGAGGCGGGCGCGGATCGAACCGAGCGCTCGCTCGCGTTCGCTCTGGAGTTCCTGAGCGTCCTCCTCGGCACCTCTGATCTGCGGTTTCTCGTTCGAGAGCTGGAGAGCGATGCGGAGTTCGGACGGCGAAACGCTGAGCGCCACCGCGCGGTTGCGGGCCTCGTCGAGGGCGATGCGCGCATCGACGAGTTGCTCGGTGATGGACAGATCGGGCTCGCCGGTTTCGGATGCGGCGGCGGCCTCGTCGTAGACGCGCTGGGCTTCGTCGACCGCTTGGGCAGCCTCGATGACCGGGGCGAGGATCTGCTCGCGTGGTTCGGAGTCGGCCATGCGCTGCAGCGCTTCGACGCGCTGCTCGCCGGTCTGACGGAGGGCCCGCTGGAGCGCGGACACGTCGATCGTGAAGTCTTCGAAGGACTCGAGCGCGTCGCGGTACTCGTCGCCGAGGGCCTTGACCTCCGGCGTCGGGAGCGGCATCGAAACGACCATCCGGTCTCGACCCTGCTGAACGAAGCTGATCTCGAAGAGGCCCTGCGGGTTCACCCGCTCGCGGAGCACATCGATCATCTCGTCGACGACCGACGGCGGATCGTCGTCGGAGAGAAGGATCGAGTAGGTCAGGCTGACACCGCCGGCGAGGTCCTTGCCGAGGCGGAGCTTCTCGGCCGGCGGGTAGATCGCGAGCGCACACAGCACAAGGAGTGTGGCGGTCAGGATGGAGTTACGGATGAGGTTTTGCATGTGGGGCGCGGTCTGCTGGTCGTTGAGCGGGCTCGCGGGCGGCCCGGAGAAAATTCGGATGGGAGGGCGGTTTGGCTGAATCGTCCCGATTCAGCCTCGGTCATGAGCGGCTGGTCAGGGTGCCGAGTCCACGGTCTCGGGCTCGGGCAGCGTTTCGGAACCGCCCCGTCCCTTCTTGAGGATCGTGGTCACGGAGTTGCGTGAGAACCGCACCTTGGTGTTGGTGCTCTCATCGACTTTGAGGACGACTTCCTCGCCCTTGATCTCGACGATGGTGCCGATCATGCCGCCGGCGGTCTGGACCTTGTCGTGCTTGGCGAGCGATGAGAGCAGTTGGGCGCGGGCCTTTTTCTCCCTGCGACCGGACATGACCATGGTGATGACCATGAAGATCAGGAAGCCAAAGAGCAGCATCGGAAGGAAGCTGCTCGGGCTGCCCTGCGTTCCGGTGCCACCGGTGCCCCCGCCGCCGCCACCGGCACCATCGCCCAGGGGGGCCGCGCCGCCGCCGGGGGGCGTTTGGGCGAGCACGCGTGAAACGGAGAAGTACAGGGTCGAAGCGAATGGGAGCATGGTGACTCGGCTCTCGGCATTCCGGACGCGAGTGCGCCGGATGGGCGTGGCGGCGACGACGGATCGTCGCGAAAATACAACACGACGCCCCACCCGGTCGTGACCGAGTGCGGCGATCTGGCGGGTCCTCGAACCGGAGTGCGGATCAGACGCGTGGCGGGGCGGATTCCGTCCAGCCGAGCACCGGATACCGCTCCTCCAGAGCGGGCCACGCATCATCCCGGATCGCCGCACGGATGGCAAACATCAGGCGCTGGAAGTACCGAACATTGTGCAAACTGAGGATGAGCGGGCCGAGCATCTCCGAGGCCTGGAAGAGATGCCGGATGTAGCCCCGGCTGAAGATCCCGAGGCTCGGGCCCTGCTCCGGGTGCTCGCGGAGATACGACTGGATCTCGTCAGCCCGGACCGAGGCGGGGTCATCAAATCCGAGTTCAGCGGCGTACGACTCGTCCACCGGATAGGGGTCGTCGGCGACGCGGGCGTTCTTCAGTCGCATCTGGCCCCGGGCGGTAAAGGCGTTGGCGTTGCGCCCGTTCCGGGTCGGGAGCACACAATCGAACATGTCCACTCCGGCGCGCACGGCGTGGTAGATATCGCGCTCGTAGCCGACTCCCATGAGGTAGCGGGGTTTGTCGGCCGGGAGCAGCGGCGCGGTGTGCCCGACGACGCGGAGGATGTCCTCGAAGCCTTCGCCGACCGCTACGCCGCCGACGGCGTAGCCGGGCAGGTCGATGTTGCAGACCTGCTCGGCGGACTGGCTGCGCCGAGCGAGGTCGGTCCCGCCCTGCACGATGCCGAAGAGCGCCTGCTCATCGGGACGGGCGTGCGCGGACTTGCAGCGCTCGAGCCAACGGACGGTGCGCTCGTTGGCCTCGACGAGGCGCCTGGCGTGGTCGTAGCCACGCTTGCCGGCCTTGGTTTTCTGGGCCTCGATGCGCAGGCGTGCCTGATTCATCGTCGCCGGATCAACCGACGGTGGGCAGTCGTCCAGAGCCATGATGATGTCAGCGCCGAGTTTGTTCTGCACCTCGATTGCGCGTTCGGGACTGAGGCTGATCGAGGAACCGTCGATGTGGCTCGTGAAAGTGACCGCGTCCTCATCGATTCGGTTGATGTCCGACAGTGAGTAGGCCTGATAGCCGCCGGAATCGGTGAGCATCGGGCCGGGCCAGCCGGAAAAGCGGTGCAAGCCGCCGAACTCTTCAACGAGGTCGGGCCCTGGGCGGAGCATGAGGTGGTAGGTATTGCCGAGGATGATGTCGG
>JANSXG010000264.1 GCA_024743075.1 bacterium | reverse complement strand
GGTCCGCATGGCTCTGCGCGGCGCGAAGGTCAACGAAGTCGCCGGCGTGAAGTTCGACATCTATGGGGCCGGCGCCGTGCTGTTCTCGGCGATCGAGAACTCCTTCCCCGCCCACGGCGGGCTGAGCCAACTCACCAAACGCTGCCCGGAGGCCCTGCGATGGATCATCCGGCGCTCGATGGCCGAACTCTCCCAGCGCTATTCGAGCGCGGAAGAGATGCTGGCGGACCTTCGCGTGGTGATCGAAGCCGACGACCCGTTCGCGCTCAAGCCCAAGGACCTGCCTTCGATGGGCGGCAAGGCTCCGGAGTCGCTTCACACGGAGCCCGAGCCCGCACCGGTCGGTGTGGCGTCGGCCGACGGACCCAACAGCGAGCCGAACTGGGTCTTTTCGCGCGACCAGGAGCGGAACGCAGACCCGGAACCCGCCACTCGCACCAAACGCGGCAAGGTCTGTTTCAAACTGCAGGACTGGTTGACGGGTCGGTACAGCGTCGAGAACGCGCCGGTTCCGGCCCGCGCCCCTCAGCCCGCGCCCGTCCCCGGCTCGGCCCGGGTGCACCGAGCGGCGAACACGCCGGTCCCGCCGCGCCGTCGCTCGCCCCTGACCGCCGTCGAACAGCGCAAGGCGGCCCAGGCCCGCGTCCGCGCAGCGCAGCAACGCGCTCGCGAGCGCCGGTCTGCGCGAAATCAGCGTTTCAGCTCTAATCCGAATCGCGGCGTCATGATCGGTGTCGTCGCGGCGTTCCTGGTGCTCGGCGGGCTCGGCGCGAGCGTGCTGCTGCTCCCGGCGGTTGCGACGCACAGCGTGACCGGCACGCACATGACCATAGACCGTGTTCCCGCGGAATTGCCGCAAGCGACGTTTTACATCGCCGATCCGAACCGGTCCGCGACCCTTCGGGTCGCCGAGCGAGAGGGCGGCCTCTGGATCGGCGGACGCGAGCGATCCGGCATGCAGCGGTCCATGTGGTTCGACCCGGCGAGCACCGCGCTGCGTCCGCTCATCACCGGAACCCGGGAGGTCGAGCGCAGCAGCAGCGGCGGCATACTCATTGTCCGCGAGCTCTCTTCCGGCGAACCGGAACGCACCGAAACCCGTGCGAACTGGGTGGAGTCGATTCTCGCCTCCGCGGGCCTCGAACTCCTGCTCCCCGACGGAGACGCCGAAGCGATCGATCTGCAGGCCCGCGTCCGTGCCCTCGTCGGGCTCCGCGGCATCGACGATTCGGAGTCGATCGAGTCTGTCCGGGCGTGGCTCCAGAGTCTCGATCGTGTGCAGGCCGTCGCTTGGATAGCCTCCGCCCGCAACGAGGGGGGCGAGGTCGTTTCGGACGACAGCCCCCGGGTGACACTGATTACCCAGCACGGCAACGCCACCGAGCAACTGGATGTGCTGAGCGGCATTGCTGGAACGATGCCTGCTCCTCGGGTTCCGAACGATCCCAGCATCCCGAATCCGGATGATCGCCATGAGCCCGCCGAACCGGTGCACGATTCGGTCCTCTGACATCCGCCTCAACGCTTGCACCCTTGATGTCGGACGCCTACCTTTCGTGGTCTCCGATTGACCCGCCGATCGCAGTCGCGATCGGCGGATTTGTCTTTCACCGGGCCGGTCTGAACCGCGTGCCCACGAGCAGCGAAGGAAGAAGAGCGATGACCGAGATCAAGGGCACGAACCTCCACTGGCACGAAGGAAATCTGACTCGCGACGAGCGATGGGAGGCCCTGAACTGCCGCGGCTGCACGATGTGGTTCACCGGGCTTTCCGCCTCCGGAAAGTCGGTTATCGCGTCCGCCCTCGAGCAGGTGATCGTCCAATCCGGCACGCCCTGCTACCGCCTCGACGGCGACAACATCCGCATGGGCCTGAACAAGAACCTCGGTTTCTCCGCCGAGGACCGTGCCGAGAACATCAGGCGCATCGGCGAGGTCTGCAAACTCTTCACCGACTCCGGCCAGATCACGCTCGCCAGCTTCATCAGCCCCTACACCTCGGACCGCGAAGCGGCCCGCAAGGTGCACGAAGAGGCCGGCCTGCCGTTCTTCGAGGTGTTCACCGACACGCCGCTCGAAGTCTGCGAGCAGCGCGACCCGAAGGGCCTTTACAAGAAGGCTCGCGCCGGAGAGATCAAGGGCTTCACCGGCATCGACGATCCGTACGAAGCGCCGCAGAACCCGGACCTGCACCTCAAGCCCGCCGAGCACAACATCGAAGAATGCGTCGAGCAGTGCCTCGCGTTTCTCCGCGAGCGCGGCATGCTCCGCGTC
>JANSXG010000223.1 GCA_024743075.1 bacterium | reverse complement strand
GTGATCTGCAAAGCGAACTCCGACCGAGCCAAGGCCCGACCGCCCGGCACTGGCGGACAAGCCGCCAGTGGCACCCGCAGGGGAGAGGGAGGAAATTCCCCCTCAACTTGCAGCCCCGGTGGGGGATCGGTACGATTCGCGGCCCGTTTGAGGCCGCCGAAGGGCGCGGTCTTCGGGTCCGTTTTGACCGTCCACGCCCGCGGAGACCGCGATCATGCCCAACGAATGCTACTTCACCGGCAAGAAGACCACATACGGAAACAAGATCGCCCGTTCGGGTGCTGCCATCAAGAAGGGCGGCTTCGGTCTGCACATCTCCGGCAAGACCCGTCGCACGTTCAAGCCGAACCTTCAGAAAATGCAGATTCTGGACGAGAACGGCGTCGCCCGCCGGGTGAAGGTTTCGACCAAGGCCATCAAGAGCGGCATGGTCACCAAGCCCTTGAAGCGGAAGTACGGCTACACCCGCGAGCAGAACGAGAAGGCCTGATCGGCCCTCGGAATGTCTGGAATCGACCGGCCCGGCGGCAGCCGGGCTTTTTCGTGCGCTAAGCAACTTCTCCCGTCTTCGGGCGTCCAAAGAGTGGCTCAAGGCCAAAAAATGCAGGAAACGCCCCGAATCACCCGTACACTTACTGGTGAACGCGAGCATTCCCCGGCCGGGAATCGGAAAGGATCGCACGCATGTCCCGAGTCATCCGACACGCGAGACTGTCGAGAGCCGCACTGCTGCTGGCGTGCGCCGGGGTTCTTGCCGCCGCTGGCACACCGGTGGCCCTGTCGCAGACCGCACCAGGTCCGACCCCGACGGCGGCCCCCGCCCCGACGCCGAACCAGCTTCGTCATCAGACGATGATGAAGATGATGCGACCGATAACCATCGAGTTTCAGGGGAACCGGCTCGAGGAGGTCATCGAGTTTTTCGAGCAGATCGCGGACATCCAGATCGATGCGAAGTGGTTCAACGATCGCAGCGCAACAGGGCTCGACAAGGATTTCGAGATCAATCTGAAGGTCGAGAACACGTCCATCGTCAACGCGCTTGAGCGAGTGCTCGATCGCACGAGCGAAGATGATCTCGATCGCGCAACATGGCAGCTTAACAACTGGGGCGAGGTGGAGGTCGGGCCCCGCTCGCGACTGAACGCGAAGAAATACGTGCGGGTCTACCCGATTCAGGACCTTCTGTTCCAGGTCCCGGATTTCACGAACGTGCCGGATCTGGACATCGACGATGTGCTTGATCAGGGCGGCCAAGGCGGCGGCGGTGGCGGGGGCGGCGGCATTTTCGACAACCCCGACAACGACCCCGGCGGTCTCGGCCCCAGCGAGCGGGAAGAAGTCGAGCGCCTGGTCCGCATCATCCAATTGTTTGTCGAGGAGGATCAGTGGGCGGCTAACGGCGGCAACGGCGGGACGATCCGATTCTTCCGTGGGGCTCTGGTGATCCGAGGGGCCGATTACATGCATCGGGCTCTGAGCGGCTACGACTTCCCGGTTCCGGAGGAGTATCGGCCCTACAAGCGTCCGAAACCAAAGCCGGCTCCGGCAGCGCCGAGCCAGCCGGGCACGACGAAGGGCTGACCTGTCCCGGCCCGACGAGTATGTTTGATCGATTTGACCCGGTGTTTGCTACAATGCCGGGTCCACTATTTGAGCAACCATCCACATGACCCCGACGACCACCACATCCAGTGAGGCCGCCGCGACATCGGCGCAGGACATCTCGACGGTGTCGTTTGTCTCGCTGGGTTGCCCGAAAAACCTCGTGGACTCCGAGAAGATGCTCGGGCTGCTCGCTGAGGACGGGATCACGCCGATCGCCGCGGATGCCGAAGAGCAGGCCGACGCGGTGGTGATCAATACCTGCGGGTTTCTGGAGGCGTCGAAGCAGGAGTCGCTTGAGGTCATCGCCGAGGCGGTGGAGAAGAAGCAACGCGGCGAACTGAAGCGGGTTGTGGTGGCCGGCTGCCTCGTGCAGCGGCACCGCGCGAAGATGCTCGACTGGGCGCCGGGGATCGACGCGATGATCGGCGTGTTCGACCGCGACCACATCGTCCGAGCGGTTCGCGGTGCGGCACCGCAGCGCCAGACGCTCGCGGAGACTTCGGACCAGCCGAAGTACTGGATCGCGGGCAACGCGCTGCAGGCAGCCAAGGAGCGCGGGCAGAACACCGTCGGTCTGACCGTGCAGGGCAAGGACGGCAAGGGCATCGGCTACTTCGAGGATGATGGCGCTCGGATGCGTCTGACGCCGCGTCACTATGCGTACCTGAAGGTTTCCGAGGGCTGCAACCAGAAGTGCGCGTTCTGCACGATCCCGTCGATCCGCGGCAAGATGCGCTCGAAGCCGATGGACCGCATACTCAAGGAAGCGCGCGAGCTCTTGGAGGACGGCGCGTTTGAACTCAACCTGATCGGGCAGGACACCACCAGTTACGGCGACGACATCGGTCGCGGGTTCGTTCGGACTGCCGATGGGCACGACGGCGGCTTGCCCGTGCTGCTCCGTTCGCTGAACGATGCGGTGGATGAGTACGCGGGCGGCAATGGCTGGATCCGGCTGATGTACGCCTACCCGACAAACTTCGCGGACGAGATGATCGACGCGATCGCCGAGTTGCCGCACGTGTGCAAGTACATAGACATCCCGCTGCAACACGCCTCAAACCGGATGCTCAGCGCGATGCGCCGGAACGTGACCGCGGAGCACCAGCGTGAGTTGATGTTGAAACTTCGCGATCGTGTGCCGGGCATCGCGATCCGTACGACCTTCATCACTGGCTTCCCGGGAGAGACCGACGAGGACCATCAGCAGCTGCTGGACTTCATCGACGAGATCGGTTTCGACGCGATGGGCGTCTTTGAGTACTCGAAGGAGAAGGGCACGCCGGCGGGGACGATGGAAGAGGACTCCAAGCTGGCGGTGCCGGCCGAGGTGAAGGCCCAGCGCAAGCACGAGCTGATGTCGCTCCAGCAGTCGATCGCGTTCGAGCAGACCGAGTTCCTTGCGAGCCACTTCAACCCGGAGAACCCGGCGGATCCCGGCATCCAGTTCGACGTGCTCATCGACCGGGCTCTGAGCGTCGATTCTCGAGGGATCCGCGGTCTGGACCCGGCTGGCTCGAGCGTGGAATCCGGCGGCAAGTCGCCGGCTCGGGGGGACCGCAACGCCGCGGCGGCGTCGAGCGGGCGCCTTTACCAGGGACGCGCGTATTTCCAGGCGATCGACGTGGACAGCGTGATCTACGTGCAGTCGCGCGAGCCGATCAGTGTCGGCGAACTGGTTCGATGCACGGTAGTCGGGAGCGACGGATACGACCTCATCGCGCGTCCGACGGCTGAACTGCAGAAGACGGTTTCGCTGTCTGTGCTTCGCTGAGCCGAACTCGCGGGTCTCTTGATTGCTGAGGCGGTCCGGCACCGGGGTACGGTCGACGCGGGACCTGTCGCGAAGCTTTGATGACCTGCGTCGTTTGCTTCATCGATTTGCGCTTCGCAGAGCGACATCCGGGAAATCGGCGAACACGCCGTCGACGCCGGCTTCGATGAGTCGCTCGGTATCTCGCGGATCGGACTTCAGCGTGTACGGGATGACCTTGAAGCCGGCGCGTTGGG
>JANSXG010000246.1 GCA_024743075.1 bacterium | reverse complement strand
TCAACGTCTCCGGACACCGGCTCGGGACGATGGAGGTCGAATCGGCCTTGGTGTCCCACGAAGCTGTCGTGGAAGCGGCGGTTGTTGGCATGCCGCACGAGATCAAGGGAACCGGGATCGCGGCGTTCGTGACGCTCGAAACGTCCCACCAGCCGGCGGACGAGGACGCGGCAGAGGCGCTGAAGAAGACACTCACCGCGCACGTTAGCCACGAGATCGGGGCGATCGCCAAGCCGGATATGATCCGTTTTACCGATGCGTTGCCGAAGACGAGATCCGGAAAGATCATGCGCCGCCTCCTCCGCGACATCGCGTCCGGCGAGGAGAAGCCGGGGCAGGACACGTCGACGCTGGAAGACTTCAGCGTTTTGGCGCGACTGCGCGAATCGGAAAGCTGATCGCGCTGCATCGCGGGCGGATACACCATGAGGACGATCGTTTCGAGCTTTGGCTCGGCCGGCGATGTGCGTCCGCTGCTGGGTGTGGCGTGGGCGCTTCAGCGTGCAGGGCACGAGGTCGTGTGCCTGCTCGATCCGGCCTGGTGCGAACGCGCGGAGCGGATGCTGGGCGTGAACACCGTGCCGTTCGGCGTGTCCTGGGATGCATCGGAGATTGCGAGGCGTCCGGAGTGGCTGGACTTGAAACGTGGCTCCGTGCGGATGCTCCGGGAACTGGTGATTCCGAGGACGGGTGACCTGGTCGAGGTCGCCCGACGCGTCTGCGCGGATCTCAAGCCGGATGTGATCATCGGGCACCACATCAGTTTCGGGCTGCCGTGGGTTGCCGACGAGGCCGGCGTCCCGTGGGTGATGTGCGCGGTGGCGCCATCATCCTGGCCAAGCGTGGATGATCCGAACCTCTACCCGGGCATGCCGGATCGCGAGTCGTATCCGCGTTGGACGATCCGGCTCGGAGCAGCGGTGGCGGGCCGGGTGATCGATCGGGCGATCGATCCCGCGATCAACAGCGTGCGAAGGGAACTCGGTCTGCCGAAGCTGAAGCGGACCATGTTGTGCGGCCAGTTCAGCAGCGTTCGGAACCTCGGGTTGTGGTCGGCGCACTTCCGGGCTCCGGCAGGGGACGATCCGTCGGGGGCCGTCATCACTGGGTTCCCGCGCTTGCCTGAAGACCTGTCGCTACCCGAGGACCTCCTGGTGTCGATCGAGGCGGCCAAATCCGCCGGACAGCCGGTTGGCGTCTGGACGCTCGGTACAACCGCGGTGCACCGGGGCGCCGCGCTGCGCGACGCATTTATCGACGCGAGCCGAAAGCGAGACATCTGCCCGATCGTGCTCACGGGGGATGAAACGCTGTCAGAGGCCCTGCGATCGCGTGGGGTGTCGAGTCACGCCTATCTGCCCCACGAGGCGATCCTGCCCCGTGCGGACTTTGCCGCGCACCATGCGGGGATCGGATCGAGCGCGTCAGCGCTTCGCGCCGGGATCCCGTCGATCGCTATCCCATTCACGCACGATCAACCGGATAACGCCCGTCGACTGCGACGGCTCGGGGTAGCGAAGGCTCTTAAGCCCGGAGGAGGCCAAACCAATGATGCGCGAGCGAGTTTCGCTCGACTCATCGGCGAGATGTTTAATGACGATTTGGCCCGCCGCTCGGCGGAACTCGGCGGGCTCGTGCAAGACGAGGACTGGCAGCGCACCGTCGTCGACGGGATCGAAGCAATCGTTTGACGGTTACCGCGGGCTGACCTGCTGGAGCGTACGCCCGCGCCAGCTGCGGCGACCGGTCAGGTGCAGGTACAGGCTCCACCACTGAACGGCGGTCATGATCAGGACACCCAGGGCGTGGAGTGGCGCCACTTTCGCTGTGTGCTGCTCGCGCGTGGCGATGACCAGGCGCTGTCCGATGCCCAGCAGCGTCGCGCCGCCCGACGCGACGACGGCGATCCACGGAATGCTCTCGCTCGTGGTGCTGATCGTGATCGAGGCCGCGAACAGCACCGGCGGGAGGATGTGGCCGACGAAGTGGAGCATCGTGAGAATCAGCAGGAGCACCGGAGAGCCCAGTCCCTCATACGCGTTCTTGGCGAACCCACGCCAGGCGGCGCCGAAGCCCTTGTACATGCGGCAACTCGCGACGTCCGGACCATCGAATAGATCGGTTCGGTAGCCGTGCTGTCGTGCGAGTCGAGGCATCTTGACCCCGTCGTGCATCGAATCCTTGAGCGACTCATGGCCGCCGAACGCGGTGTAGCAGGACTGTTTGACGAGCATGAACTGTCCGCACGCTGCCGAAGCAGCGGGGTCGAGCGTCCGACGCATCCGCCCGAACGGTAAGTAGCTGAGCAGAATGAAGAAGATCGACGTGACCAGCAGAGCTTCCCCCACCGAGCGAGTAACCTGGCGGGGAAATGTTGAAAGCAGCCCGAGTTCGCCGTCACGGTCACACTCTGTCGCGTGGGCGAGCGTGCGACGCAGGCCGTTGGGCGCGATGCGCACATCGGCATCGATGAACAGCATCCAGCCATCGTTGCCGGATCCAGCGATCGCAGCTTGCGCGAGACGCCAGCAGGCGTGCTGTTTGCCGCACCAACCGCTGGGCATGGGCTGCGTCGGGACGATCCGGAGTCGGGGTTCCTCTGCCGTGAGTTGCTTTAGAATGCTCGGTGTCTCGTCTTCGGACTGATCGTCGTAGACATAGACACGCAGTTCCTCGACACCGCCCCCGAGCACGGAGCGGACACAGGCCTCGATGTTGGCGGCCTCATTGCGGGCCGGAATGCAGACGCTGAGCGGCAGGCTTGCTCTCGCTCCGGCGGCGTCGACGACGGGAGGGCGAGGCAGTCGACGGAGATTCCACACCGTCATGAACGCTGCGAAGGACGCGATGGCGAAACCGGCGATTGACAGACCATCCCACCAAGTCAAGGGC
>JANSXG010000089.1 GCA_024743075.1 bacterium | reverse complement strand
GTTGTCACGCGGGCGGCCTGCGTCGCGCTCTCGCCGACGCCGAACTTCATCGCACCGCTGAGCTTGCGCCGACGGTCCTCCAGATCGAGGCCCGCGGCCGCCTTGAAGAAGTCGATCACCGCCACCGCCTGCTGCCCCGGGATCTGCTCGATCGGCGTTCGCAGGCCGTCGACGAGGCAGGTTGCTCCGTAGACATCTTTGCGGATGGGGACAATGTCGAGCTGCGAGCCGCGCAGGTCGACTGTTGCGCTCAGCAGCCCCTCGGCCGCGACACGCACCGCGTACTGCGGCGTCTCGGGTTGGGGTGAGGGCAAGCGCCCGTCCGGTGACTCGAAGGTCATCGTGATGCCCTTCGCGCTCTTGTTGGCTTTCTTCGACGCCCGGGCCTCGGCCATCCTGTCGAAGTCCAGCGACCAGCGATGCTTCTCGGGAACGCGGCTGTCTTTGTTCCTCAGGAACGCATAGATCCCCAGATCCAGCGCGAGCACGACCAGCATGATCGGGAACGTGATGAAGAACGACAGCGGCGCGACGAGCACGATCGCGACCGCGACGATGCCCGCCACCAGGTGGCCGACGTTCCAGGCCTGGCGCTTGAAGTACCAGCGGGCGGCGTCCTTGTCGTAGATCGATGCGATGACCCACGCCCACGCGGCGACCGCCGCGACAACGAGGATCGGCTTCCACCACGACACGAGGATCATCCCGGCAGCGAGCGTGGGAAGGGTATTCAGCGACGGGTCCGTCATAGGCTGGTCCAGAACTCGTTGGGCGACCGGTCCGGCCGCCGATGAGGACGTGCCCCGTCGGGCGTCGTCCGGATGACTGGGTTTCTGCGCGGGGAGGGCATCGCCCGCGAACGAAAGGCCCGCCCCGAGCGGTCGGGGCGGGGCGGGGGCAGTTTAGCTGATTCCCTTCAAACGCATCTTGAGTTCGTCCGCGTTCGGGGTGGACTCCATCGCCACGCGCATGTGGATGAACTCGGTCTCGACCAGCTTCACCAGCGAACCGTTGAAGTCGATCATGCCCATTTGGCGCGACTCCTGGTTCTTGATGATGTCGCCGAGCTCGTTCTCCCGGCCTTCGGCGATGTACTTGGTCACCGAGGGTGTGTTGATGAGGATCTCGAGGCCCGGAACACGGGCCACATCCGGCTTCAGCGTCGGGAGCAGCTTCTGGTACACGATGGCCCGCATCTGGTACGCCAGGATCTTGCGGACCTGCTCACGCTCATCGGGCGGGAACAGGTCGTAGATGCGACCGAAGGTCTGCGACGCACTCGACGCGTGGATCGTTCCGAATACCAAGTGGCCGGTTTCCGCCGCGTGCAGAGCCGCCTCGAAGGTCTCCGAGTCACGCATTTCGCCGATCAGCACCACATCCGGGTTCTCGCGGACGAGGGCGCGGAGGCCGGTCTCGAAGTTCAGGCAGTCGATGCCCATCTCACGCTGGTGGATGGTCGCCTTCTTGTCCTTGAAGATGTACTCGATCGGGTCCTCGAGCGTGACGATATGGACCGGCTTGCGCTCGTTGATGTAGTCAAGCATCGAGGCGATCGTCGTGGACTTACCCGAGCCCGTCACACCCGCCAGAATGACGATCCCCTGCGGCTGCATCGCGATTTCCGACATGACCGGCGGCAGGTGCAGGCCCTCGAAGGGCAGGATGTTCGAGGTGATGAGACGGGCGGCGATCGAGATCGAGCCACGCGTCTGGAACAGGTTCACGCGGAAGCGGTTGTCCTCGTCGTAGTCGTACGCGAAGTCCACCGAGCCGAACTTCACGAGGTCGTTCATCTGTTCCTGGCTGAGGATGGCCTTGGCGATCGAGCGGAACTCTTCCTTGGAGACCGGCTCGGTGTCCAGCGGCTTGAGGGCACCGCGGAGCCGGAGTTTCGGCTGCACACCCGTTTTCACGATCAGGTCCGAGCCGCCGAACTTGATGCACGCCTGCATGAACTTGCCGAGGCGAGTCTCATGAGGATTGTGCTCGTGGTCCGGGCTGAAGCTCGTCCGCCCCGCGATCGAATCACCCGCACGAGAGTCGGTCATCACATTCATCGGAAGATCGCTTCCTTCGTACAACAAGAGGTTCTCACTCGCCCCGGGTGCCGGCACCCGAAACCGTCCGACATCGTGCCGGCCCGGAGGACGCGACACCATACTCGCAGCGCGAGGCCGACCCAAACCGATACGCAAAACAGGCGTTCTGGCTCCCGAAAAACGCCGATTGCGTGCCCCTCGCGGGGGCCGAAACCGGGCCGTCACCACCTGCTCTGCACCCACTCGGGCCTGCACGGGCCAATGTAGCAGACGAACGGCCGATCGCCACGCTCAGCCGCCATTTCCGACGCTCCGATCGGGGTCCGAAATCGGGGGTGCTCCTGCGCCCACGCTCGGTTTAAGCCCCCGCGCTGCCCGACGCCTCCACGCCGTCCTCGCCCAGTTTGCCGCTCCCGAACCGGTTGATCCGGGCGCGGCAGTACGGGCAGAACTCCTCCCGCTCGTCCACCTCGTCCAGCCGGGCGTGGCACTTCCAGCACAGTGGCACCCCCGCCTCACGCAGGCGCTTCCGACGAACGCGCCCCGGCGTGGTCACGATGAGCCAGATCACGAGAACAGCCAGAGCGGTCGGTATGACGATCAAAGCGGCCATGGACCCCGATCCTAGGGCCCTTTCCCGGTCCCGTCAGTCGCCCGCGACCTTTCTATACAGCCCGGCGGGCCATGCCCGCCCCGCACTCCGGGCAGCAGGAGGCGGCGTCCAACCCTTCCACCCGGTAGCCGCAGCGCCCGCAGAGCACGATGCCCCGCACCTCCAGCACCAGCGCCAAATGGCGCTTCGGCCCACGCATCAGCAGCCTGGTCAGCCCCAGCACCGCCCCGAGGATGGCCAGCAGCGCCGCCGCCCCGGCGCCCCAGGCCCACAGGGCGTAGTCCGTCGAGTCAAGCAGCCACTGGATGAAGACAAACGCCCCGGCCGTCGCCCCGACCCCGAGCCCGAGCAGAACAAAGTACAGCCCGATGCACTTCAGCTCGCCGTAGGAGCGCGTGGCCTCGTGGAGCGCGCTGCGCCACGTCCGCCGGTCCAGCGTCATGGTCGACGGCGGGTGCAGCGGCAGCGCCAACAGCAGCACGCCGGGCGTGCGCTCCTCAACCTCCGAAGCGGCGTGCCCATCGTGGTGGGGCGAACTGGCCATGGGGAGAGGATAGCGGGTGAGGCGGCCGGGGCGCGAGCCACGATTCGGGGCGGGTCGCTACCCGCTTCCACAAAACGAACACCGCCAGCCCCGGAGGACTGGCGGCGTTCGCTCTCAATATCGGATGAGAACCGCAACGTCAGTTGCAGGTCAGACCGAACGACGCCAGCACCGCGTTGAGGTCCGTAAGATCCAGAACGCCGTCGCAGTTGCTGTCGCCGCCCGGCGCGCTCTGGCCGAAGTTCGCCAACACGAGGTTCAGGTCAGCGAGATCGACCTGCCCGTCGCCGTTCAGGTCCGCAGCGCACGAGGACTGCCCTTGGAACTCGTACGCGCCGCGGTCGACGATTGGGGCGTCCCCAAGGCCAGTGTCAGTCATTCCTGCATCGTCGAGGAAGCGGGGGTTGCGGAGGAAGTCCGCGTCCGCTCCGGACGGCACGAGACCGTTGTCACCGGAGTCGATCAGGCAGGACCCGGCGGCGAGCCGGTAGTCGTCGTCGATGTTGCCGGGGTTGCCGTCGGGGCCCGCGGCGTCCACGAACCGCGGCTCGTAGCCGTTCGCGCCGTTCGCGTCCGTCGCTCCCCAGCCCTCGACCGTGGTAAAGCGGATGTCCATGCCGTCCGGGAGCAGGTTGTCGGCCCACAACGGCTGGCCCGACGCGGGATTGGCCGGCGTGTTGCCCCACACGATGCTGTTGTGCAGCTCCGCCTGCCCGCCTTCCTTGTAGATGCCCGCGACGGACCCCTCCGAAGAGTTCCCGACGATCGTCGAGTTCACGATGCTGGCTGCTGTGTTGTCCACCAGGTTCACCGCAGCGAGGTCGCTCACGGAGTTCCCGTGGACGAGACTGTTGAGCAGCAGGGGGGAGCCGCCGAAGAAGCCGACTGCTCCGCCGGGGCTGGAGTTCAGGCCGTTGAGCAGCACCCGAACCCGACCGAAGGTCGCATCGCTCTGATTGGTGTAGATCGCCGCGGCTCCTCCGTCAGACTCACAGAGCCGCACGATGATGTCGCGAAACCGTGGGCTGCCCTGGTAGACGAAGATCCCGGCACCCGCTTCGATCAGGCCTCCGGTCGCGTTCCCGCGCTGGATGATGACATCGCGCAGCACGGCACTGGAGTCGACTTCCCACGCCCGGACGACGTGGAAGGTGTTGTCCTCGATGCCCGCCTGACCGATCGCGCCCCCGAGCGTGGTCGGGAAAGCGGAAGGATCTCGATCGTCGCGCCGGGTCTCGGTGCCCGCAAAGCCGCCGATGATGTCGAGGTTGTTCTGCATCTCGAACGCCATGGTGCGGTCGCCGGTCCCGCGGTCCGGGTAGTAGGTTCCCGTCGCGATCCAGATCTCTTCGACATCGCCCGAAAGGGCGTCGTCGAGCGCGTCCTGCAGGTCGTCCATCGCCGTCTCCCAGCTCAGCCCGCCGCCGCCGGGCGCGGCGTTTGCGTCCACATAGCGGATCGCCGGCTGGCGCTCGGTGGCGCCCATGTCGAGGATCGGTAGCGGGCCGTTCCCGTTGTTCGCGACGTTCAGATCGTCCGTGAACCGCGGCTGGCCCGAGTAGTCAACGGGCGCACCGGTCACCGTGCTGTCCGCGGCGTCGATGCAGGGCGACCCGGCATCGAGCTCGTACAGCGTGCCCGACTTGAACATCGGGTCCTCATCGATGATGCCCGGGCCGACAAGCCCTCCGGTGATGTTCGAGTAGCGCCCGGCGACGGTCAGAGCCGCTCCGGCCAGCGGCAGCGACTCATCGAAGCGCACGATGGAGTTGCGGACATCGACAGAGCCGGGCAGGCTGCCGGACGCGAGCCCCGCGCCCGTGCACTCGTTGTCCGCGATCGTCGCGTTGGTGATGACGAGTTCTGTGTCCTCGCCCACATAGAACGGCGCGATCCCCGACATGCCGGTCAGGATCGAATTGATCACGGAAACCTCCGAGTTTGTCCGCGCGTCGATCGTGTAGATCGAATCGTTCGCGTCCTCGAACAGCGACTCGTTGATCGTGGCAAGCCCGTAGTACACCGAGATCACTCCGTCAGCCCCCGTGTTCCGCCGGAAGGTTGAGCGATTGATCTGAAGGTTCGAGAACGAGTTGAAGCCGGTGGTCGCGATGGCACTGCCACGGTTGGTCGATGTGTTCTCGATGAACCGGGAATCCCATACGATCGCGCTCGCGCCGTTCAACTGGATCGCGCCGCCCGTGCCCGCGTGGTTGTTCCTGAACACCACGCCGTAGCACGCGACCGCCGACCCGGCCTGACCGCGAACCGCTCCGTCTGGTGCGTCGACGAAGCTCAGATTCTCGATTGTTGCCGTTATCGCCCCGGCGGCGACGAGCACGCGCTCGGTGCTCGAGGGTGGGTTGGTCAGCACGACGTCACCTGGAGCCGTGCCCATGCCCCGCAGGCTGAGGTCCTTCACGATCACAAACGGTCCGGTCCACGTGCCCGGATCGATCTCGATGATGTCGCCGGGACTCGCCGCGGTGATCGCGTCCTGAATCGTCGGAAAATCCCCCGGCACCTGGATCGTCGCCCCGAGCGCCCCCGCGCTCAGCCCGAACGCACAACACACAGCCAATGCCCGATATACACCACGGCCAAACATCTGCTACCACCTTTCTGGATTCCAGTCGCGATCCGAACCGCGCCGGGGCAGACCGGTCGGCCCGCCAGAGACAAGCCGCGAACGGGGGTGAGAACCCTTCACGAAATTTTCAGGTTCTTTGGCCGACGGTCCCGGCGTGGGCTCCGAACCGGGTGGCGTGGTCTTCGCGGAGCGAGGCCCGCGAGGAGCCGCTGTTGCATGGCACCGCGAATAGACTGCGACCGTGGCCAGGTTCCGAATCGTCACCGAGATCAACGCCCCGATCGAAGTCTGCTTCGATCTGGCCCGCGACATCGACTGCCACACCCGCTCGCTCAGCGATACCGGCGAGCGGGCGGTGGCCGGCCAGACGAGCGGGCTCATCGGGCCGGGTGAGTCGGTCACCTGGGAGGCGCGTCACCTGGGCGTCCGCCAGCGGTTCACGGCCGAGGTCACGGCCTTCGACCGCCCGGTCTACTTCCGCGACGAAATGACCCGTGGCGCGTTCCGCTCATTCGCGCACGACCACCGGTTTGAGGACCGCGGCGGTGTCACACTTATGACCGACGAGATCGAGTTCCGGTCTCCGCTTGGTCCGGTCGGGTGGTTGGTCGACGTCACGTTTCTGACGGGCTACATGCGGCGGCTGCTGGAGAAGCGGCGCCAGGCGATCAAACTGGAAGCCGAGGCGATCGCGCTCCGCCACGATTCGTGACGCGACTCGAAAGCGAACCCGTCAATCGCTGTTCGGAGTCGTGACCGAGCGAATCAGGTGCAATCTGCTCGACGCAGTTCCAGCTCCATAAACACGCTGTTGGGATCCTCGGTGTAGTCCCCGAATGGGCCGCGGCGGGCGAAACCGAATGCCATGTACAGCGTCCTCGCCGGGGCGAACTCCGGCTGCGCACCCGTTTCCAGAGCCAGCCGGGCCAGCCCCCGATCCCGTGCCACCCTGATGATCTCGCTGAGGATTGCCCGGGCTACGCCGCGCCGGAGGTGCGCCCGCGCGGTTCGCATCGACTTGATCTCGCCGAGTCCGTCCCCCAGATCGAGCAACGCACCGCAGCCGAGCAGCTCGCCGCCCTCGCGGGCGACGAGGAAGGTGATCTCCGGGATGCGGAGCGAGTCGGCGTCGAACGCGTGCTTGCTCTCGGGCGGGCTGATCCGGCGCATGTCCTCGACGTGCTCTTCGAGCAGGGCCAGCACGTCGGGGCCGAAGTCGCTCTCGGTGGTGATCTGCACGCGGTTCACCAGGCGCTTCAGAACCCCGCCTGCCCCGGTGTCCTCGGGAACGGGATCACGTCGCGGATGTTGCCCATGCCCGTCACGAACTGCACGAGGCGCTCAAAGCCGAGGCCGAAGCCGGCGTGGGGTACCGTGCCGTAGCGGCGCAGGTCGCGGTACCACCAGTAGTCTTCCTTGGGCAGGTCCATCTCGTCGAGGCGATGGTCGAGCACATCGAGGCGTTCCTCGCGCTGCGAGCCGCCGATGATCTCGCCGATGCCCGGCGCGAGCACATCCATCGCCGCGACGGTTTCGCGGCCGTCCGGCCCGGCCTTGTCCGGGCCGTTGAGGCGCATGTAGAAGGCCTTGATGTCCTTCGGGTAGTCGTGCACGATCACCGGGGCCTTGAAGTGCTCCTCGGTCAGGTACCGCTCGTGCTCGCTCTGCAGGTCGCTACCCCACGACACGGGGAACTCGAACTTCTGGCGACCCTTCTTGTCGGGCGTGTTCGCCTCTTCGAGGATCGCGATCGCCTCGGTGTACGACACCCGCTTGAAGTCGCTGTCGATCACGTGCTTCAGCCGATCGATCGCCGTCGGCTCGATCCGCTGGGCGAAGAAGTCCATATCGTCGGCGCGCTCCTCGAGCACCGCCTCGAAGAGGTATTTCAGGAAGTCCTCGGCGAGCTTCATGTCGGCCTCGAGGTCGGCGAAGGCGATCTCCGGCTCGATCATCCAGAACTCCGCGAGGTGGCGGCTGGTGTTGGAGTTCTCGGCCCGGAAGGTCGGCCCGAAGGTGTACACGTTGGTCAGCGCGGCGCAGTAGGTCTCCACGTTGAGCTGGCCGGAGACCGTCAGCATCGCCTCGCGCCCGAAGAAGTCCTCGGAAAAGTCGAGGTGGCCGTCGCCGGTCTTCGGGATGTTGGCGAGGTCCAGCGTGCTGACGCGGAACATCTCACCCGCACCCTCGGCGTCACTGGCGGTGATGATCGGGGTGTGGATCCAGGAGAAGCCGCGCTCGTGGAAGAAGCGATGCACCGCCTGGGCGAGGCAGTTGCGCACGCGCGCGACCGCGCCGAATGTATTGGTCCGCACGCGAAGGTGGGCCACCTCGCGCAGGTACTCGAAGGTGTGACGCTTCGCCGAGACCGGGTAGGTGTCGGGATCGTCCACCCAGCCGAGCACCGTGATGGAGTCGGCCTTCAGCTCGACCGCCTGGCCCTTGCCCTTGGACTCGACCAGCTCGCCCGTCGCCTCGATCGAGCAGCCGGTGGTCAGCTTGGTGACCTCGTTCTCGTAGTTCGGCAGGTCGGCCGGGGCCACGATCTGCACATCCGCGAAGCATGAGCCGTCGTTCAGGTTGATGAACGAGAGGCCGGCCTTGGAGTCACGCCGAGTGCGAACCCACCCTTTTAGGGTGGTCTTCGTGCCGGGCTGGGCGTTCAGGGCGTCACACACACGGAGCCAGGTCATACGAACTCCTCGCAATCGCGAGAGAATGAGGGGTGTCGGTCAATCCACGGCGGGCGGCCAGTGTATCCGTCCCGGCGGGTCGCGTCTGCGAGGGGCAGACCCCGCCTGAATCGACCGGTCAGGACCGGAATAAGTGCCCGCCATACCCCATTGACAGGGGGAATACCCCAGCCGTTCTCGCATCTGAACGGGTCTGAGGGTGTACAGTGAAGAACTGGAATCTGATATCCCGCGTCGGACCTCGCCTGAAACGCGCCGACGCCGTGTGACGCTCCGGGATGTGACCGGCTCCGCGCACGCCCGAATCGAAAGGTCATCCGAATGAAACTGTTCCGCTCAACCGCCGCGGCTGTCTTTGCCGCCGGTGCCGCCATCACCATCGCCGCCCCTGCCTTCGCCGCCGACGAGATGTGGATCGAAGACAACATGCCCGCCGCCATCGAGAAGGCCAAGGCCGAGGGCAAGGACATCCTGATCGACTTCACCGGTTCCGACTGGTGCGGCTGGTGCATCAAGCTCAAGGACGAGGTCTTCACCCAGTCCGAGTTCAAGCAGGCCGTTCCGGACGACTTCGTCCTGGTCATGCTCGACTTCCCCGCCCGCAAGCCCCAGACCGATGAGGTCAAGGCCCACAACAAGGAGTGGCAGGAGAAGTTCGAGATCCGCGGCTACCCGACGATCGTCCTCACCGATGCCAGCGGCGAAGAGTACGCTCGCACCGGCTACCGCGAAGGCGGCCCGACGCCGTACATCGAGCACCTGAACGAGCTCCGCGAAGGCAAGGTCAAGCGTGACGAAGCCCTCGCCGCCGCCGAGAACGCCAGCGGCGTGGACAAGGCCAAGCACCTCGACGCCGCGATGTCCATCGAGGGCATCGTCGTGCCGAACCGCGAAGAGAAGATGGAAATGATCATCGCTCTCGACGCCGACAACGCCGCCGGCCTCAAGGAGAAGTACGAGCAGCAGCTCCGCGAGCTGAAGATGCAGAACGCGATGTCCGAAGTCGAAACGCTCGCCCGCTCGGGCGACGTAGACGCGGCTCTCGCCAAGCTCGACGAGCTCGAAGCCGAGTACAAGCCCACCGGCGACGCCTACCAGAACCTCGTCGGCATGCGCGTCTCGCTGCTGATCAACTCGGGCAACACCGACGGCGCCGAGAAGGCCATCGCCGAAGCCATGACCAAGCCCGGCCTCACCGCCGAGCAGCGTCAGATGATCGCGGTCAACCGCATCAACATCGTCTTCCCGACGCGTGACAACGCGAAGATCCGCGAAGTGGCTCTTGAGGTTATCGAGATCGCTCCGGACACGGACCTCGCCAAGCAGATCAAGAACTTCGTCGACGGTCTCCCGACCGAAGACCAGGGCTGATCACCTGAGCCGCTGTGCAGCGGCTGACCGGATAAGCGAACAGGGCTCGGCTTTACGCCGAGCCCTGTTTATTTCTGACTCGCTCGCAGGCAGCCGCCGAGGTCCGGCTCGACATGGAGCATTGGACCCTGCGGCGACCCGACGCGCGGCACACGAGGCCGACGCCGTCGGGTCGAAGATAGACCGAAATTTTCCGACCCAAAGGACTGTCCGTATCGCCGGTGACACGGTGTTGTCACCGAGTGACATACAGCGGTCATTGAACCGTTCCCGAACATTTCGGCTTTTCGACGCAGTTTCCACGGGTCGTCCAGCGCACGAAAAAGCCCCGCGTGATCGCGGGGCGAGTTCAATCTGCCGGATGTCGGATCAGCCGCGAGCGGGGGTGAGCAGATCGTCCGGACGCTTGAGCAGTTCGACGATCCGGGCGAGGCAGCGGGCCGCGGCGGCGCCGTCCACCGAGCGATGGTCGCAGGTCAGGCTCATCGGGAGCAGTTTGGCGACGCGGATCGCGCCGCGATCAGCGACGACGCCCTCGTAGACCCTGCCGACCGCGAGGATCGCGACCTCGGGGTAGTTGATGATCGGTGTCGCGTACTTGCCGGCGTAGCTGCCGACGTTGCTGATCGTGAAAGTCGAGCCCATCAGTCGCTCACGCGGCACCGAGCGGTCGCGCGTCATGCGGGCGAGGTCGGTGATCTGGCGTCCGAGTTCGAGCACGCCCATGTCGTCGGCGTGCGGGATCACCGGGACGGCGAGGCCGTGCTCGGTGTCGGTGGCCATGCCGATGTGAACCCGCTTGTGGCGGATGATCTGCTCGTTCTCGTCGTCGATGTAGGCGTTGAGCTCCGGGAAGTCCTGCAGGGCCCGGCAGACGGCGCTGATCACGAAGGGCAGGAAGCTGACCTTTTCGCCGCTGGCCTTGGCCATCTGCTTGCGAGTGTGGTCGAGCTCGCTGACGTCGGCATCGTCCATGACCGAGAAGTGCACGGCCCGGTCGACCGATTCACGCAGGCGGTTGGCGATGGTGCGCCGAACGCCGCGGACCGGGATGATCGTCGAGTCGCCCTGAACATCCGGGATGAGTACCGGCGGGCGTTCGACGACCTGCTGCTGCGGCACGGTCGTGGCGAGGTTGCTCTGCTGACGCTGGGCGGGTTCGGGCTTCGCTGGGGCTGGCTGGGGCTTCGGTGCGCTCCCGGCGGGCTTCGCCTGACCGTTGTTCGATGACGAACCGCCGGAAGCGGCGCGGACATCCTTCTCGGTCACGCGTCCGGCGAGGCCGGTGCCTTTCACGCTGTCGATGTTTACGCCGAGGTCGCGAGCGAGGCGACGAACCGCTGGGGTCGCGAGGGCCTTGCCCTCCTGGGCGCTGACCGCCCCGAGGGATCCGCTCATCGTTCCGACCACCGTGCCGTCGTCTTCGCGCTCTTCTTCGCCCGCGACTTCGGCCTGTTCGGCCTGAGCGGTCCCGCTTTCAACCGGCGAAGGGGTCGAGCCGGCGTCGTCGCCGGCACCCTCGTAGGTCCAGGCGGGGTTGCCGACTTTGAGGATCTCGCCGACCTCGCCGAAGAGCTCCTTGATGACCCCGGCGCGGGGCGATGGCACCTCGACGAGGGCCTTGTCAGTCTCCATCTCGGCCACGATGTCGTGCTCTTCGACGTGATCTCCGGGCTTCACTTTCCACGAAATCAACTCGGCTTCGTGGACCCCTTCTCCGAGGTCGGGAAGGATGAAGACATTCGGATCGGAAGAGACATGGCCGGCCATTGGGTTTCCTCTCATCGCGTCGGGACGCGGGGGCTGAAAAGGGCGATCACGGCCACCGGTGGACCGAGGTCGATCCGGCGTTTGCCGCACCCGGTCGGGGGTTTGTGCGGGTAATCGCGAGACGGAGATTGTAGCATGAGCCGATGCCCTCGGCTGACGCCATACCGGTTCCTTTCGCCCCATGGGAGATAGCAAAAATCGAAGAGCGTCGGCAGGCCGCCGTTTGCTCCGATCTGGCGGACGAGTGCATCGACTGGGCCGGCGGCGTTGCCGCGTTCGGAGGGGTGGGCTCCTGGCTCAATCAGGCGATCAACGGGGCCATGAGCGGTCCGGTTTCGCGCGAGGAGGTCGAGGCGATCTGTCAATGGTTCATCGATCGTCGCGTCGAGCCGAAGATCCTGCTGACGACCTACAGCCACCCGACGCTGCGACAGGTCCTGGCCGAGGCCGGATTTACGGTCTGCTCGCTTGAGACGCTCTTCGTAACGGATCTAACGACGATGGACGAACAGCAGACTCAGCTGCCACCGGGCACGCGAATCGAGCGGGTGGACTCTGCTGACGAGGATCAGGTTGACGCCTACTCGCGGTTCGCCGCGGCGATCCACTTCGGATCATCTGAGAGTGAACTGCACATCGACTCGTTCCGGAGGGCGGTGCGACACCCAAGATCGATAGCGTTGCTGCTGCTCGACGATCAGACCAACGACATCGTCGCGGCGTGCGGTTGTGAGGGGTTCGAGAACCTCGGTGCGTTGTGGGGCGGGGCCGTCGCTCCATCGCATCGTCGTCGCGGCATACAGAAAGCGCTGATCCACGAGCGCCTGCTCCTGCTCCGTCAAGCGGGGATGCGATGGGCAACCATTTCCAGCGACCCATCGATCGGTACCGAGCGGAACGCGATCCGCGCGGGCATGCGTCCGGCGTACACCCGGCTTGAAATGGTCCGTCCGGGCGAGGGGCTGGTTCCGAGCCCGTGAGTGGAGCAGTCGAAGAGGCAACCCGAGCCCGGCTTTCCGGTTCAACGGGCTATCCCCGCGATCCCTACTGAGGAGAAGAGTATGCGCCGGTCCGTCACTGTCTTTCTGTTGGGCCTGATCGGCCTGCTCGTTCCAGGAGCATTCGCCGCGCCACCGGTCCGGTTTGTAGATGTCGCCGAGGCCGCGGGCGCCGTCGATCAGGCGCACGTGCTCGATACCCGATCGTTCGGCGACTACCTGAAGGGCCACGTGCCGGGTGCGGTCCACATGAACGACGAGGCGCTTCGCGGCCCTTTCGGCGGTCTGCCGGTCCAGTACTGGAGTGCCGAGCGCCTGGCCGGGATCTTCGGCGACGCCGGCATCTCGCTCGATTCGCCGGTGATCGTGTACTCCTCTCTCGACGACCCGCTCGCGGCAACGATGACCGCGTACGCGCTCACGCAGATCGGGCATGATCAGGTCAGCATCATCAACGGCGGCTTTGAGGCGTGGGCCGCGAACCATCCGACCACGCGCGAGTTCCCGCAGATTCAGCGGAACACCATCACGCCGCAGGACGCGACGCTGGCGAAGATCGCCTACGCCGACTTCGCAGACACCATCGGCTTCAACGACCACACATTCATCGATGCCCGCCCAGAGGGGCAGTACCTCGGCGATGTCCCGATCTGGATCCGCAACGGCCACATCCCCGGCGCGCACTCACTCGACTGGACGCACCTCACCGACCCGCTCAACAAGCACCGCCTCAAGCCGATCGACGAGATCGAAACCATGCTTACCGATCTCGGCATCTCCGACCGTGACGACATCGTCGTCTACTGCGGCACGGGACGCGAAGCCACGCTCATGATGCTCGCGCTCTCCTGCGAACTCGGCTGGTCCAAGGTGCGCCTGTACGAGGGATCGTGGACCGAGTACTCGTCGATCGAGGGCTCCAAGGTCGAGGTCGGCCCGCGCGTCGAGCCGAAGACCCGTGTGCACCGCGAGGGCAAACTGCTGATCTCGGCGCAGCCGACAGAGGACACCCTCGACTGGCTCGCGGCCAAGGGCGTGAAGACCGTGATCAACCTGCGCACGAACCGCGAGAATCGGAACAACGGTTTCGATGAGCTGGAACACGCCCGGGAACTCGGCATGAACTTCGTGCACATCCCGATGGGCGGCGAGGACGACTACACGCCGGAGCAGGTCCGCCAGTTCGCCAAAGCGTTCCGCGAAGCGGAGGCCAGAGGCGATGTGCTCGTCCACTGCTCATCCGGCGGCCGCGCCCGCTTGATTTGGATGGCCTACCTCATCGAGGAACTCGGTCTGGAACCGGAAGAGGCCATCGCCCGGGCGAACAAACTCGGCGGGCGTCCTTGGGAACTGGATCGACTGCTCGGCGGCTCACTGAGCATCACGATGCGTCGGTAGCCGCAACTAAATCAATAGCGTGCCGAGAGCAATTCTCGGCACGCATCGTTTAGAAAATCTATCTCGGCTCAGTAGTTCGCCGTCTCCAGAATCCCCTTGCTGATGCGGTTCGCGTCGGGCAGGTAATCGAGTTCCAGCTTGTAGTACGGCATGACCGTGTCGAAGCCGCAGACGCGCTGGACGGGGGCCTTGAGGTGCAGGAAGCACTCTTCCTGGATCGCGCTGGCGAGTTCGGCCGCCATGCTCGCGGTGCGCGGGGCCTCGCAGGCGATCACGCAGCGACCGGTCTTCTGGACCGACGCCGCGACGGTGTCGAGGTCGTAGGGGTAGATTGTCCGCAGGTCGATGAGTTCGACCGAGAGATCCTCGGGCAGGCCGTCCATCGCCTCGATGCACTGCAGCGTGGTCGCGCCCCAGGTCACCACGGTCAGGTCGGTGCCCTCTTCGACGATCTTGGCCTTGCCGATCTCGACGGTGTACTCGTCCTCGGGGACCTCCTCCCGGAACGCACGGTAGATGCGCTTCGGCTCGAAGTAGATGACCGGGTCGGGGTCGCGGATCGCGCTGATGAGCAGGCCCTTCGCGTCGTAGGGCGTCGAGGGCATGACGACCTTGAGGCCCGGGGTGTGGGCGTAGATCGCTTCGGGCGAGTCCGAGTGCAGTTCGGGGGCGTGG
>JANSXG010000004.1 GCA_024743075.1 bacterium | reverse complement strand
GCGGTTGATCTCCGCGACCTCCCAGCCCTGCTCGGTCGCCGCGATGACCATCGCCTGGACGCTCGGCGACGCCGAGCCGTCGAGCCCGAGCTGCGTCGCCATCGCGCTCGCGACCTCGGCGCTGCGCTCGGCGATCGCGATGTCGATCAGGGCCGAGATGGCAAACGCGCCGGCGGTCAGGAACAGGCCGATGCCGATCTTGCGCAGCGGCGTGACCTTGAAGAACCTGCCCAGCAGCGGGTACAGGCCGTACGCGAAGGTCGGGATCAGGATCAGAATCAGCACGGGGTTGACCGCCTGTACCTGCGATTCCAGCCAGGTCACGCCCATGAACTTCGGGTCCATCTCCTGCGCCTGCAGCACCCACGCGGAGCCGGTCTGGTCGAAGATCGCCCAGAACATCGGCACGAACAGCAGGAACAGCGGCGCGAGGTTCACCAGCGCCCGCTTGCCCGCCGGACTGAAGGTCTCTTCCTTGAACTTCTGCCAGCCCGCGGCGGGGATGTGCACGAAGCGGTTCCGGCCCAACCAAAACAGGAGCGTCGCGATCCCCATCAGCACGCCCGGCACGCCGAACGCGAGCCACGGCCCGTACTGGTCCAGGAAGATCGGCGTAAGCATGGTGCTCGTCGCGGCGCCGACATTGATGGAGAAGTAGAACCAGCTGAACGTCTTGGAGATCAGGTGCTTGTTCTTCTCGCCGAACTGGTCGCCCACGTGCGCCGAGACGCACGGCTTGATCCCGCCCGCTCCGATCGCGATCAGGAGCAGACCGATGTACATGAACGGCCTCATGTCCCACCCGCCCGTCACCGGCCCGAGGTCCATCAGCGCGAGCATGCCGTGCCCGAGGCAGTACATCAGCGAGATGAACAGGATCGTCTTGTACTTTCCCCAGAGAACATCGCTGATGATCGCGCCGATCATCGGGAAGAAATACGCCGCGGCGGTGAACAGGTGGTAAACGCCCTTCGCCTCCTCGTCGCCCATGTAGTCCGGCTGTCCGGCGGCGTCGAGCAGGTGTTTGGTCATGAAGACCGTCAGGATGGCCTTCATGCCGTAGAACGAGAACCGCTCGGCCAGTTCGTTGCCGAGGATGAACGGGATGCCCGGGGGCATCTTCGAGGTCTCGTGCGGCGAAGTGGCGTAGGCCTTGCTCGTACCCATGAAACGTCCTTTCGGGGGCTGACGCGCTGGCCAGCGTCCGCTCACGGGCGTCTGGTCGGAGCCGCGCGAGTATATCGAGAGGCGAGAAACACTCCCAGAACTACCCAAACTCGGTTGATCGGCGGGGCGGTTTCGCCACAATGAGCGGCCATGAGCATCCAAAGCCGATTCCGCCGGGGCCCGCTTCGCAGTCATCAGCACGACATGACCGAAGGGTCAACCGCCCCGGACAAGCCGAGCGGAGCCCCGGAAGGGGCCGGATCGGGAGGCGGCGTGCTCGGGCTCATCGAGTGGATCGGCAACAAACTCCCCGACCCCGCCTTCCTGTTTCTCGGCGGGGCGATCTTGGTCATTATCGTGTCGGGACTCGTGGCTCCCGAACTGCCGGATCGCTGGGCCGTCGAGTTCGACCAAGTCGGCAACGCTGCCAGGGACCACAACGGCAAGAGCAGTGGCGTGGATGAACACCTTTCATTCATCCGCCGACACAAACTCGATGCTTCGGGCCAGCCGATGTACGAGATGGTTGAAGAGAAAGACGGGACTCAGACGCCCGATCTTGATAGGCCCATCATGGAAACGGCCCGATTCCAGGTCGTGGAAACCGCGGACGGTCTCGAAGCACACCTGGTGAATCAGGAAACCGGTGAGGCCGCGACGAACGCCGAGGGGCAGCCGATCGACTTCGCGGCCCGAGGCTGGGCCGTCTTCGAAAAGCGTCCGGTCAAGCAACTCGATCCGGAAACCGGCGAGCCGATGCTCAACCAAAGCGGTGAAGAGATCCTCGAACTCGAGCCAACGGGCAAGGTCTTCATCGCCACACCGCTGACCACCTCGAACGGTGTGTACTGGTCCATCAAGACCATGATCGACAACTTCATGGGCTTCGCGCCTCTGGGTGTCGTGCTCGTCGGCATGCTCGGCATCGGCGTCGCCGAGAAAACCGGGCTGATCGCCGCCCTGCTACGCATGTTCATGAAGAACGTCCCCAACGCCGTGCTTACGCCGGCGATGGTCTTCATCGGGATTATGTCGTCGATCGCGACCGATGCGGGCTATGTGGTGCTCCCGCCGCTCGCCGCAGCCATCTACCTCGCCGCGGGGCGCTCCCCGTTGGTCGGGATCGCCGCGGTCTTCGCCGGCGTCGCTGCCGGTTTCAACGCGAACCTGTTCATCACCAGCCTCGAACCCTTGATGTCCGAACTCTCCGATCAAGCTGCCAAGCAGGTCGACCCGGACAGAGCCGTTGCGGCGACCAGCAACTGGTACTTCCTCGCGGTCTCTACCTTTGTCATCACCTTCGCGGGTTGGCTGGCAACCGCTCTGTTTGTCGAAAAGCGGTTCTCGAAGAAGTCCGCGTTCGACGGCGGCCCCAACCCGGATGCGGCAAAGGCCGAGGCCGACAAAGGCGATCTCACGCCCCTCGAGCGCAAGGGGGCGTTCGCGGCGATCGGCGTCTTCGTGGCCCTGATCGCCGCGATCTTTGCGCTCGTCAACATCAACGGATCACCGTTCTTCGGGCAGGACGGGGCGTTCCCCCGCTGGGTGTCTGCCATCGTCCCGCTGATGTTCTTCTGCTTCATCCTCCCGGGCATCACCTACGGCGCGATCGTCGGCAATACCCGCACGACCAAGGACGCCGCGAAGCACATGATGGACTCGATGGCCGGGATGGCACCGATCATCGTGCTCGCGTTCTTCGCGGGCCAGTTCATCGCCTACTTCGACGAGAGCAACCTCGGCAACATGCTCGCGTTTTCCGGCGGCGAGTGGCTGTTCAACCAGGGGCTCGGGGCGATCCCGCTCATCCTCGCCTTCATCCTCCTCACGATGGTATTCAACCTCTTCGTCGGCTCTATGAGCGCGAAGTACACGCTGTTCGCCCCCATCTTCGTGCCGATGTTCATGCTCATCGGGATCCGGCCCGAACTCACACAGGTCGCCTACCGCATCGGCGACTCGGTAACGAACATCATCACGCCGCTGAACGCGTACCTGATCATCGTGCTGGTCTTCATGCAGAAGTACGCCCCGAAGGCCGGCATGGGCACGCTCATCGCCATGATGCTGCCCTACACCTTCGTGTTCGCCATCGCGTGGTCCATCCTGCTTGTGATCTGGATACTCCTCGGCGCGCCGCTCGGTCCCGGTGACCCGCTGTTCGCGATCACACCGGACGCCGTGGGCTGACGCCGATCGACGGTTCTACGCTTCGCCTTCTTCACACCCCGCAGCACCCTTAGCGCCGCCCCGCGCGGATCGAGCGGATCCCGATGACCCCCCAGATGCCAAAGTCCGAAGCCGAGCCCTGCGTGCTGGTCATCTTCGGTGCCTCCGGCGACCTCGTGTCGCGCAAGCTGATCCCGTCGCTGTTCGCGCTGCACCAGCAGGGCCGACTGCCCGACCGGCTCTGTGTGCTCGGCGTCTCGCGCACCGAAATGAGCGACCAGGAGTTCCGCGACTCGCTCAGAGAGAAGGCCGGTCCCGGCCACGAAGAGGTCTGGGCGCAGTTCGCCCGTCGGATCCACTACCTGCCCGGCAGCGCGACCGAGGCCGAGCTCTACCCCGTGCTCATCCAGCGCATCTGCGAACTCGGACGCGAGCACGATATGCTCACCGAACAGCAAAGCAGGATCGCCGAGCAGACCAAGGGGTCCAGCCCGTGGGTCGGCATGCCGAACGTGCTGTTTTACCTTTCGGTCGCACCGACACTCGTCAAGCCGATCATTCACCAGATCGGCGCGAGCGGCATGGTCTACGAAGGCAAGAGATGGTGCGCCATCGATGCCGAGGCCGTGCCGTGGCAGCGCATCATCGTCGAGAAGCCCATCGGCACCGACCTCGCGTCCGCCCAGGACCTCAACCGTGAGCTCGGTCGCGTCTTCGAGGAAGAGGCGATCTACCGCATCGACCACTACCTCGGCAAGGAGCTCGTCCAGAACCTGCTCGTCATGCGCTTCGCCAACATCATGTTCGAGCCGATCTGGAACAACCAGTACGTCGATCACGTGCAGGTCACCGCAGCCGAGTCGGTCGGCGTCGGTCGGCGCGCCGGAAACTTCTACGACAAGGCCGGCGCCACGCGCGACATGCTCCAGAGCCACCTGCTGCAGGTGCTCGCGCTGGTCGCGATGGAGCCCCCCAGCGACTACAACGCCGACGCCATCCGGCGCGAGAAGGTCAAGGTCATCGATGCGGTCCGCATCATGGAACCCGGCGAGGTCGCCGAGCACACCGTCTTCGGGCGCTACACCGCGTCCGGCAACAGCGAGGACGACGACGGCGGCCTCGGATACACCGAGCTCGAGGGCGTCGACCCCGACCGCTGCACCGAAACCTTCGCCGCTATGCGCGTCCACATCGACAACTGGCGCTGGTCAGGCGTGCCGTTCTACATGCGTTCCGGCAAGAAGATGGCTCGCAAACTCACCGAGGTGCACATCCAGTTCAAGCGACCGCCCGCGAACCTGTTCAAGCACTTCGAGCCCTTCGCCTCCGGCAAGGAACTGGTCAACAACCGCCTGATTATCAACATCGCCCCCGACGAAGGTATTGGGTTCCGATTCGAAGCCAAGGTGCCCGGCCCGAAGTTCGCCATGGGCTCGGTCAAGGCCGACATGGACTACTGCTATGTATTCAACGCCCAGCCCGTCGAGGCCTACGGCCCGCTGCTGCTCGACGCGATGCGAGGCGACAAAACCCTCTTCAAGCACCGCGACGAGGTCGAGGGCACCTGGCGGATCGTCGAACCCGTCCTCCGATCCGACTTGCCCAAGAAACTTATCGAGGATTACCCGGCCGGCTCGTGGGGCCCTCCCGGCGCTGATGCGCTGCTCGCCGCCGACAACCGGATCTGGCACAACCCCGAAGCCAGCGACATCCGCTGATCCCCTTCCCGGCAGCCGTATAGACTCTGAGCATGCACGACGACCAGCCACTGGAAGAGCCGTCATCCGGACGAGATCCCGGGGATTCCACCGTAGGGTACGAGCTTGAGCCCGAGCCCGAAGCCCCCGCGCTGCCCGGCTCGTGCGTGCTCCGGCGCGATGTCGAAGACACGACCTACGCCCTCGCTGCCGACATGCTGATCCACGCCAACAACTGCGTGCGGTCCTTCGGCGATTTCCACCTTGCGCTCTCCGGCGGCTCGACGCCGATGCCGCTCTACGCCCGGCTCATGACGGACCCGGCCTTCCGCATGTTCCCATGGAACCGTACCCACGTCTGGATCGTCGACGACCGCTGCGTCGAGCCGGATGACGACCGCTTCAACTACAAGCACATCCACGACTACCTCGGCGATCACTCCGGCATCCCGGAGCGCAACCTGCACCCGATGCCGGTCCTCGACGACGACGGCGATGTGCGATACGAACGCGAACTCCAGCAGGTCTTGGCGTGGCGCGAGAAGGGCCACGACCGGCTCGACTTCGTGCTCCTGGGCATGGGCGACGACGGACACACCGCCAGCCTCTTCCCGCACTCGCCCGCGCTCGACGCCGAACACAAACTCATCGCGTTCAACAAGGGCCCGGCCGTCACGCCTCCGGACCGGATGACGATGACCTACCGGCTCATCAACGCGTCCCGATTCATCGCGGTGCTTGTCACCGGGTCGAAGAAGTCGCCGACGATCGAAAAGATCACAGCGCCCGGCGCGTCAGAACGGGAATTGCCGATCCTCGGCGTCAAGCCGCTCGGCGGCACGCTGCGCTGGTATCTCGACTATGACGCCTGCCCGACCGGCTGACGCTCAGCCCTGAATATCAAGATGGTGCGCTGCCGGCTTGCTCGAAGCCAGGCCGTCTCGGTACGGGTCGTAGATCGCCTGCTGGCGTCGGTCCTCGTTGGTCTCCTCGCTCGCGTTGCCGCGAACCTCGCGCGGGGCCTCCGTCTCGGTGACCTCCGGCGTGGAGAATTCCGCCTGGTCGGACCCGCGCTTCACGCCGCCTTTGGCGATCGCGCGGCGCTGATCTTCCTTCTCGCGCGCAATGCGCTTCTCCTGGGCCCCGACGCCGAGGGCTTTCAGCGGGATGATCGATCCAACAAGTGGCATTCCTTCAGTATCGGTTACCCGTTTCCGGGCGCTGCAGCCGATAGCACTCGGCGGACCCTGCGGGACCGAGGGCGCGGCAAAACCCGTTAACTCGACCGGGTTTCACGCCCGGCCGGCACGCGGGCCCGCCCGATAAGGCCAGCCACCGAATCAGACGATCCGCTCACGCCAGAGGTCCGCCAGAGCCCGCACGTGCTCGATCGCCGTCAGCACCGACGGGCGTTCGTCGCCGCAGCTCTTCGCCAGCCCGATCGCTCGATCGGCACGCGAAACCAACCGTCGGATCGCGTCCGGCGTCGTCCGCACGCTGGAGGCCAGATCGCTCAGGTTGTCGTAGACGTCACCCAGCTTGATCAGCCGGGCCCGCCAGTCGGCCTGAGCGAGTTGCCGATCGTACGCCGGCTCGCGTTCGGCCTCGGGCAGCCGGGCGTCCTTGCTCAGCGCCGCGACCGCTCCCGCCACCGCCGATCCGAATTCCACGGCGATCTCGTCGTAGTCCGTCTCACCGTCCTCGATCACATCGTGGAGCAACGCGGCGGCGATCGTCGTCTCATCGCGCTCCCCGAACACCAGCGCGATCGTCAGCGCAACCCGGTTCGGGTGCGCCGAGTACGGCGTTCGGCCGTCCTTCCTCGACTGGTGCCGGTGGGCCCGCGCGCACATGGAGGCCGCCCGTTGCCAAAGGTGTTGCGTCCCGTCCTCGTGAATCACGCCGGGGCCCCCTCGGCATCGGGGAGACGCTTGAGCAGCGCGACCGCATGAACCTCGATCGCCCGGCCCTCGCCGATCGCGTCCACGCCCTCGTGGCTCTTGCCCTTCACATTGACCCGGTCCGCGCCGATCCCGAGTGCCGCGGCGATCGAGTCTCGCATCGCCGCCCGGTGCGCTTTCAGGCGTGGGCGCTCGAGGATCACGGTGCAGTCGATGTTCGCGACCTCGTACCCGGCCCCCTTCACCCGCCGGCTCGCCTCACGGAGGAAATCGATCGAATCTCGCCCGTCGTTGGATTCGTCGTCGTCCGGGAACAGGGTGCCGATGTCCTCCATCGCCAACGCGCCGAGCAGGGCGTCGGTGATCGCGTGGAACAGCGCGTCACCGTCCGAGTGACCGACCGGCCCGACCGGGCTCTCGAGCTCGATGCCGGCGAGTTTCAGTACCCGCCCGCCGCGGTTTGAGCCGGCCCGCGGGTCGACCGGCTCCAGCCGGTGCAGGTCGTAGCCATGACCGATGCGAAGGTCGGCGTTCCGGGAGGCGTGGTCCGTAGGAGCAGGGGGCATGGTGCCTCCGAGGCGGATGGGGAATTTCGGTCCAGTCGGCGACCGGCATTGGACGATGAGCGGACAGGCATCGGCGATCGGTTCGCGCCGGATTCGGCGAACCCACATCGCCCGATGTATCGTAGACGCGAAGACGCCGCACCACGGCGACGACGCGAATCAGAACGTTCCACCACGCCGCGGAGGCGAGATGACCAGCAGCAAAGCCACCCGTTCCACCGTCCGCCTCGGAGCCGTCATCGGTGCCGGGGTTCTTCTCGCGAGCACGCTCACCGGCTGCATGGGCGGCAACACGTATTCCGGTCGTTCCGCCGATCGCTACCGGTACGAGTCGACAACGTGGCAGCCGAAGACCGTGACGCTCACCGACACCCGCACCGGCGAAACCGCGTGGTCGGTCGACATCCCGGTCGGCCAGGCCCTGCAGGTGTCATTCAGCGAGGGCACCGGACCCAACGAGTACCGCCCCGACGAGATCCGCTGGGAAATGGCCCCGATCGGTCGGACGATTATTACCCCGATGAACCGTCAGCCCTGCCCGCCCGCGTCCGCGCGACGCCTCGACATGACCCTCCGCGCGACACCGGAGAACGTCGGCTCGAACCCCGACCCCCGCTGGAACGAGAAGTCCGCCTACGAGAACTGAACGGCTTCCTCCTCGGGGCCACGAAAAAACCCCGCCTCTGGCGGGGTTCTGTGTTTCAGGGGTAGACCGCGTCGCAATCAGTCGCGCGATTGCAGCTTCGCAAGCAGGCGAAGCACCTCGATGTACAGCCAGACCAGCGTGACCAGCAGCGCCATGCCGCTGAACCACTCCATGTAACGCGGTGCCCTGTTCTTGACCGCCACGTTCACCTGATCAAAGTCGAGCACGAGATTCATGGACGCCAGCCCGACCAGCAGCAGTGAGAAACCGATCGAGATCAGGCCGCCGTTGCTCGGGTCGTAGACGCTGAGCAGGCTGAACGAGCCGAAAAGCCCGGCCACCATGGCGATCAGGAAATAGGCCAGCACACCGAGCGTGCCGACGATTGTGATGTTGTAGAACAGCCGATTCGGACGGACGAGCTTCAGCGAGTAGGCCGTCAGCAGCCCGCCGAAAATGCCGAAGGTCAGGAGCGCCGCGTTGAAGATCAGGCCACTATTGAGCACGATCCCGCCGTCATCGCCCTCGGTCGCGAAGCGGGCGGCGTAGAACGCCGAGATGCCGCCGACGAACGCGCCCTCCATCGCCGCGTACGGCATTGCGGTGAACGTCGACATCTTCGGCTTGAACATCGTCACGAAGAAGGTCAGCATGCCGAGCAGCGCGCCGCCCGCCGTGAGACCCAGCGCCATGCCGCCGTTGATCACCGGGTTGCCGGCCTCGTCACTGCCGACGCACAGCCCCCAGGCGATCATCGCCACGACCATGCACGTGCCGATCATCAGCGCCGACTTCGTCACCGTGCCGTTGATGGTCATCGTCGACGGGCGGGCCGCCTGGCTCGCCGCGCGAGCCGCACGCACCGAGTCGTCCGTCCCGAAGGACTGCGACTGACCCAGATCGTCCCAGGTCTGCGCGGGCTTGTAGGCATCGTTGTTGAACGCGGGGTTCGAGGTCCGGAACATCTCGGTCAATCTCCTGGCCGGCGGCCATTTCAGGGTGGTCGCTCCGGCCCCAGCCCTTCGGCGGCGCTGGGACCATTATTGAAGACGCTGAGTATAGGTCGGCGGTTCGAGATTCCAGTCTCAAATCAGCGTCCGACAACCGGAAATCGGCGATCGTGATCCGATCAGTCCGCCGCCGTCTGCTCCGACGCCGACCGGAGCATCTGCACCGACTCCGGCAGATAGTCGAGCAGGTCCGAAGCCATCATGCCCCCCCGCGCCCCACGATGAGCCTGCGACCATTGCAGCGCCGCCATGTTGTGGGCGGCGACGCCGAGGCAGGCCAGTTCGAACAGCCCGACCCTTCCGTCGGACGTTCCGGCGACCGCGCTGCTCCCCTTCATCGCCGGCAGGCGATGGTGCTGTGCGATGAACCCGGCGATGACACCGGAGAGGATGTCACCCGAACCCCCGGTTGCAAGCAGGGGATTCGGCTTGCGCAGTGTCCAGGTCTGGAGGCCGTCTGAAACGGAGGTCGTTGCCCCCTTCAGCACCACGACGCACCCGATCCGGCGCGCGAGCTGGGCCGCGGCCTCCGGCTGCTGGTCCGGATTCGAACCGTCGAGCGTGATCGCCCCGTGCGCCACGTTCGTCGCCAGGCGCCGGAACTCCACCGGGTGAGGCGTCAGCACGCACGGCGCGCAGATGTCATTGTGCACATCCGGCAACTGGGCGAGCAGATTCAGCGCGTCGGCGTCGACGACGACCGGCACATCATGCTGCGCGAGCAGTCGCAGCGTGATCGATCGCGCCCCGCCCCCCGTCCCGAGCCCCGGCCCGACCACGATCGACGCCGACTTGTCGCACAGCGTATCCACGATCGGCGCCGCCTCGTGCCCGACGGTTTCACCCGATGAATCAACGGGCAACCCGTGGCCGATCGTCTCGGGCGCGAGCGAGAGCGCTGCCTGCAGGATCGAACTGGGCACCGCCAGTCGCGCCATCCCCGCCCCGGATCGCAGCGCCGAGCGGGCCGCCAGCGTCGGGGCGCCCAGCATCATCGGTTGCGTCCCGCCGCTCGAACCGGCCGAGCCGCCAATCACCGAGACCGTGCCGAACGTGCCCTTGTGCCCGAAGTCCGGACGACGCGGGAGCAGGCGCGGCAGCTTCACACCCGCGGCGTCCACCCGATCCAAATTCGCTGAATTCTGCGGCGCCGCATCACCCATGCGTCGGAGAATACCCGATGTGGCCTGACAAGACGGTTTGTTACATTCGAAGCTTTCTCTCGCTTGCGGAAACGCGAAGGGGATTACGCATCCCGCGGCGGTTGCGAGTACCGCTCCAACCGCAGCCAATGCAAGGCCAGTCGCCAAACCGCCAAAGCGATCCACACCAACCCCCCTGCGATCACGACACTCCCGACGACTGACAGTCCGGAGTCTCTAGGGCCCAGTGAATCCAAAGCGGAACCCATCACGAGTGCAAAGCCGCCGAAGGCGATCATCAGTAAAGCAATGAAGACTTGCACTACGGCGATGAACAGACTGAGCCATCGCTCCCTAGCGCGATCCGCGAACTCGTAGCGACGCTGCAGTCGCTCAGACCGCGACATGTGCCGATCGTTCGCTGGGGATACGCGGTCAGAGTTCATCTAGAACGTCGGCGCGAAAAAGATGAACGCCAGCACCGCCGCCCAGAGCAAGCCCGCGCCGATCAGCACCCCGCCGATGATCGCGACGATGTGGATCGAAAAGTAGAGCCCGGCGCCGCATACCACCGCGCCGAGCAGAATCAGGCCGAGGATTCCGAGCGCCTGAAACGCCGCCATGCCCAGCAACTTGCCGGTGTCCTTCGCGACATCTCCCGCTACCTCGCGCGCGAACGAGGACTTGGGCTTCCGTGGTGCTTGGGACATTGCTGGGTTTCCTCCAATGGATCGATACTACCGGCTTCTTTCGAGGACCAGCGCCGAGTTTTTCGCGCCGAACGCCAGACAGTTGATCAGGGCATAGCGGGCATCCAGCGGCCTGGGCTCGTTCGGCGTGTAATCGAGGTCGCAGACCGGATCCGGCTCGCGCAGGTTGATCGTCGGAACCGAGAACGGATCCCCGCCGTCCAGCCCGATCATCGCCCCGAACGTCGCCACCACCGACGCCGCGCCGCACGCTCCTTGCGGGTGCCCGATCGCGCCCTTGACCGAATGGCCGACCAGCCGATCGGCGTGCCCGCCGAAGGCCATCCGCACCATCCGCGTCTCGAGTTCATCATTCACCGGCGTCGCCGTGCCGTGGTAGTGCACGACTTCGATCTCCTCGGGCTTCAGCTGCGCATCCTCGATCGCCAGGCGAATTGCGCGCACGCCCTCCGCCGCGTCCGGCGCCGGTCGGACCCGGTGATACGCGTCACAGGTCGCTCCGTAGCCCCGGAGCCGACCGAGCGCCCGAGCCCCGCGGCGCTCCGCGTGCTTCGGCGATTCCAGCACGATCGCCCACGCACCCTCCCCGAGCACGAAGCCGTCGCGCGTCGCGTCGAACGGCCGCGCCATCGTCGCCGGATCCTCCCCCGTCGCCCCCGGATCGCGCGTCGAGATCACGCCCAGCAGTTCCATGCCCAGCACCGTCTCCCAGCGCAGGTGAGCATCGGCCCCGACCACCACCACGCACTCCGGCGAGCCCGCGCGGTTCGAGCGGATCAATCCGAGCGCGGTCCCGATCGCGTCCGAGGCCGAAGCGCACCCGTCCGAGATGCACATCGACGGCCCACGCGCCCCGATGCGGATCGACAGCTCCCCCGCGAGATTCCCGTGCGTCGCGTTCGTGATCGTCCAAAGCGACGGGTTCCTGCCTCGCCCGTCCGCCCCGCCGGTGTACGCCGCCATCGCCTGATCAAGAGTGAAATCGATGCCCCCGGCCCCGGTCCCGAGGATCAGCCCGACCCGTCGAGCCGCATCCAGATCCGCCTCCGAATCGCCACGCGGTATATCCAGTCCGGCGTGGGTGATGGCCTCCTGCGCCGCCATCAGGCCCATCGGCACGCAGCGGGGCAGTCGCTTCTGGTCCGCCGACGAGATCACCGCCGACGCATCGAACTCCGGGCACGACGCCACAACCCGTGATTTGATCCGCGCCGTATCGAACTCGATCAGGCGTACGCCGCTCCGCCCCGCACGCAGACCGGCGATGAACGCCGGAGCGCTGGGGCCCAGAGGCGACACGGCCCCGAGGCCGGTGATGATGGCGGAGCGATCGTCGATGGCGGAGTGTTGCCTGTCATGGGCACTCCCGGCAAGGCCGGCGCACCGGTTTGCGGGAAATCGTGAAGCCTCAATCGCCGCCGTGCGCCCTGCCACATCGGCAGCGACCTCGTGGACTGGCAGTGCCTTCTCGCCCTTCGCGAGGCACCGCTCCGCCTTTCGTGGCACGGCTTTCGCAATGGATACCGCAGCGCCGGGCGTTGTCGCCCGCCCGCGGCTGGGTCCACTCAAGACGGGCCTATAATCCGGCGGCAATCTCGTCGGAGATCCGCACCTCGGCTGGGTCTGACCATCGGAATGTGCCGATGAGCCCGGATGGTGCGGGTCCCTGATCTCCGCCGCTGCCTGAGTGTTCGACGGGATTTCCCCCGCCGAACCAGCACAAAGGACGAGTTATGTTCGAACGATTTACAGACAGAGCCCGCAAAGTCATGGCCCTGGCCAACCAGGAAGCCCAGCGGTTCAACCACGAATACATCGGGACCGAGCACATCCTGCTCGGCCTCGTCAAGGAAGGCTCCGGCGTCGGAGCAAATGTCCTCAAGAACCTCGGGGTCGACCTGCGCAAGGTCCGCCTCGAAGTCGAGAAACTCGTCCACTCCGGCCCCGACATGGTCACGATGGGCAAGCTGCCCCAAACCCCCCGTGCCAAGAAGGTCATCGAGTACGCCATCGAGGAAGCCCGGAACCTCAATCACAACTACGTCGGGACCGAGCACCTGCTGCTCGGCCTGCTCCGCGAGCACGACGGCGTCGCCGCCCAGGTCCTGATGAACCTCGGCCTCAAGCTCGAGGAAGTCCGCGAAGAGGTCCTCAACCTCCTCGGCGCGGGTATGGACAAGGAAGAAGGCGAAATGTCCGGCGGTCCCAACCCCGGTCAGGGCGGCCCCGGTGGCCAGCGCCAGGGCAAGAGCAACTCCAAGACTCCGGCCCTCGACTCCTTCGGTCGCGACCTCACAGCGCTCGCGAAGGAAGGCGGGCTCGACCCCGTCATCGGACGCGAACGCGAGATCGAGCGCGTTATTCAGGTCCTGTGCCGCCGCACCAAGAACAACCCGGTCCTGCTCGGTGAGGCCGGTGTCGGCAAGACCGCCATCGTCGAAGGCCTCGCGCAGGCGATCATCAACCAGGAAGTCCCCGACCTCCTGCACGACCGTCGCCTCGTCGTGCTCGACCTCGCCATGATGGTCGCCGGCACGAAGTATCGCGGCCAGTTCGAGGAGCGCATCAAGGCGGTCATGAACGAAGTCCGTCGCGCCCAGAATCTCATCCTCTTCATCTACGAACTCCACACTCTCGTCGGTGCCGGCGGCGCCGAGGGCGCGATCGACGCGTCCAATGTGCTCAAGCCCGCCCTCGCCCGCGGCGAGATCCAGTGCATCGGCGCCACCACCTTCGACGAGTACCGCAAGTACATCGAGAAGGACCCGGCTCTCGCACGCCGCTTCCAGTCCATCTCCGTCGATCCGCCCAACGCCGAGCAGACCGTCGAGATCATCAAGGGTCTGCGCGACAAGTACGAAGAGCACCACCGCGTGCAGTTCACCGACGACGCCATCGAGGCCGCCGTCGAACTGTCCGGCCGCTACATCACCGGTCGCGTCCAGCCCGACAAGTCGATCGACGTCATCGATGAAGCCGGTGCGCGAGTACGCCTCAAGACCATGACCAAGCCGCCGAACCTCGCGGATTTGGAAGCGGACATCGAGCGCCTGTCCATCGAGAAGGACGAGGCCGTCAAGGGCGCCGACTACGAGAAGGCCGCCGAACTCCGAGACCAGGCCGAGAAACTCCGCAAGAAGAAGGAAGACATCCAGAAGGAGTGGCGCGAGAAGGCCAAGGAAACCGGCGGCATCGTCGACGGCGAAGTGATCGCCGAGGTCGTCTCCAAGATGACCGGCGTCCCGCTGACCCGTCTCGAGAAGGAGGAGGCCGAGCGCCTGCTCAAGCTCGAGGAAGAGCTGCACAAGCGTGTCGTCAGCCAGGACGAAGCCATCAAGGGCATCTCCAAGGCCATCCGCCGCGCCCGCGCCGGCCTCAAGGACCCGAAGCGCCCGATGGGCAGTTTTATCTTCGTCGGCCCGTCCGGTGTGGGTAAGACGCTGCTCTCCAAGGCCCTCGCCGAGTTCATGTTCGGCGATGAGGAGTCCATGATCCATCTGGACATGTCCGACTACATGGAGAAGCACAACGTCTCCCGCCTCGTCGGCGCACCTCCCGGATACGTCGGCTACGAAGAGGGCGGCCAGCTCACCGAGCGCGTCCGCCGTCGCCCGTACTCCGTCGTGCTCTTCGACGAGATCGAGAAGGCCCACCCCGATGTCTTCAACATGCTCCTCCAGATCATGGAAGAGGGTCGCCTCGTCGACTCGTTCGGACGCAACGTCGATTTCCGCAACACCGTGCTGATCATGACCTCGAACATCGGGGCCGACCTGATCAAGGGCGGCGCGGGCTTCGGCTTCGCCAAGCGCGACGAGCAGCAGGACTTCGAGAACATCAAGGGAGTGCTGAACAAGGAAATCGAGCGGTACTTCCGCCCCGAGTTCATCAACCGCCTCGATGACATCATCGTCTTCCGCCCGCTCACCAAGGACGACCTGATCACCATCGTGGACTACGAGACGCAGAAGCTCGTGGACCGCATGAAGGAGCAGGGTTGGCACATGGAACTCGATCAGGTTGCAAAGGACTTCCTGATCGACAAGGGCTTCAACCCCGACTACGGCGCTCGCCCGCTCCGTCGCGCGATCAGTCAGTACGTCGAAGACCCGCTCTCCGAGGCGCTGCTCTCGGGCGACTTCGAAGGCAAGAACCGCATCATCATGACCCGCAAGGACGATGAAGAGAAGCTGACCTTCGAACTCAAGTACGACAAGTCGCTCGAGAAGAAGAAGGAAACGAAGCCGAAGAAGGACGGCGACGATTCCAAGCAGGCCAAGGCCGCCGAGGCCGGAGCCGAATCGACCTGACCGGGAGCACATCCCTTCGAACGCCTACGCCCGCCACTCCCGGCGGGCTTTTTCATTGCCCCTGCCCGCGGCGTCCGTACACTCGCTGTTTTGCAGCCCATCCGCTCGGAGACCCCCATGCCATCGTTCCCCATCGCCATGTCGCTCACCGCAGTCCTCATGTCCGGCTCAGGCAACCCCGCCGCGGTCGCCTTCAACGGCCCCGGAGGGCCGATCCCGGATAACGACGAGATCGGCATGCTCACGCCCGTCGTCATCGACCAGTCGTTCCCGATCGAGTCCATCGCGGTCCGCATCAACGGCCTGCAGCACAACTACTCGTCCGACCTCACCATCGAACTCCGCCACGTCGGCGTGTCCGATCCAGTCATCCTGCTCACCAACCTCCGCTTCGGCGAAGACGCAGACTTCGACGGCGACTACACCTTCGCCGACTCGGGCGACGACCTCTGGGTGGTCGCTCAGGACTTCTCCGGCACGCAGGACCTCCCGCCCGGCACCTACCAGGCCTCCGGCGAGGGCGGCGAGTTCATCAGCCTCGACAGCGCGTACCTCGGCGAAGACGCTCAGGGCAGCTGGATCCTCCGCATCTACGACAACGACTGGCTCGTCGCGGGCGGATTCGACTCGTGGGATCTGGTTCTCGGCGGCGTCCCGGCCTGCCCGGGAAACCTCCCCGGCGATGCAAACGCCGACGGTGTGGTCGACCTCGCAGACCTCAACCTCGTGCTCTCGAACTTCGGCACCGATTGCGAACACTGATCGAGAGCCTGTGAAAATAGGTAATTCACGCGAACGGCCCAATCATCGCGATTGTGACGGTCTCGCCAAAAAATCGTTGCATCCCAGCCAATCCCCTGTAGGATCGGGAGAACGGCGCGTGCATTCACCGCGAATGCGTCGCCGGTTCGTTCAGCAGGCGTTTCAAGGGTGACCTGTGCCGATCCCTGCGTCTGTGCGGAAAAGTAAGTTTCTGGGCGCGAGGTGTGCCCAAGTTCCTGTGAAAAAGGAGAGAGATATGAAGGCTTTGATCACTGCTGGTGCGGTTCTCGCGATCGCCGGTGCCGCTTCGGCGACCGACTTCACCCTGCCCGACTCCACCCTGGCCGGCGGCGAGTCCGTCTCGGTCGCCATCACCCTGCCCGTCGACGCGACCGGTTTCAGCATCGGCTTCGACTACGATGAGCCTGTTGCCGACGCCTCGTGGGCTTCGGACGTCCAGTTCATCATCTCCGATGCCGGCGGCGCCGTGTACACGGTCGGTGGCTTCACCAACGCCGGCGATGCCGACATGGGCTGGGCCTTCGACGGCTCGGGTTCGACCAACCCCGGCTTCTACAGCGACTCGTTCACCGTGGCGATCCCCGCCGGTGACTACACGCTGACCTTCGTCAACGACTGGGCTACCGATCCCAACCCGAACGTCTACAGCAACATCGCTGGCTCGTTCGACAAGATCCCGACCCCGGGTGCCGCTGGCCTGCTCGGCCTCGCCGGCCTCGCCGCGGTCCGTCGCCGTCGCTAATCGCGTCGCGATACCAGACTGATGGAAAGCCCGGTCGCAAGACCGGGCTTTCTGTTTTGGCCAGTGGACACCAAACGGTGTGCAATCAGGCTGCGCTCAAATCCCCGGGGTCGGAGCGAAGGGTTTCGGTAAATCATTCCAAATGAGGGGGAATAGGTTGCAGACCGGTTTGCTCGGAGTACTCTCAAAACGCCCCGCTCCCGATAGGGTCGTGCCACGCGGTTGTCCCGCTGCGGCGCGCCGGAACGTAGCGAAGCAACCGGGTGCTTCGCACTGTGTTTACAAGGAGAGAGATATGAAGACTTTGATCACGGCCTGTGCCGTCCTCGCCACCGCCGGCGCTGCTTCGGCGAGTGATCTTCCGGTGATCCTGGTGGTCGACCTGTCGGTCCCCAACCAGATCACCGTCACCGCGACCGACGCCCCGTCGAACGCGACCGTTTCCGGTTCCGACAGCACGGGTTTCTACCTCGAGTCTTTCTTCGGTGCCGACGGCACGTCGGGCCTGAACGAAGGGTTCGTTTCCGGTGACCTGACCAGCTTCCTGAACGGCTCCGATGGCTCGCCGAACCTGTTCCGTGGCGGCACCACCGATCCCGGCCTGAACATTTGGAGCTACACCAACGACCCGACCTCGGACTTCGAGGTCGGCGTGCAGGCGTTCAGCGGTTCCGGCACCTGGTCCCTTGACGCCGACGACTACGCCAACATGCTCATCGGTGGTGAGCGCGTCGGCAATGTCTGGTTCGCCGCCGACACCCTCGACGACCTCGGCGATGCGTTCGTGATTGGTGAGTACAACGTGATCATCCCGACCCCGGGTGCCGCTGGCCTGCTCGGCCTCGCCGGCCTCGCCGCGGTCCGTCGCCGCCGCTAATCGCGTCGCGATACCAGTCCGATGGAGAACCCGGTCGCAACGCCGGGTTTTCTTTCGCAGGAACTGTCACCAAAAGGTGACATGCACCCTTTTCGGCGCAGTGATCGGTCCAGTCCGCGCTTGAGCGCAAATCGCGGCATTTCGGGACAAAATCGTTGCAGCGTGCGGAGTTCCGAGTACCCTATAGACAGGCCCGCTCCCGTCGGGTCCTTGCTGCGTGGCTGCCCCATCGCAGTGATGAAGACTGATCGATTCGAAGCATCGGGTGCTTCGCACTGTGTTCACAAGGAGAGAGATATGAAGACTTTGTTTACGGCCGGCGCCGTTCTCGCCATCGCGGGTGCTGCCTCGGCGACCGAAATCCAGAAGCTTCTGGTTGTCGACCTGTCGGTCCCGAACCAGATCACGATCACGGCGACCGACGGCGGCTCAGCCGCGACGATCTCCGGTTCCGACAGCACCGGTTTCTACCTCGCCGATTTCTTCGGTGCGGATGGTGCCTCCGGCCTGAACGCCAGTCTCGTCTCGGGCGATCTGACCAGCTTCCTGAACGGGTCTGACGGCTCGCCGAGCCTGTTCCGCGGCGGCACCACCGATCCCGGTCTGAACGTCTGGAGCTACACCAACGACCCGACGTCGGACTTCGAAGTCGGCGTGCAGGCGTTCTCCGGCTCCGCGACCTGGTCGCTCGACGCCGACGACTACGCCAACATGCTCATCGGTGGCGAGCGGAACGGCAACATCTGGTTCGTCGCCGACACCGTCGACGACCTCGACGACGCCGTCGTCATCGGCGAGTACAACGTGATCATCCCGACCCCGGGTGCCGCTGGCCTGCTCGGCCTCGCCGGCCTCGCCGCGGTCCGTCGTCGTCGCTGATCAGCACCCGCTGATCCGCACGATCACATGATCGAACCAGCAGCCCGGTCTTCGGATCGGGCTGCTGTCTTTTTGCGATCGTGTTGATCCGAGTCGCGCCGGCGCGACAACCGCCGAATCACATCGGCAGGCCGTCGTTGTTCTCGTCGTCCCAGTCGGGCTCGTTGCCGCCGCCGTCACGATGGTCCTCGACCGGCCCCGAGCGCGCGCCGGGGGCGAACCCGCCCGGTCGCGGCTCGACATACGCCCCGGCACCCGGTTCGTCCTGGCGCGGAGCGGGCATGTACCCGCCGCTTGAGCCCGGCGACGCGTAGTTGCGGAAACGCGTGACCCGCGCGTCCCAGCTCATCTTCACGGTCCCCGTCGGGCCGTTGCGCTGCTTGGCGATGATCAGCTCCGCCAGCCCGATCTTGTCCGGGTTCTCCTCGGCCCAACTCGGGTCCTGCAGGTGGTAGTACTCCTCGCGATGCAGCAGCGCGATCACGTCGGCATCCTGCTCGATCGAGCCCGACTCGCGCAAATCGGCCATGCGCGGCCGGTGCCCCTCGCGCTGCTCCGCGCCGCGGTTCAACTGCGCCAAGCAGATGATCGGCAGCTTCAGTTCGCGAGCCAGCGCCTTGATCTGGCGGCTGATCGTCGAGACTTCCTGCTGACGCCCCTCGCGCGCCGCAGACGGCGCGCTCATGAGCTGCAGATAGTCGATCACCAGGCACTTCACGCCGTACTGCTTCACCATCCGGCGCGCCTTCGCACGCAGGTTCATCACGGTCAGCCCCGGCGTGTCGTCGATGTAGATCGGCGCTTTCTCCAGCAGGCCGCAGGAGTGCATCAGGTCCGCGAAGTCGTCCTTGGAGAGCCGGTTCGTCCGCATCCGGTGCGAGTCGACGCCCGAGTGCGCGCTGAGCAGACGCTGCACGACCGACGCCTGCGACATCTCGAGACTGAAGAATCCGACCGGCATCACCCCGTCGCCATTGCCCTCGTAGCGTCCGCCCCCAAAGGCGATCTGCTCGGTCAGGTTCAGCGCGAACGCGGTCTTACCCATCGAGGGGCGTGCCGCCACGATGATCATTTCGCCCGGCTGCAGCCCGCTGGTCATCTCGTCGAGCTCGTAAAAGCCCGTGGCGACGCCGGTGACGGTGCGCCCGTCCTGCCGGTCCAGCGACTCCATGACCTCCACGAGCAGGTTCTTCATCGACAGCTGCCCGCCGCTCTCGGCCTGCTCGGCGATCTCGAAGATCGACTGCTCGGCCTTGTCGAGCACCGTCCGTGCCCCGTCGTCGCCGAACTCGCCGGCGTGGTAGGCGCTGTAGACGATCTCTCCCGACGCATCGATCAGCCGGCGCAGCTGCCACTTCTCGCGAACGATCTCCGCGTAGTAGGGGGCGCTCGCCGCGCTCGGGACCGACTGGGCGAGGTTCAGCAGGTAGTCGGTCCCGCCGACATCCTCGAACACATCCCGGTCCTTCAGGGCCTCGGACAGCTGCACCAGGTCGCCGGACTGCTTGCGGTCGTACAGGCGCACCAGCGCGTCGAAGATCGCCGCGTGGGCCTCGCTGTAGAACGCATCGGCCAGCGGCACGATCTCGATCACATCGCCGATCACCGAGTGATCGAGGATCATCGAGCCCAGCAGCGACATCTCCGCCTCGAGCGAGTGAGGCGGCAGCCGATCGAACAGCTTCTGGAGGTTCCGCTCTTCGGCCTGGAACCGCTTGCGATCCCGCCGTGGTGCCGTCGTGCTGGTGCCGTTCCGCTCGTCCAAAGGACCCTCCGTGGCTGGTGTGGGGACAACCGGTCGGGGTTGTACCTCTCCCCGGGCTCCGCCCGGTGCAGATGACAGCATATCCGCAACGACCTCGCAGGCCGGACGCAAAAACCGATGCGTTTGCCCTATCGTCTGGTATGAGCATCGACACCGCCCAGCAGGACCTGCCCGAGGCTTTCCGCATGGAGGACCGGCTCCCCGACCAGCTTCCGTCGGACCCGTTCCCCACCTTCGCCCGGTGGTTTCACGCCGCCCACGAGCAGAAGATCCAGCCGAACCCCAACGCGATGACCGTCGCGACGATCGACCCCGACGGCCGCCCGTCCGCGCGGATCGTGCTTTGCAAGTACCTCGTCGAAGACCCCGGCTATATCGTGTTCTTCACCAACCGCACCTCGCGCAAGGGCGCTGCGCTCGACGCGCACCCTCGGGCCGCGGTGGTCTTCCACTGGGACCGCTTCGACAAGCAGGTCCGCATCGAGGGGCCGGTCGTCGAATCCCCCGAGAGCGAGTCTAATCGCTACTTCGCGACGCGAACCGCCGGCAAGCGCATCGGCGCGTGGTCTTCGGATCAGTCCAAGCCGATCGGCTCGCGCGAAGCTCTGCTCCAGCAGGTCCGCGATGCGCAGAAACGCTTCGGCGTCGATCCAGATGCCCAGACCGAGCCGGACCCCGAAACCGTTCCACGCCCGCCGCACTGGGGCGGCTACCGCGTCTGGGCGGAGAAAATGGAGCTCTGGGTCGGCAACCGCAGTCGAATCCACGACCGCGCGCTGTGGACGCGGTCGCTCGAAACAACGATCGGGCCCGAAGGCGAGGACTCGTTCACTCCCGGCCCGTGGAGCGCGACCCGCCTTCAGCCCTGATCTCGCTACCGATAGGTTCGCCGAATCGCTCCAGCACCCATCGCGGCACCCCGATGTCGCCGACGCAGACTTCGCCGGCCCACACCCGGCTGCCGTCTTGCAGAAATCCACGTTTCACGCCGCCGAGGGTGACCGTTCGGTTTGCTCGGACTGTGGGTGAGTCGCGTCCTGCATGGCTCTGCACCGGTTCACCGGTGTCAGCATCCAACCCGCTCGGAACATCCGCGGCGAGCACGAAGCAGCCCCGCGCGTGCTGCGCCTCGGTCCATCGCACCGCCTCCTCAAAGCGACCCGCGAGCGGGCGATCTAGCCCGCTCCCGAACATCGCATCGACCACGAGCGACCCTTCCGGAAGTTGGTCCGGCAGTTCGTCCTCGATTCGCAGATGCCCGTCCGATCCGTCCAGCATCGCCTCAAGAACACGCAGGTTCGTCGCGCCGTCGGACGACGTTCTTCCTGGAGCGAGCAGCACGCAGGTGATGTCCCGCCGCGGCGAAGCGGTGTGCAGCAGACGGGCGAGCGCGAGCCCGTCGCCCCCGTTGTTGCCCGGACCGACCAGCACGCAGGCCGGAGCGTCCGGCGGCGCGAGCTCGCCGCAGGCGACTCTCAACGCGATCGACGCGTGCTCCATCAGAATGAGGCCCGGCAGACCCAACTCATCGATCGCGAAGGCGTCCACCCGGCGCATCTGCTCGACCGAGAACACCAGGCCCTTTGCGGGCGAACACGCTTCAAACCGGATCGGGTGCCGGTGCATAGGCGCCTCCTCGCTCGTACCCTACGCAGTCTGATGCCCCTCTGGCTGACCATCCTGAGCATCCCGCTGTTGATCGGCGCGATCGGGACGCTCGTGTTTTACGGCGTGGTCGCGCTGCGCGTGCTCCGCTCGATGCGAACCTTGCCGACAGCACGCGACGGACTCGCGCTCGCCGAACTGGTCAGCGATTGGCCCGAACTGACGGTCATCATCCCGGCCCACAACGAACGCGATGTGATCGCGCGGGCGGCACGCTCACTGCTCGCGAGCAACTACCACGACCTCGGCGTAGTCTTCGTGCTCGACCGCTGCACCGACGACACCGAGGCGGTGCTCCGCGAGGCGATCCGTATGCCCGACGGCTCGCCCGATCCGCGCGTCGAGATCATCGTGAACGATCACTGCCCCGAGGGCTGGGCGGGCAAAGTCCACGCCATGCACCGCGGTTACCGCGAGTCGAAGCGTCTGGACGGGTCGCGTTCACCGGACGAGGGCGACTGGACGCTCAAGCCCGGTGAGGAGATCCACGACCTCTCGCGCGGGCTGGTCCTTTTCGCCGATGCCGACACCGAGTTCGATCCGGCGTGCCTCCGCGCGGCCGTTGCCCTGCTCGTCGAGCGCGATGTCGACCTGCTGAGCCTGCTCTCGACACTGACCATCGATGAGTGGTACGAGCGGTACATCCAGCCCGTCGCGTCGTTCGAGCTCATCCGCCAGTTCCCGCTCGACCAGGTCAACGACCCGGCCAAGCCCCGGCTGTTCGCCAACGGCCAGTTCATGCTCTTCCGCCGCGCCGCCTTCGATTCCATCGGCGGTCACGCGGGCGTCCGGGGTGCCCTGCTCGAAGACATACAGTTCTCCAAGATCTTTGCCCAGAAAGGGCGCGGTCTGCGCCTGAACTGCCTGCTCGCCGACGGCATGCTCCGCTGCGAGATGTACCGCGCCTACGAGGCGTTCGAGCGCGGCTGGAAACGGATTTACACCGAATCGGCGAGTCGCAGGCCCGCGAGGCTCCGCGCATCGGCTCGCCGGCTCGTCATCACCGGCGCTGTGTTCCCGGTGCTCACCGAGATCGCCTTCTGGGTCGCGCTCGCGGCGCTGCAGCTGTTCGGCTCAAGCGCTACGGCGCTCACGCTCGCGATCGCGTCCGGGCTCGGGGCGATCGCTTTCATCGTCGCCATGGGCCTTGTCTACCGTCAGCAGCACCAGCCTATCTGGCGGATACTGCTGGTGCCCTGGGGCGCGTGGGTTGTCGCGGGGCTGCTCCGCGGCGCCGCCCGCGACCTGACTCGAGGCACGCAGACGCAGTGGGGCGGTCGCTCGTACTTCAGAGAGGTGCAGTCATGACCGACAACCGCAACTGGCGGGGCAACACCGCGATCACCGTCTACGGGCGACGCGCGGTCATGGAAGCCATCGAGGCGCCCGGCGTCGGCGTCGAGTTCGTGCGCGTCGCGCGCCAGGCGCCCGGAGAATTCCGGAGTGACCTCGCCGAGCGTTGCCGACGCCACGAGATCGAGCTCGAGAAGTCTGACTACGCCGGCGTCACCCGACTCTCCGGCGACACTCGCCACGATCAGGGCGTCGTCGCCCGGATCCACCTCAACAACGTCATCGAACTCGAGGACTGGACCGCGACGCTCCACGGCAGGCGCGCGGCTCAGCCGACCCGGCTGCTGGCGATGGACACCATCACCAACCCGCAGAACCTCGGCATGATCATCCGATCCGCCGTCGCCGCGGGCATCGACGCGATCCTCTGGCCCCGAGTCGGCTGCCCCTGGGTGAACGGTCTGGTCATCAAGTCTTCCGCGGCGACGGTCTACAAGGTGCCGATTGTTGTGTGCGAGGATCTCGCGAGCGCCGTTGGGTATCTGCAGGGGGTGGGCTTCCGTGTGGCGGGCCTGGAGGCCGACGGCGGGAGCGACCTCTTCGACCATGTGCCGAGCCACCGCGCCGCGTACGTCATCGGCTCGGAGACGACGGGCATCTCGCCGGCCGTGAACGACCTGCTCGACGAACGTCTGGCGATCCCCATGGCGGATGGCGTCGAGTCGCTCAACGCCGCGGTCGCGGCGGCACTGGTGTGTTTTCACGCGATGCGCACTCCGGCGTCCGACTGATCGTCTACCCTTCGGCGATGAAGATCCTGCTGAGCAACGACGACGGCATCAACGCTCCCGGCATCCGCGCGCTGCACGATGCGATCGCCGACCCGAACGGGCGTTTCGGAGGACCGATCGCCGGCGATGACACCAGCGTGATGACCGTGGCCCCGCTGACGGCCCAATCAGCGACCTCGCACGGGCTGACATTCCATACGCCTCTGATGACCTCGCCCAGCCGGAGAATCGCCGACGGCTTCCCTCGCTCCGGCGAGCACGCGATCGCCGTGGACGGGCGTCCGGCCGACTGCATGAAGCTCGCCATCGCCCACCTCTGGCCCGAGATCCTCGGCCAGAAATCGCGTCCGGACCTCGTGATCTCCGGGATCAACGCGGGGGCGAATGTGGGCATCAACGTGATCTACTCCGGGACGGTCGCCGCGGCACTCGAGGCGGCGTTCCTGGGGGTCCCCTCGATCGCGATCTCACTGCACATCGGCGACGGGACGCCGGACTATGACCGGGCCGCGGGCATGGCCCGTCGGGCGATCGAGGCGGTGATCGCCGGGGGCGTCGGGGGCGACCAGACCGAGCTGCTGGGGGCGCACCGGTGTGTGAACATCAATCTGCCGGTCTGCGACGATACGAGCCAGCCGCCGAGCCCCGACGAGCCGGAGCTGGTTGTCGCCCCGATGAACACGCACGGCCTCGTGGACCGCTACGACCGTCGCGAGGCGCCGGGTGGGCAGGTGTACTACTGGGCCTCCGGGCACGGTCTCGATTTCCAGGCGGCGGACCCCGGGACGGATGTCGCCTGCATCTTCGAGCGGAAGATCAGCATCACACCGATCCGTTACGACCTGACCAAAAAGTCCGCGATGGATGGTTGGCGCGAGCGGATGCGGGCGATGCCCAGCACCTCGAACTGAATCAGTCGGAATCGGAGCGGCGCCAAAACGCACAGAACGCGGCTGTGGGCCGCGTTCTGTGGGATTGAGCATCAGAGAGAAGAATCAGCGACGGCGACGCATTGCGGCGAGACCGGCAAGTCCGATCATGCCCGCTGCGCCGGGGGTCGGGATGAAGACCACCCAGATCTGCTTGCCGCCGAGCGTGCGACCGAACTCATCGAAGATGGCGAGTTCGTACGAAGCGGAGCCGCTGTTGCCCGGCGTGTCGAAGTCCGTGAAATTGATCGTCGAGGTGCCGTTGCCGTCGGTGATTTCGACATTGACATCGCTGATGCTGATCGACGAGAAGTCACCGACGAGGTTCATCAGGAAGACGCCGTCGCGCCCGTCGGGAGCGAAGCCCGACGCGACGGGGCTGCTCATCGCGTAGCCGCCCTCGAAGCCGCCGAACGAGAAGCCGGGGCTGCCGGCGGTGAGCGTCGGCGTGCTGGGGTTGTCGGCGTCCGGGGCGATGGCGACGCCGGTCGAACCGGGGCCGGCGTAGGTATCGAGGCCGGGGGTGAAGCCGATGACACCACCGCTGACGGTCAGGGCTGCACCGGCGTTGCCGGGGCCGCCGAAATCAACAAGACCGCTCACCGAGAACGGGGCTGCGGACGCGGCGCCGGCGACGGCAAGAACAGCCAAACTGGCGATCTTGATGCTCATGTGAATTCCCTCTCTCTTCTCTGTTTCTTGTGCACAGGTCGTCGGTCTCTCCACCGACGGAGCGTTCGCTCCCCTACAGAGTACCCGCGCAATCGCGGTGCTCCAAGGCAAAGTCATCACTTTCTGACCAGTTAATAGACACCCTGAGCGTCTCAGGACTGCGGGATGTGTGGTCAAAAAAGAACCCGACGCGGGGTGAACCGCGTCGGGTGACAATCATTCAGATTGTGTCGTATCCGAAGGCCGGATTAGCGGCGGCGACGGACAGCGGCGAGGCCAGCGAGGCCGAGGAGGCCAGCAGCACCCGGGGTCGGGATGAGCGACACGTAGAGGTTGGTGCCGCCGTAGGTGCTGTTCTCGAGCGCGACGAGCTGGTAGCCGTTCGCGTTCGGGGCGTCGAAGTTCACGAACTCGTTGGAGCCGTTGATCTGGATGGCAGCGTCGCCACCCTGGGCCAGGCTGATGCCGGTCACGCCAGCGTCGAAGTAGGCGAGGTGAACCGACTGGAAGCCGTTGACGTCAGCGGAGGGGGTGCCGCCGGCGACAGCCGCGAACCAAGCGCGGTTGAAGCTGTTGGCGCCCTGCGAGCCGCCGGGAGCGAACGCGGTGGCCTCGGCCGGAGCACCGAAAGCGGAGCCGTCCGGGGTCGAAATGAACGCGCCGCTGTGGTTGAAGCCGCTGTCAAAGGCGGAGGGGTTCAGCAGGCCGCCGAAGAACAGGTAGCTGGCGGTACCGTCGAGGACCAGACCAGCACCGACGCCACCGGCGACTTCGCCGTTGGAGAAGTCAGCCGCACCGTCAACAGCGAAGCTGCCAGCGAAGGCGGAACCAGCGAAAGCCAGGACGGCAGCGGTCGAAAGAATCTTCTTCATCACTCTAATCTCCATCTCTCTAGACCAGTTGGATGCTCGGCAATCCACTTCGCCGGGCACCGTGGGGTTGTCACTCAAACCATACCACCAAAGCTCCAGCGCTCAAGTGGTTTTTACGTCAAACAATCGATCGCGACGGTTTGTACGCTTTGGATACTATGCAACGGTTTCGGGCCCATTTCCAGTGATTGGAGGCCCGAATTGCTGAATTCTCGCTTCTGAACCGGCTGTCTGGGTGAAATAACCCAGTCCGGACGTCCGGATTCGGCGATTCCGCCGGTGCAAGGCTGCTTTGGCCGCTCCCCGTCTGGTTCATGGCTGGCACCCAAAATTCGCGAGAATCAGGTTCAGGTCTGCCAGGTCGACTTCCCCAGAGCAGTTTGCGTCTCCGGGGCCGCCGATTCCGGGGGAAGTCCCGAAGTTTGCCAGCACGAGGTTCAGGTCGGCCAGGTCGACCGAGCCGTCGCCCGTAACGTCGCCGGGACAGGCCGGCTCGCTGGGGAGCGCGGGCAGCATCATGTCAAACACCACCGGGCGATGGTCGGAGCCGAAGCTGGTCGCGTTGGAGTTGCCGTTGGCGAACTGACCCGGTGCGTGCTCGGGGGTGTTGTCGTTGGAGAAGTACACGAAGCCCATCGCGTTGATCTCGGACTCGCTCAGCGCGCCGTTCTCATCGGCGTCGTAGAGCATCGCCAGGTCTTCATCGAGGCAGATGTAGTCGAGCCTCGACGAGTTCTGGAACGTGTTGGGGAAGAACGAACCGGAGATCCGTCCGAACAGGGACTCGACGGGCAGGTCGAGCACGCCGGTCGGTTCGTTCTGGTCGTCGTAGAAGAACACCCCGTCGAGCGTCGTGTCTCCGGTCAGTGTGTTCGCGTTGAGGTCGCCGCCGAGCACGAACCAGCCGGGCTCGGTTTCGCGGCTGCCGTTGTTGTCGAGGTCGAGGCCGATGTTGCGGTCACGCCAGATTTCCTCACCGAGGTCGTCGGCTTCGGCGCGGCGCGTGTTCTGGCTGCCGATGTCGCCGCAGCACTTGAAGTGCGCGCTGTAGACGGTGAGCGTCTTCGCAGCGCCGGGGACCTCGAACGTGCAGCGCACGACGTTGCGCGGCCCCGGCGTGTTCAGGTTGGTGAAGCCCAGCAGCGTGAGGTCGGGGCGGAAGACGATCGCGTTGTAGTTGAAGCCGTCCCCGCTGGCGGTCCGGGCCTGGTAGCCGGGCAGGAAGGTGTTGATGTAGACCACCAGTTCGCTCTGGGCCTGCTGGTCGAGTTCCTGGAAGCAGATGATGTCGGGCATCAGCGAGGTGTTCGGGCCGTCGCCGTCTTCGTCGATGGTGGTCAGCATGTCGCCGACGCTGTTCCAGGCGGTCGATCCGACCGGGCCGAGGCCCTGCTTGACGTTGTAGGTCACGATGCGCAGTTCGACGGGTTCCGACGGCGCGTCGCACGGCCCCGCGTAAAGGCCGGGGGCCAGCAGAGCGCCGGCGGCAAGGATCAACACGCTCGAGAAGTGGTTGCGGGACATCGGCACTCCTTATCGGTCCGGGTGGTCTGCTCAACGAAAGGCGGCGGGGAGCTTTCACTCCCCGCCGCTGAAAAGTCGTAGCGATCGCGGCGGCCGGAGACCGCCGAAGCGATCAGCCCTGGTTGCACTCGCCGAAGTTGCCGAGCACGAGGTTGAGGTCCGCGAGGTTGACGACGCCGTCGCCGGTCACATCGCCCTCGTCGGTCGTCTGGCCGAAGTTGCCGAGCACGAGGTTGAGGTCGGCGAGGTTGACGATGCCGTCGCCGTTGGCGTCGCCAAGGCAGTCGGGGCCGCCGAAGTCCGGGTCGTAGGCGCCGAACTCAACGAGCGCGACGCCGCGCACGCCCTGGCGGTTTTCGGTGCCGGGGTTGAGCTGGCCGCCGTCCTGGACGCTGCCCTCGGGTGCGCCGGAGCGGGCGTCGTCGAAGCCGTTGGTGAACATGACCGTGGCGACGCCGGCGTTGGCCGAGAAGCCGCCGAACGCGTTGGAGTCGTTGTTGTCGACCGGGAAGCGCCCGAGCTGGAGGGTCGGGTTGCCCGAGCTCTCGATCATCTCACCGTTCTGGCCGCCGGAAACGATGCGGTGCAGAGACTGCGAATCGGCGTGGTAGTAGTACAGCGAGGTGTTGGAGGCGTAGACGACCTCGGCGGTGATGTCCGGGAAGCCGGGATCAACGACCTGCTCTTCCATGAACAGCTCGTCGGTTGCGGTGAAGCTGATGTTGCCGTTGTCGTCGATCGAGACACCGGAGAACGGCGTGTTGTTGGCCGACTGCACGACGACCGGGTTCAGCGGGTCGGAGGTGTCGAGGAAGGTGTCGATGAACGGGGTGAACTCGATGCCGTTCTCGTAGGTTTCGCCCGTGGAGGCGATGACCTCGAAGTCGGGGTAGGTGACGGTGCAGCCGTCGAGCACGGGGTTGTAGAGGCGGACCTGGTAGGTCGTGCCGCCGGAGGTGGAGAAGTCCTCGTGGACCGCGACGACCTGACCGCTGCCGTTCACATCGAAGCGGGTCGGCACGAAGCCGCCGCTACCGGTCGCGCCGCCGGTGACGAATCGCTGGTCGGTGGAGGTCGGGTCGAGGTCGGTACCGCCGTCGGCCTTGATCAGCGTGTAGGTGCCGATGGTGCCGTCGAAGCTGCCCCAGCCGTTGAACGGCTCGGAGGCGTCGAGCGTGTCGACAACGAAGAAGCGGGCACCGAAGTTTCCGCCGCCGAAGGGCTGACCGGTGTAGCCGACGCCGAAGATGATGAAGGTCTCGCTGCAACCGGGAACCCGGAAGAACTGCGGCTTGGTCTGGCGGAGGTTGCCGGTGCTGGCCGGGGTGCCGTCCGGAGCCACCGCGACCGGGCCGAAGAGTTGCTCCCAGATGAAGTCCGGCGAGCCGACGGGTTCGGTGGAACCGTGGTTGACGCTCCACACGTTCGTTCCGATCGGGACACCGGAGGCGCTGGTGTTGAAGTTGGTCTGGCCCAGGAAGAAGCCGCCCGGGCGGCTGATGCCGGTCGGGATCGAGAGGAACGCCGAACCGGTCGTTCCGTCGATGCCGTCGTTGGCGGCGAAGACCTTGGTGCCGCTGGTGGCGGGCTTCACGCCGGAGCCGGGGAGCTTGGTTTCGGCGTTCTGGAAGTACTCGATGTTGTTGTGCGGGGCGCTGGAACTGAAGTTCGAGCGGAAGAGCCAGGTGCCGTTGTCGAGGATCTCGCCGGGCGAGTTCGAGAGGCTGTTGACGCCCTCGTTGATGATCACGGCGTTGCCACCGGCGTTGTAGGAGAGCACCACGCCGAGGCCCGAGCCGTTGGAGCCGGTGCCGAATGTGGTGATGAAGCCGGCGGGGCCGTTGGGGCTGTTCCAGGCGACGGGCGTGTTGAGCAGGACATCGTCGCGATCGAGCAGGACCGGGACGGAAACCGTCGCGTTGAAGCCGCCGGCGCCGTAGACCAGTTCCGAGCCCACGGTGGCGGAGTACTGGCCGGCGAGGCCGGCTGTGGACTGCACGATCGGGTCGGCGCCGGCACCCGGCACGTACTGGGTTTCGTTGGAAGCGACAGCGAGGCCGGCGCAGGCGATGAGGGCGACGGCGGCGGTGGCCCGCGAAGCGGATTGGGTCTTCATAGTGTCTTTCTCTCTCAAATCGGGGAATCGGTCGGACGGGGGCGTACTGATCGCGCAAAAACCGCGCGGAATGACGGAGATGAAAGAGTAGCACAGATTGGCGGAAAGTCGATTCCCGGCGCCCGTCCCGCCGCCGAATCTCGCGAAGTTCACCGATTGTTTACACCGGACGAGCCCGTGCGAACCGGGGTTGCCCAGTTTCACATCGGGGCTCAGTTGAGGAAGTCGCCGGGCTGGATGTCGTACAAATCCGACACCTCCGGGCGGGCACCCCCGAGGTACTCGGTGCCTCGGGGGTACCAGAGCGCGGGGTCGAGGGACTCCGTGACCGTCAGCTGGGCCGAGTGCCCGTCCCAGAACATGGCGTTCATCGTCTGGCCCGGGTGGCGGTAACTCATCCGGTGGACGAACGGCGAATCCGGGCTGTAGGCCTCGGACTCCACATGGACCGGTGGAAGCTGGATGAAGCCGTTGTTGAGGGGAATCGACGGGCTTGTGCGCACTGTCAGATCGATGGAGACGTCTCCGACCTCTTCCGGCAGGCAGGCCTTGTGCGGCGTGCCGTCGGCGATTGCCACCTTGCGCGACGCGCCGGCGATCCGGTCGATCCGGCGGGGGAACTGACGGATCCCGAAGTGCTCGACGTCCCGATCGACGAGCACCTGCCAGACCGCGGGCATCTGGTAGCTCGGTGCGGGCATGCCGCCGTTCTTCGCGACCAGTGCGCGCAGGTCTTCGACGTACCCCGGGCTTCCGTAGACCATCTCCGGCGTGGTCGTCTCGGCCATCGCCGGGTCGGCGAACTCGTTCTTGATGTGAAACGCCCGCTCGGCCCAGGATTCGGGCAGGTCGTCGATCGAAGGCGTGATCCAGTCCCACTCGGTGAGCGGCAGGTCCGATTGGTTGAGCCCGTCGGCGATGCGTTCGGGCGTCAGCGCCCGTGAGGTCGTGTTCTTGCCGGGGATCTCCGAGTTGTTCGTCGAGGCGTGCGTCGCCATGCCGATGTAGAGCTGTCGTTGAATGGAAGCCCCGCCCACGCGCTGGGCCGCCTTGCGGGCCTGGCCCAGCGCCGGCAGGAGGATGCCGATCAGCAGCCCGATGACCGCGACGACCACGAGGAGTTCGATCAGGGTGAACGCGCTGGCGCTGGGTCTTCCGGGAACAGTCTTCGCCTTCATGGGTGCACTCCTTGGTTTGTGCTCTGGGTACCCCTTTCTGGCGCGTGACCGGGGGATCCGTTCCCAGATCTGGGAAGAGTTTGCAAAAAAAAAGCGGGCGCCTCGCGTGAGACGCCCGCTGGGGATCGCTTTGCTGGGAGCCGTTCGGCCTTAGCCGACCGGGTCACCCGGATCGTAGTCGAAGTCTTCTTCGACCTGGGGCTGGCCGCCACCGACGTAGATGGTGTTGGGCGGGTACCAGAGGGTGGGGTCCATCGACTCGTCGACGGTGAGGTCGGTGCCAGAGCCGTCCCACTTGGTGACGTTCATGGTGTTGCCCGGCTGGCGGTAGCTCAGCGAGTTGAGGTCGGCGGTCGGGTCGTAGGCGGCACCCACGCCGACGGGCGGCACACACGGCGGGAGGGTCACGAAGCCGTTGGCGAGGTTCATCGTGCTGTCGTCGTGGATCGTGAGGTCCAGTCCGAGGGCGCCGTTGGAGTTCACGCCGGGGACGCCGTCACCGAGAGCGACCTTGCGGGCGCCGCCGCCGAACGCGCTGAGGCGCGGGCGGTAGGTGTCGGGGATCTGGAAGATGCCGACTTCCTGGTTGACCTGACCGAACAGGTTGTCGGGACCGCCGGCGAGGCCCTGCCCGACGACCTGCCATGAGGAGGGCATCAGGTAACTGGAGATGGGCATGCCGCCGCGCTCGTCGATGAGCGTGCTGAGGTCGCCGCTGGTCGAGGTGACCTGGCTGGACTGCAGGATCTCGTTCATGGACGGATCCTTGAAGTTGTCGAACAGGTAGTGGACGCGCTCGGCCCACGAGAGCGGGGTGTCGTCAGCGTCGAGCGCCGGTGACATCCAGTCCCACTGGGTGACGGGTGCTTCGGCGTCTCTGCTCAGGGAGTCGGGCGTGGTCGAGTTGTCGTACTTGCCGGCGCTGGTGTTGGCACCGGGGACTTTGCCGTCGTTGCCGTTGGAGTAGGTGATCATGCCGATCACGAGCTGGCGCTGGATGTTGGCGCCCTGCGCCTTCTGGGCGGAGCGACGGGCCTGGCCGAGGGCCGGGAGGAGGATGCCGATCAGCAGCGCGATAACCGCGACGACCACCAGCAGTTCGATGAGCGTAAAGCCGGTGCTGTTTCGCGGCGTCTGCCGCACCTTGGAGGAACTGTTGAGCATCTTTCGTACTGTCCTTTCACGACCCAGTTGTGCCCCACGAGGAGGCGGATAATCAAATACGCGAGGGGCAAACCGCGTGGGTTTCAGTTTAGCGAGAACTTCACACTCCGCTATTCGGAACGCGGAGGGCGGCGGTTCCACGGATTTTCGGACCCGGGCGAAACGCCCGAAGCCGATGCCCCAGAAGCAGTTACGCTCCTCGGGCACGGATACAGCGTAACGCGGATTGCACAAAATGCGAGCGCGGCGCAAAAAAACAGCAGCCCCGGCTGGAGCCGAGGCTGGCTGGACCTGAATAAATGGGCTCGGAGGTGACCTGCCGGGGCAGATCTCGCTCAGTTGATGATCCGCTCGTCGTTCACGAAGTTCTCGGCCTCGGGGACGATCTCGCCGGTTCCGAGGGTCGAACCGCTCGGGAACCAGAGCGCGGGGTCGTAGGACTGGTCCGGGGTGAGCGGGGCGGTGCTGCCGTCGAAGAATGTGGCGAGGATACGCCCGTTGTGGCGGTAGGTGATGGTGCCGGCGAGGCCCCCGGTGCGATTGATGCCGTAGGCGGGCGATTCGCTGTGAATGGCGCCGTGGTCCTGGAATGCGGAGCCCTGGTAGACGCCGCCTCGGAGCGAGAAGTCCGTCGAGATAATGCCGGCGTCGCTGTCGCCCTCGCTGGGGATGTAGCGGGTGCCGCTGGCATTCATGATCTTGCGCGAAGCGCCCTTCACGCTGCTCAGACGCGGGATGTAGGAGGCCGGGGGCGTGGCGATGTTGCGACCGTTGTCGCTCCAGCCGATGCCGTTCTGCGGGCGGATGAAGCCGGGAGGGGTCGGGCCGCCGCCGGGTCCGGCACGCCGCGCACCGTAGAACTGGAAGGCGTTGGGCATGCTGTACGACATGGCCGTGAGTGCGCCGCCGTTGCGCTCGAGGATGTAGGTTTCCATCTCGCTGATGCCCACGCCGCTGGCCTGCGACCATGCGACGGTGGTCTCGCGCTGCGCCGGGTCGGCGAGTTCCTCGTAGATGTAGGCGAAGCGTGCGGCGCGATCGAGCGGCAGGTTCTCACCGTCGAGGCAGGGGGTGATCCAGTCCCACGCCTGCACGGGGCTGCTGGCGTCGCGGTTCAGCTCGTCGAGCATCGTGGCGTCGTTGTTGCGATCCCAGAGTTCCCGCCCTGACGAGTTCACGCCCGGGATCCAGCCGTCGTTGGACGTGCTGTAGGCGGTCATGCCGGTCAGAAGGTTTCGCTGGGTCGCCGAGGCGACGGCCGAGAACGAGGTCGCTCTGGCCTGGCCGAGAGCGGGGAGCAGGATGCCGATCAGCAGCGCGATGACCGCGACGACGACGAGCAGTTCGATGAGCGTGAACGCACGCTGGTTTGAGAGGCTGCGACGGAGCATGAGCGGGTCCTTACTACGCCCGGGGGCGTCTTACTTTCTCAACTCGAAGGTTTCAGGGTCGATCGCGAGGTCGTCGGCGGAGAGGTTCTCGAGTTCCATGACTCGGGCCACCGCGCTGCGGAAGGTGCCTGCGACGGTCCAGTTGCCGTTGTCGTCGCGCATCGCGGGGACGAGGGCGCGTCGCCCCTGGCTATCGGGATACGGGATGACGCTGAGTTTGGCGCGGTCCATCTTGGAGACCTCGCCCGTGATCACATTGATGACGCGCGAGGAGTCGTCGAGGCTTGGCCCCTTGTCGAGGGCTCGCCAGATGAGAAAGCCGGCGAGGGCCAGACAGACCACAATGATCGCGATTTTCGCCTGTTTCATGCGCTGGGATTCTCGGGTCGGGCCGCGACGGTCCATCCTGACCGGTCGGAGCGGCTCCGGGCGTCGCGGGCGGCCATGCCCGCGTGGGCGTCGGTTCGTTTCAGGTCAAGCGCAAGAGTATATCTGGCGACGGTGGCGCCCACAACGCAGAATTCGCGCAAGTTGCCCGATTCCAGTCGGTTGGAATCGAACTGAGCGCGATCTTTACACCGTGTTCGGGGACGGGCGCAAGCCGAGCGGGGGCAACGGCTTGGTGTGATCAGGCGGGGTTGCAGGCGCCGAAATTCGCGAGCACGAGGTTCAGATCGGCGAGGTCGACCTGGCCATCGCCGGTGACATCGCCGGAGGCGGTGGACTGGCCGAAGTTCGCGAGGACCGCGTTGAGGTCGGCGAGGTCGACGATGCCGTCGGCGTTGGTGTCGCCGAGGCAGTTGGCTGCACCGGAGCCGGGACCAACGAACAGAGTGGCGTTGTAGGCCTCGGGGACGCCGTCGCGGTCGTAGGTGATCTCGGCGTTGACGATCAGGCCGCCGAACGTACCCGGATCGGAGGGGATCGAGCCGGCGAAGCCGGTCACGGTCTGCTGGATGATGCTCCCGGCGTGGAAGGAGCCGGAGGCCAGCGAGTCGCTGTCGGCGAGCGTGAGGTCGGTGACGGTGTATTCGGTGGCGGAGTTCGCGCCGGTGAAGGAATCGCCCTCGGCGATGAGCAGTTCGAGTTCGTAGACGCCGCCGGTCGGGATGGCCTTGAACAGGCCGACGGTCTCGGCGCCGCCGTCGGGCTGGTAGGCGCTCAGGAAGTAGATGTTGCCCAGCAGATCGACCGCCGGGGCGGAGATCGAGACGGGCTGGGAGCCGGCGACGAGGTTGCCGATGACCGAGCCGCCGGGTCCGTCGAGGACGGGGCTGGCGGCGTGGGCGGCGACGGTCCACGAGGTGGAGGATCCGATCCGGGCGACGGCGATGAAGTCACCGGCCGATTCATCGGTCGCGGTGGCGGCAACGACGGCGTCGCCGGTGGCGTCGGTGCCGACGCCGACCTGGCCGTTGGGGCCGCGGAACGAGGTCTGGCTGAGGTATTGGGTAAACCGGGCGTCGTTGGCGACGAACGAGCCGGAGACCAAGGGCGAGGGCAGTACCGCGGAAGCGGTGCCGGTCACCAAGCCGGACTCGGTGACGCCGAAGATGTTCACGCCGGTGGGCTGGCCGGCGAAACGGGCGATCGAGCCGACCGTGCCGACGCCGCCGAGGGGCGTGGCGAGCGAGAAGGACGGGTTGCCGCGATGGGCCTCGATGGCCGGGTCGAGGTGGGCGACCGGGGCGTTCGCGTCGGGGCGGTAGTCGCCGGCGAAGTCGAAGACCACTGCGGTCGCGCCGGGGATGGCGCCGGGGGTGTTCAGTGTGACGGTGTCGTCGTTGGCGACAAAGGTCGAGGAGGCGGGGTCGGAAACGGCGTTGGTGCCGGAGTTGTCGAAGGGGGCGTTGATCGCGCCCGAGCGGTCGGGCAGTTCGACGCGGATGATGTTCTCGCCGAGCACGGAGTTGAAGGCGGAGGTGTTGAAGTCGTCGGCGCGCAGGAACACGGTTCCCTCGGCATCGACGGAGCCGAGCGAGAGCGTGGACAGGTCGGCCAGCGTCGCGCCCGGGCGGCTGACCATCGCGACGGTGCGATCGACGAACAGGCGGTTCGGGTCGGCGTCGGTCCGACCGACGGTCGCGCCGATCACGTTCGAGGCGTTGGTCGAGAAATCGCTGAGGGCGAGGGCGAACTGGGCGTCGAACGTGGCAACGGAAACGCTGCCGGCGGCGGTGTTCTGCGAGGTGTTCACACCCGCGCCGGCGCTCGTCCAGAAGGCGAAATCCGACGCGCCGGGCACGGTGCCGGTGAGCTGGTTGGGGGAGACGGCGGCGGAGCCGGCGACCTGGGTCGGGAAGAACGGGTCGACATCGCGTGAAGCCTTCAGGACCGGCGCAATCGCGAAGGCGTTGCCCCAGCTGGAGGTGAAGTCGACCAGATCGACGACGTATCGGACGTTCTGCTGGGCGTAGGCCGAGAGGGCGTCGGAGTTGCCGGGCGTGCTCGCGACGCTGTCCTGGGCGAGGGCGACGGGGGTGGCGGCGGCGAGGCCGCAGAGCAGGACGAGCGAGCGGGCGGTCACGGAACGGGTCGTCATGGCGGATATCCTGAAGGTCTCGCGTGTCTGCGGAGAGAATCGGCGGATTCGGGGCGATGGATCGCCCGGAATGGTAGAACCCGACCCGCGCCCGGGCCGGAGTCCGAAGGGATCTTGGCGCGGTTTAGTAAAGCGGTCAACTAAATCCGGCGCGACGCGTTGGAATTCCTCGAAATCGGGCTTACTCCGGGGCGTTTTCGGAGGTGCCGGGCTCGTTTCGGGACCGCGACCCCGCTTCGGAAAGCCCGAGCTTGCTGGCGATCCGCTCGCGTTCGAGTTCGAGGTATTGGCGGTGCTGCTCGTCGGACACGAGGAACAGGGCGGTTCGGATGCGTTCGAGGGTCTGGCGAGACTCGGAGCCGAGGGTGATGTCGGCCTTGATGGAGCCCCAGAGGGCATCGAGGTAGCGCGGGTCCTGTTCGAGGGCGCGCTCGAAGTACATTTTGGCGTCGCTCGGGTAGCCGCGGTTGCGGTAGAGCAGGCCCCGGTTGTAGATGGGGCGCGGGTCGGACGGGTTGATGTTTGTGGCGCGGATATACGCCTCTTCGGCCTGCTGGTAGCGGTCGAGGCGAGTAAGGGCGGTGCCAAGGTTGTTCCAGAGCGCGAAGAACTCGTCGTAGGTCGAGACGGCCTGGGTGTAGTGCTGCACGGCTTCTGCGTAGCGCTGCTTGGCGAAGGCCTTGTCGCCCTGTTCGCCGAGGGCGAGCGCTTCGCGGAGGCGCCGGGCGTCTTCGGCCTGGAGCCGTGCGATCTGGGCGGCGGCGTCTTCGGACGCGAGTTGGGCGCGGGCCGGATCGGTGCCAGAAGAACTTGCGCAGCCGGAGGCGGTCAGCAGCGATGCGCTCGCGACGAGGGCGGCGCAGGCGATGAGTGCTCGTCGGGTCATGCTCTGGGACTCTCCGTGTGGCGCGTTGGTGGGGCGATGGGTCATTGGCGGTTGCGGTTGAAGCTGTAGCGTCGGAACTCGAGCGAGCGGACCTGCCAGCCCTGCGGCGTGGGGCGGAGATCGAACTCGCTGAGGAACATCAGGCCGCTGGGATCCTTCTCGAAAGCGGTCTCGACGAATGTGAGGATGTCTTCGATCGGAAGTTGGCGTGCGCCGTTGACGGTGACGCGGACGGTGCTGTTGTTGAGCTGGCCGCGGGTGGATTCGAGCGGTCGGCGCTCGACATCTCCGACGGAGAAGAAGTCGGGCTGCGTCTTGCCCTCCGGGTTGCCTCCGAACGCCTCGGTCGCCGCTTCGCGGAGGTAGTTCGGCATGTTCAGCTCGCCGGGCGGGTAGAGGCGGAGCAGGTCCGGGTTGCGGTTCTCGAGCTGTTCGATCTGCTTGAGCGAGCGTTCGGTCGATGCGCGGAGCACGATCTGGCTCTGCAGACGCGACGCGCCGGCGAGGTAGTCCCGCACGCCGAAGAGCATGTACACGAGACATGCGAGCACGATGACGCAGCCGATCACGATGAACCGAACAGGGCGGTTGGACCGATCGGCCTGATTGGCCATCGCGACGATGTAGGGCTCTGAGCCCGCCGGGCGGCTTGGTGTGCTCATGGCGACTCGGCCTCCCGCCATGTGCCGACGAGGTCGGCGATGGTGGTCGAAGTGCTGCGCGAGTTGCGGCGGAGTTCCCACGAGCTGCGCGTCGGGAGCGATGGGAGGCGCGCGACGAGCGCGGTGCGCTCGGACGGGGATTCCAGTTCGATCTCGATCTCGTTCGCGTTGGTGCCGCCCTGGCTGTACTTGATGCGCCGGATCTCGGCGTTGGGGAACTCGTCCTGAAGGATATCGAGGAAGAGCTGCATGTCCTCGTAGATCGGGCGCGGCGGCGGCGGGTCGACGAACGTCGGCGCGCTCTCGAGTTCGGCGATGCGCTGGCGGAGCTGGATGGAGATGTTCTGCGTCTCGACGAAGCCGGGGACGGCGTCGCGGACTTTGGCGAATGTCTCGTTGCGGATCTCGCTGCCTTGCTCGTATCGCGATGCGCCCTCGCGCGCGAGGCGGTAGCCCAGGCCGACTACCGCGACCGCGAGCAGCACGAGCGCGAGACTGCCGGCGAGGAACCGGCGACGCGTCGCGCGGGTCGGCCGAGTGGAGAGGCGGCTCATCCAGAGGCGGGGGCCGCGATCGGCGCGGGCAACCGAACGGATCGACGCCGCGGCGCGGGCGACGGTCTCGCGCAGCGGGTGGTCGGAGCGGATCTGACGGGCCGGGATGCCGTCCCAGCGGTCTGACAGAGAGCCGACGAGTTGTTCGGCGAGCGGGTCGCGGGCCTCGGCGATGACGAGGACCTCGTCGGGGGCGACACCGAGTTGGGCCGACCAGGTAACCCAGTCGAGCGAGATGCGCTGGGCGGCGGCTTCGGCGCGGTGTTTGTGAGGCGGCGACGCTTCGTCGGTCTCGGGGCGCTCGAGTTGCAGAGAGCCGCCGACGATCAGGCGCGCCCCGTCGGCCCACGCCCAGACGATGCGACCCTCGCCCTCGACCATGACCACAGCGCGGACACCCGATGCCTTTGCATCGCCCCACGAGAGGGCGAGAGCGTGCCAGAGGCTCAGGACCGAATCGATGTTGACTCCCGAGCGGTCCATCCGGTCGAGCCACAGCCGGACGAGCGCATCGGGCATGATCAGCACGGCCATCCGAGCGCCGGACTCGGTCGAGCCGGTGTTGGTCGGATCCTTGGCGAGAGCGTCGGGTCGCTTGCCGGCCGAGCGGGATTCGACCCGGGAGCGGACGAACTCGAAGGAACGCTCATTCGGGAGTTCGTCGATGATCGGTTCCACACCGCCGAGGGGCAGTCGGGAGGACCATTCTTCGGTCTGCGTGCGCAGGGTCGCGGCAACGACCGGTGCCGCGGCCGACGGGCTCTGCACCCAGCGACAGGTGGCGTCGGAGATGTCGAGCACGACCGTGCCGATCCTGCGTTTCACCGCCGGCTGGGAGGAGGCCCACTTGCTCGCCTCGTCGATGCGCGAGCGGAGCACGAGCGCGTCGGGCGATTCGGGCAGCGACGGCGCGGACCAGGTCTCGCTCGACGAGTCGGTGATGAGCATGACGCTCGAGAGATCGGCGCTGAGCAGCACGGACGGGGGCGTCATCGCGTGCTCACCGTCCCGCGCAGGCGGTCTTCGTCGGGCGAGGGCATCGGGGTGACCGGAAGCGGGCGGGCGCTCGGGGCGCTGCCGGTGTTGCGCGTGCTGCGCGGCACCGTGTTGTTCACGCTGCCCATGCTGTAGACGACCTTCTCCGGTGTGATCTCTTCGATGACGAGGTCATCGCGGCCCTCAAGGCGGACGGCGTCGCCGGTGCTGACGAAGCGCTGGGTGCCGTCGATCTCGATGAGGGCGGCGCTGCGGTCTTCGCCGGCTCCGACAAAGCCGAGGTAGCGGACGTTGACCGGCGATTGGACGGGCTGTGGATCCGGTTCGGGGCCTGGTTCAATCTCAACGAGTGGTTCGCGCAATTTGCTCAGCGGCGGTACGAGGGCGAGCCAGTCGTGATCGGGCGTACGGCCGACCGGCTGCACGCCAGCGCCTTCGCCACCGGCGCTCGACCCGGGGCCGACGCTGATGACTTCTCCGGGTTCGCCCGGGCCGGGCAGCGGTATGAACCACACGCCAGCGGCCACAGCGAGGGCGCCGAGGAATCCGAGGGGGGTGAGCAGCCGTGCTGTGTCGGTCTGGGCCATAGTCGAGAGCCTCCGGTGCCGCTCGATCCGATCTTCTGACCCCGGAAGTACGTCCCATCCGGGTGATCGGTGGTGCAGGTTACCGGGCCGAGCCGGTCGCGTGTTGCCTGAGGCGTTGAAACTCCTCGAGGCTGACGGGGCGCCATTCGTAGATGACGGGGAGCGGGCCCTTCACCTGCGCCAGAACGGTATACAGGCGGTACTGGTCTTCGGCTTCAGGTGAGTCGGGATCGAACGCGACCACATCGAGCGCCCAGACCTCCGGCGTGAAGGTGATGAGCGGGCGGATCTGCTGAAAAGTGGCCATCGGCACGCCGGTGTCGAGGACCTTCGTGCTCAGGTTCGCGCGCGTGACGTCGGGATCGCCCTGCAGCGAGATGAGCGCGTCGGCGAGGGCCGGGTCGGAGCTGACGGCGCGGATGACGAGCGGGTGCATCGCGTAGAAGGACATCTCCATCGGGCCGCTACGCCTGACGAGTTCGGGGCGGTCCGGGGGCATCCGGCCGAGTGCCTCGATCATCTGCTCCTGCTGGGCGATGTCGGCGGTGTTCGCGAGGTTGGCCAGCAGAGTGCCCTGGCCGTCGCGGACGAACACGCGGACCGAGAGGCCGTCGGCCATGGTGACCATGTGGGCGGGCTCGTCGGAGCCGGCGAAGTCGGTGAGATCGGTGCGGACCGCGGGGTTCGAAAGCCAGAGCATGACGATGTCGCGCACGCCCTGGATCTCGTGGTGCAGGTGGTACTGCTCGATCTGGCGCGCCACGGCGCCGGCCCGGAAGTTCAGGCGTTTGACATTGAACGCGATGACCGTCGTCGCGATCGCCATGACCCCGATGACCAGCAGCATCGTGAAGCCGCGTTTCGGATTCGGGACGAACCGCATCACTGGCCCTCCGTCAGCACGATGGTTTCGAACAGCCAGTCCGCGGTCGCGCCGCTGGAGCTGCGCAGTCGCAGGCGAACGGCGGTGGGGTACTGGTCCTCAAGGTACGCGGCGCCGATCTGCTGCCAGCCGGAAGCGTCGGCATCTTCTGGCAGGATCTCCCACATCACATCGACGAACCCACGCCCGAGGATGGTCGGCTGCCCCGGCGGCTCGATCGGCGTGTAGGCCAGCGCGAAGCCGTCGCTCAGGTAGAGCAGTTCGAACACGCCCCGGATCGTGCCGCGGATACGGGCCGCGAGTTCCAGGCGCCGGACCTCCGGGTTGTCGATCTGGCTGATCGGGATCTCCGGGCGGGGGACCGGCCAGATGCTGGTGACCACTTCGAGACGGGGCAGGTAGATCTCTTCACCGGTGGGCGGGTAGAGAACCTGTTCAAAGTAGAGTTCGAAATTCGGCGGCTTGCTGGTGTCGGGCATGGCCGCCTCGATGGGCAGGGTGTCGTCGAGGCCGCCGAACAGGGCGTCCATCGGCGACGGCGGCTCGTCCTCGCCCGACTGCTCGTCGGCCGGTCGATCGTCGAGCACCGCGTTCGGGTCGTTCGCATCGTCCGGTGGAGGAAGCGGTTTCGCGGCAACGAGGTTCTGCAGAGCCCGACGCACGATGAACTGAGTCTGGCCGAGGTTCGCGGCGTCGCGCACGTAGTTGCCGGTGACCCGGTCCGACCGGGCGACCATGCCCATGACGCCGACCGCGCTGAGCACCACGATGCTCGAAAGCATCAGCGCGACGGTCAACTCGAGAACCGTGAACCCGGATCGTGATGGGTGAGTGCGTGCGATCATTGGTTGTCGCGCATCTTCGCGGTTTCGCGTCGAAGAACCTCCAGCAGGTTCTCCGGATCGTTCATGATGTTGTAGATCCGATCGATCGAGGCAACGGTCTGTTTCGGCGCAAACCCGGCCTTGCGCTCGTCGATCCAGACGCGCACGGAGATCAGCTTGAGTTTGTTGGTGAGGAGCGTTTCGATGTCCACGCTGTCCTGGGCCGTGCCCACGACCGCGCCCGAATCGTTGGTCTCCGAGACCAGAACTCGCTCATCGAGCCAGAAGTAGAACTCGTGGCCGTTGACGAGGACCGGGTCCTCTCTGTCGCGCGCAGCGAGAATCGGATTCGGCTCGTCGATGAACTGCAGTATGATGCGGTGCGCCGCCTCGTGGCCGGCGAGCCGGATCCGGTCGCGAGCGGCGGCGCGCTCGACGTAACCGAACGCGCTGAGCACCATCGTGCCGACCCCGATGAGCAGTACCAGCGAGGTGATGACCTCGAGGATCGTGATCCCGCGCCGGTGGTGAATCCTGATTGATCTGGTGGAGACCATGGGCCCTCCGGCCCGGTCGGGTCAATCGTCCATGCCCGGCCAGTAGATGATGTCGTCGGGGGTATCGAACTGCTGGTCCTTGCCCGCGCTGCGCAGGGTGTACGCGACATCGGTGCCGCCGACCTGCGAGGGCGCGAGGAATTCAATGGGCTGGTCCCATGAGTCCTCAAGGTCGCTCGGCTTGGTCAGGTACTGCTGATCGACGAGCACCTGCAGCCCGTTGTTCGACGGGTAGCCGTGCTCCATCTGGTATTCCTGCAGGGCGGTCGCGATGACCTGCATCGAGGCCCGGGTCGCCTTCTCTTTACCGCGGTTGATCACACCGGGGAGGTTGATCGCCGCGATGCCCATGAGCACGCCAATGAGCAGCAGGACGACCATCAGTTCGATGATGGTGAAAGCGCGTCGCGCGGTCCGGCGAATGGGCTGGGTGGGTGCGTGCATGGTCGAGTCTCCGCGTGTCGATGAGTGCTCTGGCGATTCCTGGGGCCGGTCAGCCCCGCGATTATAAGACCCTCGCCGCCTCGGGTTCGGTTCCGAGCCGGGGGGTAACCAGATGGAAACTGCGCCGCTCAACGGTGCTGTCCAGCCCCGACCCCCCGAATCCGGACGAACGAATGGTTGTACGGTCGGCCTGCGCCGGTGTTGCAGATGGTGAGCGTCCTTCGCGGGCCTTCGTGCAGCGATCACCCATCACCCGCCCTGATTCAGTTTGATCATTGGCAGAGCGATCGCAACGACCATCGGTCCGAGAAGAGCGAACATCGTCAGGATCACCGCGGGCTCCATCAGGGCCAGAAGGCGCGACGAGCGGGTATCCAGTTCCTCGGCCATGTTCGTGCTCAGCGCGTCAAACGCCTGATCCAGATCGCCGGAACGCTCCGCCGCCACGAGCAGCTTCCGCGTTGCCAGCGGCAGGGCGTCGATCTTCTCGATCAGCGACCGCAGCACGCCGCCCTCCATGAGCGCCTTGCGCGTGTCCTCGAGCTGACGCCTTAGTTTCCCGTCCGAGATTGAACCGGTCGAGGTTTCGAGTGCTTCCGCCAGCGGCACGCCCGACTTGGTCATCGCCGCGATCACGCTGAAGAAGCGGGTAAGCTCCGCGGCCATGAGCATCGCCGCCACCGCCGGGACCTTCGAGAACAGCCGGATCAGCCCGGCGATCACCGACTTGCGGAGCACGATGAGGATCGCGAGCACCGTCACCGCGCCGAGTGTCACGCCGAGCAGGTTCGCCGCCATCCACTCACCCAGCCCGAACACGACGATGCTGATCCACGGCAGCTGCGATGCCTGGCCCTCGGTCATCATCGAGCGGACGGATTCGGCCATCGACGGCACGACGAAGATCAGGAGCGCCGCGAGCAGCGCGATCGAGACGAGCGTTACGATCGCCGGGTAGATCATCACGGTGGTGGCCTTGCCGCGGATCGCGAGGCGCCGCTCCGCCGCTTCGGCGAGCCGCCCCGCAGCGCCCGCGAGGTCGCCGGTGCGCTCCGCGGCTTTGTAGACGGAGATCGCGACCTCGTCGAACCCGCCGACTTCTTTGCAGGCCTTGGCGAACGAGGTCCCCGCCGCGACCAGTTCTCGCAGCTTCTGCACGCGACCGCTCGCCCGATCGGAAACCACGTCCGCGCCGACCTCCAACGCCTCGACCAGCGGCACGCCACGCGACAGCAGCACATGGAGCTGGTTGTTCAGCGCGGCTTCGTCCGACAGCGGCAGGGGGCCCTTGCCGGAACCCTCCGCAACGCCGGAAAAGACCTCGGGCAGCTTCCAGGCGCGCACGAGCAGCAGGCCCGCGCCGCGGAGTTCGTCACTGAGTTGGCGCTCATCACGCGCCGACCGTACGCCCCGGGCCTTGCCGCCGGTGAGCTTCATCGCGGAGTAGAAATAGGTGCTCGTGGTCGCCATCGGTCAGGACAGCACGCGCCGGAGTTCGAGTTCGGTGGTCAGCCCGCGCCGGACCTTCTCCATGCCGTCGTCGAGCATCGGTTTCATGCCGCCGCCGACGGCCACGTCGCGGATCGCCTGCGCATCGGCGGTCTGCTGGGCGAGACGCCGGATGTCGTCGGTCATCCGCATGATCTCGTAGATCGCCACACGCCCGATGAACTCCTGCTCGGATCCCGGCGGGGCCAGACGCCGGCACAGGCGCTGCGCGATGACCGCCAGCAGCGAGGAACTGATCAGGTACGGCTCCACGCCAATGTCCTGCAAACGGCTGATGGCGCTGGGCGCATCGTTGGTGTGGAGCGTAGCGAGGACGAGGTGGCCGGTCAGCGACGCCTGCACCGCCAGCTGCGCCGTCTCCTGGTCGCGGATCTCGCCGACGAGGATTACATCGGGGTCCTGACGCAGCAGACTCCGCAGCCCTGCGGCGAACGTCACGCCGCGCTTCACATTCACCTGCATCTGCGCAACATTCTCGAGGTGGTACTCGACCGGATCCTCGATGGTCATCACGTTCCGCGTCGTGCGGTCGATCCGCTCCATCGCGGCGTAGAGCGTGGTCGTCTTGCCCGAACCGGTCGGGCCGGTGACCAGGATCATGCCGTTGGGCCGGCTGATCAGGTCCTCGAGTTCGGCCTGCATCTCTTCGGTGACACCGACCGACGACAGGTCGAGCTGCGTCTGGCTCTGGTCGAGCAAGCGGAGCACAAGCCGCTCGCCGTAGATCGTCGGGATGCACGACAGGCGGATATCGATCTTGCGTGAGCCGATGCGCACGGTCGTCTGGCCGTCCTGCGGCGAATGGCGGTTGGCGATGTCCAGCTCCGCCATAACCTTCAGGCGAGAATTGATCGCCGGCGCGAGCGTCAGCGGCGGGCTGAACGCGTCCACGAGCATGCCGTCGATGCGGAAGCGGATCAGCAGCGTGTTTTCGAGAGGCTGGATGTGCACATCGCTCGCGCGTCGGCGCAGCGCCTCGAACAGGATCATGTTCACCAGCCGGATCACCGGCGTCTGGCGGGCCAGCGACATCAGGTCGGTCGAACCCGACAGCGAACTCGCCGCCGACTCGATCGCCGACTCGTCCAGCGGGATGTCCTCGACGATCTCGGTGACCAGGTCCTGTTTCTGCTCGTAGCCCCGGTTGATCAGGTCGCCGACGGCAGCCCGAGGTGAGAGCACGATCTCGACGGGCATGCCCAGCACGCGCTCGAGCATGCTGAACACCGCCGGCTGCATCGGCTGCGCCGTCGCGACAATCATCGCGCCCGACCCGGAATCCGAAGCGCGCAGGCCCGCGACGTGGTGACGCCGCGCCGCCGCGCCCGGCACGCGCTCGTAGAACACCTCGGCGGAATCGTGGCTCTTCGGCGCCGCCTCGAAGGGAATCTTGAGGCGCTGGGCCAGCGATTCGAGCGCGGTCTGCTCGTCCATCGCCATCGCCGCGAGCATCACGTCCCACGGGTCCTCATCGGCGCCGGGCAGCGTACCGAACCGCGCGAGCTGCTCGCCCTTGAGCGGCATCGGCGCGAGCATGCGCGCCAGCCGGCCCATCGACGCCGAAGCGCCGGGCATCATCGGGTCGGGTGCAGCGGGTTGTGCTCCGTTGGGGTTGGCCATGCCTGGATTAGTCCGTTCCCGATCCGATGGACGACGGAAGCACACCGGCTTCGATGAGATCCGGGCGGATGTCGTCGAGGCGGATCGAGCTCAGCGGGATGTGCGCCGGCTCGAGTTGGTCGCGGCCGTCGCCGACCTCGGCCTCGCGGAGCGGGCCGTCGGTCAGCAGGCGCAGGTCGCGCTGGCCGGTCTCCGAGATCACGGTTGGCGTGATGAACACATAAATCACGCGTGACTGGTCGCGCTTGGTCGTCGATTTGAAGAACTCCCCGACCAGCGGGATGTCGCCGAGCAGCGGGATTTTGTCGATCGATTCGGAAATCTCCTCGAAGCGGAAGCCACCGACGATGATCGTGCTGTTCGAGGGGACGGAGACCACGCTGTTGTACGACTCGGTCTGCTTCGGCGGCGTCAGGTTGCCGCGACGCGCCGATGTATCGAACGAGGAAACCTCGATCGCGAAGTTCAGGGAGACCGAGTTGTCTCCGGCGATCTGAGGGCGGACGATTAGTTCCGTACCGGCTTCCACCGACGGCCCCTGGCTGGTCGTCGTCGGCGCGCCTGCGGTCTGGTTCGTGACCTCGGTCGGCTCCTCGCGGACGGATTGGATGTTGCCCTCCTGGTTGTCGTTCACCAGGATCTG
>JANSXG010000178.1 GCA_024743075.1 bacterium | reverse complement strand
GCCGGTCATCCCGTGTCACCCTTCTCCCGGAGGAACCCGCCTATGTCCATTAGCTTCTCGATGTCGCATCACTTCAACGGCACGCCCGAAGAGGTCTTCGAGGCGATGACCGATCCGAACCAGTTCAAGCACTGGATGCAGAACTTCGTTCGCAGCGGGGTCGAGTCACCGGACGGCCAGTTCGGCGTCGGCACGCGGATCTCCGAGACCCGAAAGTACCTCGGCAAGGAAGCGACCGAGGTCTTTGAGATCACGCATTACGACCCGCCTCGCGCGATCTCGCTGCACGTCGATTCCTGCCGCGGCTCGACCTACGACTTCGACCACCGCTTCGAGCCCGACGGCGACGGCACACGCATGGTGATGGACGCGAGGATCGAAGGAGGCGGTTGCATGACGAAACTGCTCGGGAAACCGATGTGCGGCATGTTCAAGAAGGCGATACGCAAGGACTTCGAAGCGCTGGACGAGTACATCCGGTCGAAGCAGCCGGCTTAGCTCATCCACTCCCACGGGCACCGGTCCCGCTCGCTGACCACCACCTCGAGCCCGGTCTCGCGCTTGATGCGCTCCGCGTACAGGCACATGTAGGGGCGCTCCGTGTTGGTATGCCCCGCGAGGACAACCGTGAGCCCGCGCTCGGTCGCGCTGAGCAGTTCGTGGTGGCGCATCTCGCCGGTGATGAACAGTTCCGCGCCCTGTGCAATCGCCGCGTCCACCAGCCCCGCGCCAGCGCCGGGGCAGCAGGCGATCCGCGTGATCGGGCGGTCCGCACCGGTTCCAAGCGCGCTCGCCAGACGCACGCCGTCGAGGTCCAAGTGTCTCGCGAGGTTCTTCGCGATCGCTCCGGCGCTCAGCGCCGAGGCGAGGTCGCCAACACGCCCCGCGCCCAGCGACGCGTCGGGGTGCGACTCCACGCGATACAGGTCGAACGCCGGCTCCTCGTACGGGTGCGCTTCGCGCAGGGCTCGCACGACCTCGGCAACGCGCGATGGCGGCACCACCGTTTCGAGACGCAGTTCGCGCACGCGTTCAAGCCGCCCCTTCTCGCCGATGGCCGGGGTGGTCGACGCGCCGCCCCGGAACGTGCCCTCGCCTTCGGAGGCGTAGGTGCAGTGGTCGTAATCACCGATGACGCCCGAGCCCGCCTCGTGCAGGGCGTTCCGGACGGCGTCGACATCGTCCTCGGGCACGAAGACGACCAGTTTCATGCCGCCGCCGATCGATGTCGGCTCCAGCGCGCGCCGGTTGGTGACTTCGCCGGGCGTCCCGCCATCGGTCGCACGCTCGATGAGCCAATCGTTCAGCCCGCCCTGCGCCGCGTCGAGGGCCGAGTGGGGCGAGTACACACCGACCGCCCCGGCGCGCAGCAGCTTGAACACCGTGCGACCGGTCCGCTCGCTCGTGTCGAGGCGCTTGGTCGCGTGGAACAGGGGCGGGTGGTAGGCGACCACGAACCCGGCCTTCTTCGCGACGGCCTCGTCGATCACCGGATCGGTCAGGTCGAGGGTGACGAACACCGGCCCCTCGATCCGGGCCTCGGGGTCGCCGATGAGCAGGCCGACGTTGTCCCAGCCCCCGGCGAGCCGGGTTGGGGCGATGGAGTCGAGGGCCTGAATGAGTTGTCTTGCCTGCATGAGGTTCCTCGCGTGTTCGCGTCAATTCGGTGCAAAGAGCGTATGAAATCTCGCGCCCATTCGACCCCGCAGCCCCGGTTCGGACCGCACGAATCCGAATTTCGACGGATTTCGTGCTTCCTTCCCGATACTGCGCGCTGTAGATTCCCATGAAACGCGTCGCGGAGCGACGCCGCCGCCCACACCCACGGAAGGGAGCCGAGAGATGATCCGGAAGCATCACGCACCGGAAAGCAAGGGCCGCCCCGCGAGCGATTCGCGCACAACCATCCCAGGGAGCACAGACATCGCCGTCAAGACCTTCGTCATCGACACCTCCGTCCTTCTGCACAACCCCTCGGCGATCTTCGTCTTCGAAGAGAACAACGTGGTCATCCCGTTCGCCGTCCTTGAGGAAATCGACAAGTTCAAATCGGTCTCGAACGATGTCGGGCGAAATGCGCGCCAGTGCATCCGCTACCTCGACATGCTCCGCAACCGCGGACGCCTGATCGAGGGAGTCCAGCTCTCGGACGGCATCGAGCCCGCCTCGAACAACCCGGACAGGCGCCCCAATGACCCGCCGTCCGGCTCGCTTCGGATCGACGCGGTCGATCACGAGCGTCCCGCCGCCATCCGCGCGGACACCAACGACAACCGCATCATCGCCTCGGCGCTCGCCTTGAAGGAGAAAGGCGAGCATGTCGTTTTCGTCTCCAAAGACATCAACGCGCGCATCAAGGCGGACGCGCTGGAGATCACCGCCGAGGACTTCGAGAACCAGAAGGTCGACGTCGACCACCTGTACCAGGGCTACGCCACCCTGCGTGTGGATGGGGAGAAGATCGACCAGTTGTATTCGGAGAAGATGCTCCCGCTCGACGAGCTCCACGAGGTGCTCACGCACACCGACGCCGCGGGCACGAGCTACACGCAGGAGATCGAACCGAACCAGTTCGTGCTGCTGATTGACGAGGTCGATGAGGGGCACACTGGGCTCGGGCGACGGCTCGCCGACACCGAGCACCTGATCCCGATCAGCAGCCCGCGCAAGCCGGTGTTCGGCATCATGGCCCGCAACGTGCAACAGACGATGGCCATCGACCTGCTGCTTGACGACGAGGTAAAGCTCGTCACCCTGCTCGGCACCGCCGGCACGGGCAAGACGCTGCTGGCGGTCGCCGCGGGCATGGCGAAGGTGTTCAACGAGGAGGCGTACGAGAAGCTGCTTGTTGCGCGCCCGATCATGCCCATGGGTCGCGACATCGGCTACCTGCCCGGCGACAAGGACGAGAAGCTCACCGCCTGGATGCAGCCGATCTTCGACAACCTCGCGTACCTGCTCTCGACGCGCGGCCACCCGCTCCAGTCCGCCGAGAGCCACACCACCGAGCAGCGCGTCGCGAAACTCATCGCCGACGGGCGCCTCGTGCTTGAGCCGCTCACCTACATCCGCGGCCGGTCGATCCCCCACCAGTTCATGATCGTGGACGAAGCGCAGAACCTCTCGCCGCACGAAGTAAAGACGATCGTCTCACGCGTGGGCGAAGGAACGAAGATCGTCTTCACCGGCGACATCGAGCAGATCGACAACCCGTACCTCGACTCCTCGTCGAACGGGCTGTCGTATCTCGTCGAGCGGATGAAGGGCGCGAGCGCGGTCGGGCACGTCATGCTCGCCCGTTCCGAGCGGTCGGAACTTGCGTCGCTAGCAACATCCCGCCTGTAGCCGCGAACCGTCCAACTGGAATGAACCCGAAGCGGGCGCTAGTGTTTAATGCGGCGCCTGTTTTCTACTTGCGGCGCACACTCGTTCTTTCTAGGTGAAAATTCATTCAGATGAGGAGTGGCCCTATGGCAACTACAGCAAACAAGAAGGAGTTGAAGAACCGCGTCGAGGCCAAGCGGAAGCATCTCGAGGCGAAGCTTGCGGAGTTCAAGGCCGATGCAGCCCAGAAGCAATCGGAATCCTCGAAAAAGACACAAGAGAAACTCGACGAACTCAACGAGGCCGTTCAAGACGGGTGGGACGACCTTTCCGACGCCGCGGCTGAGCGGATCAACAAAGTGCTTCGAGACTGATGATGCACGAAAAGACGGTCGGTTCAACGAATCGAATCCGTCGAGATCCGCGACAAGACTCAGGAAGGAGTCTTTCATGTTTTTTGGTAACCCGAAAAGCCGTGTTCTTTTCTCCTCGCTCCTTCTCGCTCCTGTGCTCACGCTCGGTGCATGCGAGAGCGAAACCGAGGAAACTCGCGGCGAATCGTCGACCATCCCGGACAACACGTCGGTTATCGACGAGTACCAGATGGCGATGCGGTCACAGATCGCTCAGCTGAACCGCCAGATCGCCCTGCTCGACGAGCGAGCGGAAGACCTCGGCGAGGACGCACGCGAGCGGTACAACCAAAGCATCGAAGCCATCAAGCAGCAGCGCAACGAGTTCGAGGTCGCGCTGACAAACCTTCAGGCCGAAACCGGCGCCGCGTGGGCGGAGGTCAAAGTCGGCCTTGAGCGGAGTTGGAATGACATCACTACCGCCGTGGATGAAACTCGACAGGAGTTTTTCAACGGCGAAGGCGATGACGACAACGCTCCCACCGGCTGACTCGATCCGCTGCATTGGCATCCGTCCGGCCGTGGGCACGCCTTGTGTCCGCGGCTTTTTTGTGCGCGCCGACCTGCCAGACTGACAGCCGCGATGGCCGCACGGCCAGGGTTGGCAGCACTCACAACCGTCCCGCATGCTCCGGCCAACCCTCGACTATGGCACACCGATCGCATTTGATTCGCGGCTATGCATAACCTCGTCAACAACCTCAAGACCGCCGGCCTGCTTGCCGCCCTGCTCGCCCTCTTCCTGATCGTGGGATACCAGTTTGGCACCGGGGGGCTGATCATCGGCCTCATCTTCGGTCTCGTCACGAATTTCGGAGCCTGGTACTTCTCCGACACCATCGCGATTCGCGCCATGCAGGGCCGTGAGATCGGGCCTGATTCCGGAAGGATCGCCGGCGTGGATACGCGGCGCATCTACGAGTCGGTCGTCCGGCTCAGCCAGCGGGCCGAGCTGCCGATGCCCCGTGTCTACCTCTGCCCGCACGATGCCCCCAACGCGTTCGCCACGGGTCGCTCGCCTCGCAAGGCCGCCGTGGCGGTCACGCGCGGGCTTGCCTCGACCACGAACGATGCCGAACTCGACGGCGTGATCGCCCACGAACTCGCCCACATCAAGTATCGCGACACCCTGACTTCGACCATCGCCGCGACCGTCGCCGGCGTACTCGCGTTCGTCGCTCAGTGGTTTTTCTTCCTCGGCATAGGCCGTCGCGAGGGCGGCAACCCGCTCGTGACCATCTTGGTCGTCATCGGAGCCGCCGTCGGCGCGGCGCTGATCAAGGCCATGATCTCGCGAAGCCGCGAGTTCGCCGCGGACGCCGAGGGCGCCCGCATCGCCGGGTCGCCCGATGGTCTCGCCTCCGCCCTCGCCCGCCTCGACGCCCTGTCGCGTCGCGTCCCGCTCCGCCAGCCGAACCCGGCCCAGAACAACCTGTTCATCGTTGAGCCGCTCGCGGGCGGCGCTCGCTCGCTGACGAACCTCTTCGCGACGCACCCGCCCACCCAGCAGCGGATCGAGGCCCTGAGGCGACTCGGCTAGACTTGCCGATCAAGTCGCAGACGACGGAACGAATCGGTCGATGGTGACTTCAGCCCATGAACGATCACCCGTCCGATTCCGAGCACCAGCATCACGCTGTGGACCCGAAGCGCGAACTCTCGGCGTTGCAGGTCGTCGTCCAAGTCTTTGGCGGCCTGATCGGCGTTGGCCTTCTTGGCTGGGCGCTCTGGGTGGTGTTCTCGGAGGAGAACCGCGAGCAACTCGACCGGGCCCTGAACGCCCCGCTCCACCTGACGCTCTCGTTGGTCGGCCTCTCGGCCCTGAGCATCGTTCTCAATGGCCTGATGTTCTGGGTCGTCGCGCGCCCGATCCGCCGGCTCGATCCGCTCAGCGTGATCGGCGTGAACGCCATCGCCACCTTCCTGTCAGTCCTTCCGGCCAAGCTCGGGCTCGCGATCCGGGGGCTCGTCCACAACCGGCGCGACGGCATGACGCTGCGCGATGTCATCGCGTGGCTGGCCGCCATGAGCGCGCTCGGAATCGCCGCGTTGCTCCCGATCGGCGTGGTCAGCAAGTGGCGTCTCGAAGTAGATCTTGTCTGGTTCGTTCTTGCTCTGGGCGGT